>JAISDC010000042.1 GCA_031265105.1 Verrucomicrobiales bacterium
GTCACCAGGCCGCCGCCCAAGGGGCCGTTGCCCACGCCGCTGTTCGCGCCCAGCCACACGAGGCCGCTGCTCAGGATAAATTCCTTCGAGAAGGTGTTGTTGCCGCTGAAGATGACCGCCCCGGCCCCGCTGCCGCTGACCGTCACCGTCGAGTCCGGGCCGCTGATTTGGCCGTTGAAGAACAAATTTCCCGACCCGTTCTGCGTGATTTGCAGGTTCTCGCCGTCGGGCGCGTAATAGACCAGTTGGAAATTCGTGTTCAAGGTGACATCGCTCGCCCCGTCGTTGGTGATGAACGTCTCCGCCCCGCTCACGCCGCTGTCCAGCAAGATTGAGTAGCCCGCGCCGCTGAGGGTGTAGTTCACCTTCGTCGCGCCGGTGAAGTTCAGCGTGCCCACCCGCCGGTTGTCGCTCAGGTTGACGGTCTGGCCGGAGAGGTTCGCCGCGGTCGTGTCGAAAATCGCCGTCGCCGTCACCCCGTCGGGCTGCTCAATGTCGCTGTGCGTCCCGTTCTTGCTCCAGTCTTTCACCTCCCACAGGTTGTTGCCCGCCTGCCCGTCCCAGGTGAAAATCAAATCATACGGGATGAGCACGTTCACCCCGTCGATGTTCCGCCGCACAATCGCCTGCTCGATGCCGCTGTCCAGGCTCACCCCGTGCACCACCGTGCCCACCGTCAGCGTGCTTTGCACGATGGTCGAACCCTTGCCCGTCGGGATGTCCCCAGCCCAGCCCGCGAAGGTCAGCAGGCCCGCGTTCACCGTCACGCTGCCGATGGTCACGATCACCGGATTGCTCGGCAGGCCGCCGGACACGTCGATCGTCGCGTTGCCGTCCACCACGATGTTCGACAGCGTTTGCACGTTATGATTCACGTTCAACCGGCTCCCCGCCTGGAACGTAATCGTGCCGGCGCTGTAGGACAGCTTCGCCCGCGCCAAGTGCACCGAGCCGGCGCCCAGCTGCCAGTTCTGCGCCGCCATCTTCACCCCCAGCGTGTAGTTCGTCGTCTTCACCAAGTCCGCCACGATGGAGCCTTCCTGACCCGCCGTGTCCGTGGAAACCAGATACCCGCCGCTGGCCAGCACCGTGGTGATGTTGCTGCCGCTGACGATGAGCCGCCCGTTGTCGTTCAACACAAAACTGTTGCTCCCCGTCAGCGTCACCGTGCCGCCGCTGACCGCGTTCACTTGGAACGCGCCGGCGGTACCGTCACCCGTCACCGTGCGCGTCACCAGCGTACCGCTGCCGAACGGCGTGGTATAACCCGCGCCAAAAACAAAGTCCGCCGCCGCCGGCTGAATCAACACCAGCCCCGCCCGCGCCTCGATACCGGCGGTCAACTGATTGGCCGCGTTGGTCAACTCCAGCGTACCGGCGCCGTTCTTGATGAGCTGGCCCGGCACCGCGCCGTCCATGAGGCGCGACTCCAGCACCAAGCTGCCCGACGTAATATTAAAGCTGGTATCCGCGCCCGATAACAACTGAATCGTCCCCGTGTCCAAAATCAAAGTGGTGGCATAATTGGCCGCCATGCCGGTCGCCGCGCGTCCGCCGTTGAACGTCACGCCGGCATTGGAACTAATTACAATCGGATTGGACAACCGCTGCGCCGTGACCGCGGCGGCATCGCTATACACCGCCAGCGGCTGGCCGTTCATCGTCAGCGTGCCCGTGCCGATGGGACCGCGCAGCACATTGCCGTCCGCATCCTTGGTGGAACTCGCGCCGATGACAATGTTAGCGTTGGCATGCTGGTTAGACCGGTAGCCGCCAGAAAACGTATTATTCTCACCCAGCCAGTATTCCTGCTGACTATCAGAACCACCCATGCCATAAGCGCCCGTGCCGGTCAGCACCAGTTTCTTACCGAAAATGACCGTGCCGGTACGAAAGGCCAGCGTGCCCGACAGCACACTGCTCCCCACCGCCGAACTGTCGGAATCCAGCCACAGCGGGCCGCCATTGAAATAAATGATGTGACTGCCAGCGGGAATCTCCAGCTTGTTGGATAATTTAACGCCGCCAGCCGGGGCGACATTCCACGTATTCGTATAACCGCTACTGGCGGAATTAATTTGAAAAGTCCCCTTGCCCAGCGCATCGTCAGCACCCAGGGTGATAATCGTATTGCCGTCCCAAATAAAATCCCCCGTGTAATCGTTCGAGGACAGGAACGAGATGCGCCCGACCCCCGCCGTGGTAATGCCGCCGGGGCCGCTGATGGTGTTGCTGAACGTCAGCACCGGAATGGAGCTGAGGCTGTTCCAGTTGGACGCGATGGTGTGCTGGCCCGCTGACAGTGAGCCGGAGCCGTTGATGGTCAGGTTGTAATAAAACGAGTTTGGCGTCATACCGGTAGCCAGGTGGCCGTTCAACACCCAGCCGCCCGGCGCGTTCAGCACGCGCCCGCCGCCGGTAGCCTCAAGCGTGTAAGTCTTCACGCTGCCCGTGTCGCCGATGTAGAATTTGCCCGAGCCGCTGATGGTCGGCGCCGTGCTGTCCAGTCGGATACGCACCGCGTCATCCCAGATGAAATCACCGCTCCACGCGGAATTATTGCCGCGCAAAGTGACGGAATAACCGGTGCCCACCAACCGCAGATTGCCGGTGCCGCTGATGGCGTTGGCCAACACCGTGGTCACCGTGTAATCGGGAAAGGTCACCCGCAAGTCCGTGTCCGAATCCAAACGCCACGCGGCGGCAAAGTATTTTTGCCGGCCACCGGTGGTCACCTGGGCGTTGCTGCCGCTGTTGTTGAATATCAGCGTGCCCGAGCCGCCGAGGACAAAGTCCGCGCTGGACGCGAGGTCCAATTTGCCGACCGTGTACGCGCCGCTGATGTTGACGATTTTGCCGGACAGTTGCGCGTCCTGGTCGCGGAACGTCGCGCTGGCGCCGGCGGCGTCCGGCACCGTGTTATCCAGCCAGTTGCCGGCGGTGCCCCAGTTCACTTGGTCGGCCAAACCCGCGCCGCTCCATTCGCTGGTCAGCCCGCCGGTGGGCAGCAGATAGTACAAGTTGTCCGTGCCGCGCGTCACCTCCGCGCCGCGTTCAAAGCCGGTGAAGCCGATGTTTTGCAGCATGGCCGCGGTCAGCGTCAGCGACACGTCATTGATGAACCGCACATAGGCGCCCGTGCCGCTGGCCACCCAGCCTTGGTTGTCGCTGGCGATGGTCAGCAAGCCGGTGGGCAACCAACTGCTGCTGGCGTTGGTGAATTGCAACCCGCCGTCGTCACCCAGTAGCAAAATGCCGCCGCCAGCGCCCACAGCCAGGTAGGCGATGCCGCTGTTGGTGAAGCCGGCGGTGTCGAACACACCGCCGTTCAAAATCAAGGTGGTGGTCGTCAACTGTTCATCCGCGCCCAGCCGCACCGCGCCGCCGTTGATAGTCATGTTGTTCGTGAGCACCATTTTCTTGATGCTGCTATCCAGAACTTTCACAGCCGATTCCGTTTTGATGACGCGGGCAGCCCGGATGGTGCCGGAATAAATGTCATTGGCAGTCGAATAAACATGGCTGGTACCGCCGCCTTGCCAATAAAGGTTGACGGTGGGCGCGAGGGTGCCGCCGTTGAAATACAGGTCCTGGTCAACGCGTAAATTCCCATCACCGGTTACCGCGCCGCCATCCAGCCAGGTCCCTTGAACCGCAGAATAACCAAAGGTGGCATTGGTAATATTCAGCGTGCCGCTCTTGATGATGATTTTTCCGGTGGTATACGCCCATAGCGAGGCGCCGCCGCTGACATTCACATTACCGGCGCCAAGGAAATTGTTGCCGGGGCTTGACTCGCCAACCACTATGTCAGCGGCCCCGGCGGCAATCCACAGGGTGCCTTGGTTCAAAGTAAGCCCGCCGGTAAAGGTATGATTGCCGCTGTACATCCGTTTGATATAAGCGCCGCTAAAAGTCAGCCCGCTGGTGCCGGTGAAGTTGAGGTTGCTGCCGAATATCACGCTGTCGTTCGAATAATTGCTGGAGGTCGTGTTATTGTCCACGTTGATAGTCGCGCCGCCGGGAGGCAGGAGCACGTCCCCGCTGTAGTTGAAGTAAGTCGCATAAGTGTAGAGCGTCTGCATGCCGGGGATGGTCTGGTCAAACACCAGCGGGTTGTTGAGCTGCACCATGTGGCGCAAGGAAGAATTTGAGGGATTACGACCGGAAATCCGGCCGCCGCCGTGAATGGTTATCGTGCCGGTGCCCAGGAAACTGGCGGCGGTATAACTCGAACTGTTGTTGCCGTACAAATAAATTACCCGGCCGGTGTAAATATCCACCCCGCCGGAGAAGGTATTGTTATTCGGATAAATCGACGTGTCACTACCCTGGCGAAAAACAAGCCCGCCGGTACCGGTAATCAAGCCGATCAACCTCAGCGAACTCTGTCCCGCCGTGCCAAACTCCAAATTGCTGTTCAACACCAAGGTCGTACTCAATTGCGCCACGCCATTATTGCTGAAAAATTGGGCATTCTGCCCGGCCACCCCGGTGTCAAATATCAAGGTGCCGGTTTCAATGTAAAAATAAGTGCCTATATCCGTCTCAGAAATGGCGCCGACGGTGACCGCCCGGCCACCCAAACTCACGGCATCTTGGTAAAAAGTTCCGCTGACCGCGCCATTGAACTGCGCCATGGCACCGATTGAATTCGGAATGGCATACTCGTCATCCCCCACCCAGTTCACCGCGTCGAACCATAATTTGGTCCCGGTCGGGGGACCGTCCCACGTGCTGTCCAGCAAACCGCCGGCGGGTTTTAATTCGCCGCCGGTGAGGGTCGCGCCCTTGTTGTAGCCGTAAAACCAGATTTGGGAAAGTTGCGGCGTGGTGAGCGCGCTGCTGGTGGTGACCACATCCGCCGCGCCCGCCAGCAGTGTGCCGTCCGTGTAATCGCGGACGCGCAGCACTGACGAAGTGTCGCCCAAGGTGACGGTGCCCAAGGCCAGCGTGGTGCTGGTGCTGGTGTTGCCGCCCAGCGCGAAGATGCCCGACGCGCCGGCGTTGATGGTGACGCCGCCGATGGTCTGGTTGAAGCCGGCGAGGCTGACGGTGGCCGCGTTGCCGGTGAAGGTCAGCGCGCTGGCGTATTGGTTGGCCTTGGTGAAGGTCAGCGTGCCGGCGTCGAGTTGCAAGCCGCGGGTCAGGGTCAGCGACGTGATGGACGGGTCAATGACGGTGTTGCCGGCGCCGGTCTTAATCATCGTGCCGCTGACGGTGACTGCGCCGGCGTTATCGCGGCTGAGGATTTGCGTGCCGCTGTTGGTGAGGTTGTAGCGGAAGCTGCCGGTGTTGGCGTTGCCGGTGTGGGCGGGGAAGATGAGGTTGCTGCGGCAGTTGAAGCCCTCGGCGGACGCGCCGAGGATGGCGGTGTTGCCCAGCGTGACGGTGCCCGCCCCGTAGTCGAGAATGCCGTTGCCGTTCAAGTTAATTGTGCCGCCGACCAAGGCCAAACCGCCGCCGCTGAGCTTGAAGGTGGCGTAGCCGGACAAGTTGATGTTGGCATTGTTGCCGATGGTCAGCGTGTCGGCGTTGTTCGTGCCGGTGATTTCCAACACCGTGTCGCCGCCGCTGACGCTGATGTTGCCCGCGCCGAACACGCTCGGCCCGCCGCCCAGCGTCGTGTTGCCGTTCAGGAAACCGCGCACCGTGCCCATCTCCACTTGCAATTTTGAAAAAGTGCTCGCCGCGCCGCCCAGCGTGAGTACGCCGCCGCCGTCCTTCAGTAGCGTGCCGCCGCTGAAGGCTTGATTGTTGCCGAAGGTCAGGCCGGTCAGTGAGTCCACCGTCAGCGTGCGCGTGCCGCTGCCGAGCGCTGACACGGACGCCGCGTTCGGGTTGATGGTCAGCGTCCGCAAGGCGGTCGCCGTCGTCGA
>JAISDC010000074.1 GCA_031265105.1 Verrucomicrobiales bacterium
CAGCGGCTTGATGATTCCCGGTTTGCCAGCCTGACCTCAGGATTTATAGGTCGCCATCTCGTATAACATCGCGTCAATATTCTCCAGTGGGGTGTCAGGCATGATGCCGTTGCCCGCCGCCAGCAGCAGGCCGCCGTCGGGCCGCGCCAGATTGTCAATCAACTCGCGAATGCCCGTCCGCACCTCGCTGACCGTGCCTTCCGGCAGCAGATGCTGAACGTCAGCGCCGGCCAGGAAGCTGATGCGGTCGCCGAAATTTTTCGCCGTCGCGCGCTCGTCCATGCAGCCTTTCTGGATGGGATGGAACACGTCCACGCCGGCGCGAATCAAGTCGTCCATCAGCGCCGTGTTGTTGCCGCAGGAATGCACGAAAAAATGCATGCCCTGGCCGTGGATGTGCGCGGCGAGTTCCTCGTAGAGCGGGTAATACAATTCCTGAAAAACCTCCGGTGACATCATCAGCCCCGACTGGTGACCCAAATCGTCCGACGAGAAAAAGGCGTCGAATCCCAGCCCGGCAAACTGGTCCACGATGGCCTTGTTGTAGTCGAGCACTTGGTGCCCGAGGATTTTCAATCGGTCCATCTCATCGTAGTAATCCATCATCAAATTTTCCATCCCGCGAATCATCCAAAATCGCTCGTGAAACAAATGCCACCACATGCCCAGCTTGTAACGCCCGTCCGTCGCTGACAGTGACGCCTGCACGCCGTCAAAACTTCCCGGTTCGCGCGGGTTCGGAAAATCCGCGAGAAACTCGTCCAGTTCCGCCCAGTCCGGCAACAACTCAACCACCTCGCCGATGCTGTGACTGGCAGCGTTGCTGTAATCCGCGCGGTGGCCCCAGCGGTACTGGGGATTGGCGGTGCCGGACACCGTGCGCCCCGGCGCGACGGGATGCGCGGTGAAAATATCATCGGGGTAATTCGCCGCCACGCGGTCCAGCGCCGCGCCGTATTTTTCGCGCAGGCCGTTGCCCCACCATTTGTGCAACACCAGCGGGATGGGACCCCCGCCTTTGCGTTCAATTGCCTGGCGGACAGCCGTCCTGGATAAGGGAGATCTAACCATGCCTGCTGGATTTACCCGCTGACCGTGAAATTGCAATCGCAAACTACGGGGCCAGCGCGCGCTGACGGTCAATGTTCCAAGTCGGGATGAACCGCCCTCGCCCTACCCCGCCGCCAAAGTCAGCGGCGCGGAAACCTGTTGCTGAAACGTCTGCAACAATTGAATATGCGTCACGCCGGCCTCGCGCAACTGACCGTCAACCGCGGCCACGGCCAGCTCGTGCGTGTTGCAGTCCGCGCTTTTGTGGCCGAGGAAAATCGCCGCCAGCCGGTCGTGGGCGATCTCCGCCGCCACCCGCGCCGCGTCCTCGTTGGACAAATGGCCGTGGCGCGCCATGATGCGCTGCTTGGTCGGCCACGGGCGCCTCGTATCCGCGCGTAGCATTCGCAAATCGTAATTCGATTCCAGCAGCAGCGCGTTCACGTCTTTCACCCGGTCCAGCACCAGCCGCGTCGGATAGCCCAAGTCCGTCAAAAAACCGACCGCCTGTCCCGCCGCGCGCGCGACAAACCCCACGGGATCATAAGCGTCATGCGGCACGGAAAAGCTCTCCAAGCGCAGCCCGCCCACCGCGAATTCCGCGCCGGTCTCGAAAATCCGCCAGTCGCGGTACTTCGGCACCTGCGGCTGCAACGCCTGCACGGTCAGCGCGTTCGCATAGACCGGAATGCCGAGCCGATTCGCCAGCATCGGCACCCCCGCGGTGTGGTCGGAATGCTCGTGGGTCAGCACCACCGCGGCCAGCGTCTTGACATCCTTCCCGACCGAGGCCAGGGCCTCGGCAATTTTTTTGCCGCTCAGGCCGGCATCCACCAGCACCGCGGTGCCGTCCGTCTCCAGCAAAGCGCAATTCCCCGCGCTGCCGCTGGCCAAAATTGTCAATCGTAAAAAATCCATAACATCACTTATGGCATGAATTATGCTTGCATATTGATGCAAACTCCATTTCCATTATTAAATCGATGGTTGGATTAGGTTTACAGCAAAATTTTTCACTTGCCCAGACACTTTCTCCGCAGATGCAGCAATCGCTGCAATTTTTGCAGGCTCCCGCGCTGGAACTCCGCGCGCTGATTCAGCGGGAATTGCAAAGCAATCCCGTCCTGGAGGAACAGGAACCCGAACCGGAAGCACGCCGCGAGGACGCTGACCATGACGCCGAGTCGGAGCCGCCGAAAAAGCAGGATGAGGATTGGCGCGAATATTTCTCCCAAAGTCAGCCCGGCAAGGCCGCGAGCAGCGAATTGCAAAAAAAGCGCGATTTTTTCTTCGATTCCCAGGTTGCCGCCGAAACACTGTCCGCGCACCTGCGCCAGCAACTGACACTCGACACCGCCAATCAGACGCTGCTCATGGTCGGCGAGGAAATCATCGGCAACCTGAATGAAAACGGCTTTCTGACCCTGCCCCTGGAAGAAATCGCCAGCCGCGCCGGCGTCGATTTGCCAACCGCGGAA
The DNA here is from genome assembly GCA_031265105.1 of Verrucomicrobiales bacterium. Lineage (GTDB taxonomy): Bacteria > Verrucomicrobiota > Verrucomicrobiia > Methylacidiphilales > JAAUTS01 > JAIRPN01. The sequence continues at coordinate 2,529 of JAISDC010000074.1, forward strand.
CAGGCGCTGACGCTGATCCAAAGTTGCCACCCGCCCGGCGTCGGCGCCCGTGATTTGCGGGAATCGCTGCTCATCCAACTCCGTCACCAGGGCGTCGCCGATCCACTCATCACCACTCTGATCACCGAGGAACTGGATAAAATCGGCCGCAAACGTTTCAGCGAATTGGCCCGCCGGTATCAAACCACCCCCGAGCGCATCCGGGAAATCGCCGAGACCATCAGCGGACTGAATCCGCGTCCCGGCGCCGCGTTCGCCGCCGATCAGCCGCAGCATATCGTCCAGGCCGAGGCCGACTTCGTCAAGCAAGGTGACACCTGGGTGGTGCAACTGAACCGCGAGCCGCTGCCATCGCTCAGGATCAGCGATACCTATAAAGACCTGCTAGGCGACACCGGCCGCGACCAGGACCTCAAGGAATACCTGCGCGAGCGCCTCCGGGCCGGAAAATTCCTGATCAAATGCCTGCATCAGCGCCAGCAAACCATTGAAAACGTCCTCAATGAAATCGCCCGCCGGCAAACTGATTTTCTGGAACACGGCGTCAGCCACTTGCAACCGCTGACCATGAACCAGGTGGCCGTCGCGGTCGGCGTGCATGAAACCACGGTCAGCCGCGCCGCCGCCAATAAATATGTCGCCACGCCCTGGGGGGTATTCCCGATCAAATACTTTTTCACCTCGGGTTACACCACCAGCGACGGACAAAATCTGGCCAACACCAGCGTCAAGGACGCCATCGCCGACTTGGTGTCCCGCGAGGACAACCGCCAGCCGCTGGCAGACAGCGAAATCGTCAGCATCCTGGGAGAAAAGGGCATCGAACTGGCCCGCCGCACGGTTGCCAAATATCGCGCGGAGCTGAACATCCTGCCTTCCAACCTGCGCCGCCAGCCTTGAGTGAAAAAAATATCCGCCCGCCGCGGGACAAATATAATTTCTCACTTAATTAATATCAACCAATATCAATCCAATCAACCGGCGCGATCAAGCGACGGCCGGAATCGCGCGCGAATCGGCATATTTTGGGATTATTCCTGATTCGTCCGATTGTTAGCCAAGGCAAAGTCGGGACGAAATTCGATCAATTTTATCATTCATATTTTATAAAATTAGAAATATTGAAAAAATCGAGGAAAAAAATATCGCGGCGGGACGCAAAATAATATTGACGATTACCGTAATTAATTTTAATTGCATAAGACATTCCGCGAGGAAAAAACAAAGTTTTTGCATCCAAGTATGAGAGGGGGTGATTCGGCATGGCAGTAGCTAAAAAGAAAACCGCGAAAAAAGTGGTGAAAAAAACCGTCAAAAAGGCGGTGAAAAAGGCAGCCCCCAAGAAAAAGGCTGTAAAGAAAAAGAAATAACCTTTTTCGTTCAACAAAAAAGCGGAGACCGCAATGTCTCCGCTTTTTTTGTTAGGAAATCCGGACCCGCTGATATTGCTTAAATCATTTACCTTGACCACCAGTGCTGGGGGCGGATAAATTGCGGTTAACTCAACATCTTGTATGAAATGTGTGCGTTGCAATAGCATTGATGACCGGGTTATTGACTCGCGGCCGTTGAAAGACGGCGCGGTCATTCGCCGCCGCCGGGAATGTCTCGCGTGCGGTTACCGTTTCACCACCTACGAGGAAATTGAGCGCGAGGATTTGCGGGTCATCAAGCGCGATGGCCGTTACGAGATGTTTGAACGCAAAAAAATCCTCACCGGCCTGATGAAAGCCTGTGAAAAACGCCCCATCAACCGCGAAACCTTGGAAAGCACCGCCGACCAAATCACTGACGAACTGGAAAAACATCTTAACGGTGAAATCCCTACCACTGAAATAGGCGAGGCCATCATGCGCGCGCTGCGGCGGCTGGATGAGGTGGCCTATGTCCGCTTCGCTTCGGTGTACCGGAAATTCAAGGATATCAACGAATTTGTCGAGGAAGTGCAAAATCTGCACCCCTGACCCTCCCCGCGCCATGATTGCCCTTCCGCAAGACCTTCCCCTGGTATGTTGGCAAGGCAAGCGCGAGGTGCCCTTGTCCGCGGGCTGGCTGGCGGAAACCATTGACCGCTCCGCCCGGCGCGCCGGTTACGCCGCGTGGCCCGGCACGCCGGATGTACTCGGGGTGCTGCTCGGCTATCTGCGCCGGGAATTTCACGGCACGCTGATTTCCGCCGGCGAATTGCAGCAGTTGATCCGCGCTTCGCTGCGGCACAGCGGTTACGCGGATGTGGCGCGGCAACTGACGCTGATCGCCCCGCGCGCGGTGATTTATCTGCCGGAGCTGGCCGGGCAGGCCGGGTTCGAACTGCTGTTTTTTCACCGACTGAACACCTGTCTGGAGGAAATCGCCTGGCTCGCTGTCGGTGGCGTCAAACTCGAGGGCTTGCGCCAGGCGGTCAAAATGCTGCGTCACGCGGGACACTGGGGCGGGGACTGCGCGGACCTGAGCGCGGAAATCGTCGCGTTCTGCCGGCGCAAACTGGCCGGCTGCCACCACGACGACATTGATCTCGTCATCATTTGAAAAACCGCCAGACTACCGGCATGTCCAAGAGCATCTTTGCAAAAATCATCGACCGTGAAATCCCGGCGCAAATCATTCACGAGACCGACGAACTGCTGGCGTTCCGTGACATCAATCCGCAAGCGCCGGCGCATTTTTTGATCATCCCCAAAAAGCGTTTTCACCGCCTCGCCGAAGTCCCCGCTGACGAAGCCGGATTGCTGGGCAGATTATTGCTGGCCGCTGCCGCGGTGGCGCGACAAGAGGGCCTGGCCGCGGACGGCTACCGGATTGTCATCAACAATGGCGCCAACGGCGGGGAAACGGTGCCGCATCTGCACATCCATGTCCTCGGCGGGCGGGCGTTGCAGTGGCCGCCAGGCTAGCGGTGGTCACCGCTGACAATGCCCGCGCCGGCGGGTAATCATCAAATCAATCGAGGTCACCGTCAGCGCGCGCCCGGAGCCTGCCGCGCGGGGTCATCCCCTTCCCAGTCCAGGTCAGGAATCCGGTTAAACGCAATTCGCATCGGCGCCGAATCAAGCGCCTCATGCGCGCTGCCAAAATATACCGCCTGCCGGCCAAAGCGCTCGTTCAGAGTGTCTAGCGCCCGATTCAACGACTCCTGGCGCCTGACCGGAGCCTGGAACAATTGCGGCGTGTAATTTCCCCGGCACACCAGTCGCGCCAGCACCAGACCGACATACAACGGGCCGCTCCCCATCCGCGGACGACGGCGCCATAATTGTTCCAGCGCCCGCAACAGTTCCAGCGTATCATCCGTTTCCTGCATGGTCAGCGCCTCCCCCCATTTTTGCCCGCCGGAATACTTGATGCTGACAATCAACTCGCCGCATAACATTTCCTCGTGCCGCAGCCGCCGCGTCGCCTTTTGCAACAACCGGCTCAGCACCGCGTAAGCGTCCCGGTCATTGCGCAAGTTCGGCGCCAGCACGTGCGACTGGCTGATACTGCGGTGTTGCGTCTCCCGCTCCGGCAGCACCGTCCCGCGCAACGCCTCAAAATAACGCTCCCCCTCGACACTGCCCCACGCCACGCGCAGTTCACGCCGATCCAACGCGCATAATTCCCGCACCGAGTTGATGCCGCGCGACCGCAACCGCTGCTCCATCCGCGGCCCGATGCCCGACAAGTCGCGCAATTCCAGCCCATACAGGCATTGCGGCAAATCCCGTTCCTCAATCACCACCAGACCGTCGGGTTTCTGCATGTCCGACGCGGTTTTGGCCAGAAACACGTTCGGCGCAATGCCAATCGAGCACTGCAAACATTCGCCGACTCTGGCCGCGATTTCCCGCTTGATGCGCACCGCCAGCGCGCGCGCAGCCTCAGGCGCGCGGAATTTCGGCAACAGCATCCCGGCCATCTCGTCAATCGAAAGCACTTGCTCCACCGGCAGCAGCGAATCCACCAATTCGACCAGTGTATTGTGAAAACGCACATAATGCCCGTGCCGGGCCTCGACAATCCGCAACCCCGGGCACCGCCGCCTGGCCTCGCCCACATTGGTGCCGGTTTTCACCCCGAACGCCTTGGCCTCATAGCTCGCCGCGATGCAACAGGTGGTGTCCGTCCGCACCGGCACCACCGCCACCGGCTTCCCGCGCAACTCGGGGCGCAGTTGCTGCTCCACCGAAGCGAAATAGGAATTAAAATCGACGAATAAGACCCGGAGCATTGGCTAACTATAGCTGATGAACAGCGGACTCCAATTGCCGATTTCCACCGCGATAACATCCTGCGATTTTCCTATTTACTTATGGTAAGATTCTGTATTTCATGTCATGCATGAAAAAACGCAAGCGAGTGATCACCATCGCCATACTACTCGTGCTAATCGGCACCACGAATACGATTCTCTTGCTTGGAGTCTTGAGTCAGGAAGAACTGCCATTTACCTTATGGAAATTAGCCGCGCTCATCTTTGTTTCCACTGCTCTGGCCATGGGATATAATTGGGCACGTTGGCTAAGCGTCATCCTGAGCGGATTGATCGGGATATGCCTCATTATAACCATGCTTTCAATTCTCGGAGAAAAATCATACTTGCCCAATAGAGAATTACCGATGATCTGGTTTATCACGGTTAGCATGGCTTACCTCGCAATATCAGGATATTTGATGTTTTCATCAAATATCAACCGGGAAATCACCCGTCGCTAATAACTATAATTGGTTACCGGACCAGGTCTTCTCGATGTATTTTTTGGTGCTGAATCGGTTGATGTTGTATTTTTGGTTACCCATATACGCTCCTATGGTTTAATGGTTTACAACTGACGCCTGCGACCAACGCCGTCAGCGTGTTTTGCCTTATAGTTTTGAGGTATGGGTTTTGAGACTTGAGTTATTATGTCTCTCCTTATGATTCGATTAAAGTATATTGCGCCAATATGGCACTTCAGGCGAGTGTCCTTATCCGCACCTGTTTTCACAATCTCGTCACCATCAGCGACTTGTAAAATCATCCCCACCGTCAGCGGGATTGGCACAAGGTATGCGATATATACTTCCAGAAACCTTAACCAAATAGGAAAGGAAAAATAACATGAAAATAGTACAATGGAATCCCGCGAGGGAATTGGACGAATTGCAACATCGCTTGGGTTCGTTCTTCAACAAACGCGATGAAAATAACTGGTCGCCGCCGGTGGATGTGGTCGAGGAGGACAAGGAATTCGTCATCAAGGCGGAAATCCCCGAAGTTGACCGCGCGAACGTGAAAGTCGCCATCAGCGACGGCGTGCTCACCCTCAGCGGCGAGCGCAAGTTCGAGCAGGCGGACCGGGGCCAAACCTGGCACCGCGTCGAGCGCCACTACGGCAGCTTCGCGCGCAGCTTCACGCTGCCGGAGTCGGTCGAGGCCGGGCAGGTCACGGCGGATTGCAAAAACGGCTTACTGACTGTGCGCGTGCCGAAGGCGGCCAAGGCATTGCCACGCGAGGTCGAGGTAAAAATCGCCTAAAAACGGGATTGTCAGCGGGCGGAGTTCGGGGCATAGTTTCCGGCTCCGCCCGACTGTCAGGGTCGGCGGCGGAATTTTTTTAAGGAGCAATGCGATGAGTGCAGGATGCGGATGTGGCGGTGCGTGCGGTTGCGCGGCAAAGAAAGAGAAACCGGCGGCGACGGCGGCGGAGCAACCCGCCGGCAATGGCGTGATTAAAAACGGCAAGGGTTCCGCGCCGCGCAACATCAGTGCGAAATTCCGCCAGAATTTCTCCGGCATCCGCTGGTCGGCGCGCCAGGCTCGGCAACCGGGGCGGCGGTTTGTGAAGACTTATTAGGGAACACAAATCTCAAAGCTCATATCTCAAAACTACAACTGAAGACGCAAAACTCGCTGACGCGGCAATATTACGCGCCAGCGAGTTTTTAATTTCGCGTTGTGGTTTTGAGATATGCGTTTTGAGATTTGAGTTTTCCGCGCCATGCTTTAAGGTAAGCGCATGCAAACCACCCTAACTGCCCGCTACACCACCAACGGCAATCCCGCCACCGTCATCGAACTCGCCGAGGAACCACTCGCCGCCCCCGCTGACGGTCAACTGTTAGTGCGGATGCTGTGCGCGCCGGTCAACCCCGCCGATATTAATATGGTGGAGGGCACTTACGGCGTGAAGGCCGCGCTGCCCGCCGTCGGCGGCAACGAGGGCGTCGGCCGCGTCGCGGCGGCGGGCGGCAACGTCAGCGGCTTCACCGTCGGCGACCTGGTAAAGCCGCCCGGCGCGCGCGGCACCTGGCGGCAGGCGCTGACGGTGCCGGCGGCGGAGTGTGTCAAGTTGCCCGCGTCACTGACCGCGGAGCAGGCGGCGATGCTTTACGTCAACCCGCCGACCGCGTGGCGGATGCTGCACGATTTTGTCACGCTCGCTGACGGTGAGTGGATTATCCAGAACGCGGCCAACAGCGCCGTCGGTCGTTGCGTCATCCAAATCGCGCACGCGCTCGGCTGGCGCACCATCAACCTCGTCCGCCGCGCCGACGTGGTTAACGAACTGGCGCAACTCGGCGGCGACATCGTCAGCGTCGAGACCCCGGACACATTTAAGCAAATCAAAACGTGGACCGGCGGCAACAACCCGCGCCTGGCACTCAACGCCGTCGGCGGCGACAGCGCCGGCACCTTGTCCAAGAGCCTCGGCGCGGGCGGCCAACTTATCACCTACGGCGGCATGTCCAAACAACCCATCAAACTCGCCACCGGCCCGCTAATCTTCAAAGACCTCAGCTACCGCGGCTTCTGGATGACGCGCTGGTATGCCACCCACAGCGCCACCGAGCGCGACGAAATGTACACCCACCTCGCGGCACAATGCGCCGTCGGCCAACTAACAATCCCCGTGGAAAAAACCTACCCGCTGACCGAGATTAAGACCGCCCTCAACACCGCCCAGCAAACATCGCGCGGCGGGAAAATCCTGCTGGATTTGCGCTAACATTTGAAAATATTTTACAGAGAGACCGTGGAGTTCATGAAGGTTTTAAGTAGCTCATATCTCAAGGTTCTCCATGAACTCCCTGTAAAAAAATTCAAACTGACGCACTACCGGCAACTCGGCACGCGCTGCCAGTGAAAATAAATCCTTGCGGAACCTGATTTTTTTGCTGGAATAAACACCGCTGACAATGAAGTTGGCGAGATTGATGAAAAACCACACTTGTAATCAGTCGAGTAACTTGCTATGGAAAACCTTTTTGGTTTTCCACTCGCAGCTAGAGCCGCAATCCGCAATCCGCAATCCGCAATCCGCAATCCGCAATCCGCAATCCGCAATCCGCAATCCGCAATCCGCAATCCGCAATCCGCAATCCGCAATCCGCAATCCGCCGCTGACGGTCAATCCATTTTCGCCTTCTGCCACCCGCGCCCTCACGGTCAGCGGGTGCACAATCAATTCCCCGCGTGGCCGGCAGCCGATTATCACCGCCTGCTACGCCGCCAATGGCAAGCCCGTTGCAATCATCAAGATGGTCGCCGCCCCCCTTTATGAGCATCCATAATATTTACAGATTGATATTTAAAATCTGGCGCAAAAAACGGTTCCAGCTATTTTGCCGCATTTTGCATCCTGAAATTACCGATACATTACTGGATGTCGGCGGATACCCTGGCGAATGGACTCAATACCAGCGCGTTGTTGCCAAGATAGACGTCTTGAATGTCCATCAAATAACTTGGGATGCGGGACAAGCTCCGGAATATCGAATTCGCGCCCTAATTGGCAACGGCTGCGCCCTGACACTCGCTGACAAAAGCTATGATATCGGCTTTTCCAACAGCGTCATCGAACACGTCGGCGCTTGGGAACAACAGCGTGCTTTTGCGGTGGAAATCAGCCGGGTATGTCACCAATTATGGGTCCAAACCCCGGCTTATGAATGTCCCATTGAACCGCATTTTATCGCGCCCATCGTTCACTGGCTGCCACTTGGACTTAGAAAATTTGTGGCGCGCTGGCTGACCCCATGGGGCTGGTTGTGGCGACCGGATCAGCAAACCGTTGATAATGAAGTGGCGAGCATCAGGCTGTTGACCAAACGTGAATTCAAGTCCTTGTTTCCCGACTGCACAATTTACACGGAGCGACTTTTCGGCATCCTCCCCAAGTCCTACATTGCAGTCAGGCAACGCGAAATGGCAAAATAACTGCCAGCGGCGGAGTGCGTCAAATTGCATGAGTACCGTCGGTCGTTGCATTATTCAAATCGCGCTCGTGCTTGGCTGGCGCGCGCCATCGACCTCGTGCAGTGTGCGCGCCTCGTGAAATCTAGACAGTGTAATCACGAAACTAATGAAGGTTCAAGTCTAGATTAGAGTGGAAATTTTCTTAAATATTTTAACAATAGTTTATATAAGTTGTCGTGGCGATGATTAAATCTAAACTCGGTTTCCTTTAGGTATAGGTAAAACTGAGAGGCTGGCAAGCCGCGAAATTTAGCCAGTCTGGTTTTGGCGATACCCCAGAAGTTCTCAATGCCGTTGATATGCACCTTGCCGTTGACGAATACTTCGTCCTGATGCTTAACCCGATAATGCTGCTGATAACCCACGTTAACCAGGCCGTCATAACTTTTCCATTCATCGCTATACAGCACTGCATCAATTGGTGCCAAGCGCCGGATAATTGGCACCAATTCAGCCGCCGAGCAGTTCTTGACGATTTGCGTATACACTTTGTCGCCACGCTTTTTTAGCCCAAAAACAATCGTCTTGCCCGCCGCTCCGCGCCCGCGTTTGCCGCGTACCCGCCGTGCGCCAAAATAACTTTCGTCCACTTCAATCTCACCGGTGGTAAAACACGATTCCTGCTCCGCCAGCGTGGCCATTCGTTGCCGCAGCAACTGCGCCACGCGATTGACGGTATGCCGGTTTAGATGTGCCAACTGGGCGATTTGCACCGCCGTTAAATCAAGGCAAAATAATGGTAAAATTGGCCGAAATTTCCGCGCACTTAAATGCGTGCGCTTAAAATATCGATTCTGCATGCTTCAATCCTAGCTCAGATGGCGTTTTACTGCCATCTAATCTAGACTTGAACCATTGTGATTTGCTTGCGTAGTGTTAACACGACCTAGTTTGAAACTAAAAAACTAGAAAACCAAAAAAACTCCGCGTCTCCGCGGTTAATAAAACAAACTCATTACCGCCGTTCCACAAAGCCGATGACCGGCACGCTGAGGGTGCCTTCTTCCGGGGCGGCAAACCGGATTTGAATCGTGTGGTAAGTGCTGCCCAGGCGCGGGCCGGCCTGCCATTGCAGGTGCAAGGTCAACTTGCCGTCTCGCGCGGATTGCCGGAACTGGAACTGCTCGGAATCGGGCACGGTGATTGACTGGACGACCATCTGGCCGGCAGGCGACTTCAATTGGATGTCCTTTTCCACCACGGCGCCGACCTTGACCACGCCCAGATACAGCGCGGACGGACTGGTCTCCACCGCGCCCCGCACGCTGCCCAGTAACTTGATTTCCAAACGCTCGGCCTCCCGGCCGTTCACCTGCCCTTCGATGCGCAGGGTGCCGTGCTTTGGCCCCCACGGTAATTGCCGGGGCGCGAAACAAATCCGGCGCGTCATGGGCAGCGCCGGGTCATCGTCAGCTGACAGGGAAAAACCGGGGCCGGAAACCTTGATGCTTTTGATAACAACCGAATCGGCGGTTTTCGAGCTTACTTGAAGCAACCCGGACACCTGTTGACCGTTTGCGCAAGCCAGGGGTTCCGTCGGTCGCAACACATTCAGCGCCGCGTCCAAACGGGGCTTGGGCGGCAGTTGCCGCAGGGCCTGAAGCCTGACTGGTCGGTGGATTTGCCGCCAAAGCCGGGCGGTTTTATGATCCGGCGCCCAACCCATGAGAACCTGTCGGTCAGCCGGATTTTCGCTCACGCGACCCGACTCCGGCTCAAGCCAAACGCCCTGGTCATCGTCAGCGCGCAGCACCCCCGCGAAATAACTGCGCGCAAAATCCGCGCTTTTGTCGATGCCATACCCGCTGTCTTTTTCATAAAGCAAACACCATTTGGCATTCCGCCCGCTGGTGTTGAGAAAGGCGTCCGCGACGGTTTTAATCCTGCCGCTGTCGTCGTGTTCCCCGGCCATTATAACGCCGGGAATTTGAAAACTCGCGGCTGACGGCGCCACGGCATAATGACCCGGCTTGATTGAAACAAACGCCCGCACCCGTGCCGGCTGCCATGCCGTGTAATGATAGACAAAGTGCGCCCCCTGCGAATGCCCGCACAGGAATAACGGCAACGTCTTGAATTGCGGCTGGCGCAATGTCGCGGAAAAATATGCCAGGGCCTCGTCCAAAGCCCTGCCGCTGCCACGGCTGGGAACGTCATACAACAAACCCTCGCCGCGATAATAAGCCCCGATTAGCACCAAATCGTGTTCCGCCGCGAATGCCCGCCATGCCGGGTCGGTGGTCCAAGGCCGCCCGTCACCGTCAGTACCGGGCAGTAGCACAACAATTCCCCCGAGACGAGCCGTTTGGTCGGGAACCCAGCAACGAAACGCCGCTTCCAGAAAATTATCCTCTGCATCGGGCGTGACGGAAAAATCCAAAACTGCCGCCCTTGCGGTTCCCGCCAAAAGCAAGCCGCAATAAATGACGCCATACATGAGACCACGGCAGTTCATCGGGTTGGATTTTAATTATGGTATCTCCCATTGACCTTAGCAATGGCAATGTATTTACCGCACCAGTCCATTGGCAGCCGCGCATAATGAAAATGTAAAAATTTCCCTCTTGCAGAGAGAAACGCTGGCGCATGAAATGAACCCCGCTGACCATCTTGATTTCCAGCCGCGCCATGTCCCACACAATGCTGAACGGCAGCGGGATGCCGTTGGCGATTTCACGGACGATGGTCTCGCTGAGGTTGAGGAACGCCGGGCCGGGCGTGTGGATGGCTGGCGCGAACTGGACGGTGCGACCTTCCGGCAAGTTGAGGATTGGAGCCGCTGGCAGTGACGGCATAATCTGCCAGTACAATTAAACCCCGGCGTTATGCCGGTTTTTTTGTTGCCATCCTTATATAAGGATGGCGCGAAAACTCATCTGAAAGCTGTTGCATATCCGTGTTCATTCGTGTCCATCCGTGGTTTAAAAACAGATTTATTCACCCAATGGCGGCGAGCAGTTTCGCGGGCAGGGCGCTGATGGTGACGCGCTCTTGCTGCATGCTGTCGCGCTGGCGCAGGGTGACGGTGTCTTGCTTGCCAGTGTCAGCGCCTTCTTTCACGCCCTCGAGCGTCTCGAAGTCCACCGTCACGCAGAATGGCGTGCCGATTTCGTCCTGGCGGCGGTAGCGGCGACCAATCGCGCCGCCGTCGTCGTATTGCACCGCCATCAGCGGACGCAGCAATGCCTCAACCTCGCGCGCCTTGGCGACCAGCTCAGGCTTGTTCTTCAGCAGCGGGAACACGCCCGCCTTGATCGGCGCGACGCACGGTTTGAAACGCAGCACGGTGCGGATGTCACCGTCAGCGACTTGCTCCTCGTCGAACGCCTCGCACAATATCGCCAGCAGCGTGCGGTCGAGACCGGCGCTCGGCTCGACGACGTGCGGGATGAATTTGCGCTTGCTCGCCTCGTCGAAATATTCCAGCGGTTTGCCGCTGTGTTCCTGGTGTTTGCCGAGGTCATAGTCAGTGCGGTAGGCGATGCCTTCCAACTCCTGCACGCCGAAGGGGAACTCGTATTCGAGGTCGTAGGTTTTCTTCGAGTAAAACGCACGGTCAGCGGCGGGCACGTCAAGCACGTGGATTTTATGGCGCGGCAGGCCGACGGCTTCGTACCAGGCAAGGCGGTCTTCTAGCCAGCGGTCGGTCCACTTGAACCCGTCGTCGGGCGGCACGAAAAACTCGACCTCCATCTGGTCGAACTCGCGCGAGCGGAAGGTGAAGTTGCGCGGGTTGATTTCGTTGCGGAAGGACTTGCCGACCTGGGCGATGCCGAACGGCAGCTTTTGCCGCGAAGTGTCGAGCACATTCTTGAATTGCACGAACATCGCCTGCGCCGTCTCGGGGCGCAGGTAGGCGACGGCGGACTCGTCTTGCACGGGGCCGATGTAAGTCTTGAGCATCAGGTTGAAATTACGCGGCGCGGTGAGTTCTCCGCCGCAATAGGGGCAGGGCGTAATGGGGCCGGTCTGGTTATACTGCTCGGCGGCCAGATACTGATAGAATTCCCGCGCATCTTTAAGCGGCACGCCGCTGGCTTCCCGTTCGGCAATACAGGATAGCACGACCGCCGGATTGCGCACCAAGGCCAGACCGGGCGACAGATGTTTGCCTTTGCCGTTGGCCCATTTTAACAGTTCGGCGGTGTGCACCACGCGGGTCGCGGGATCAAATAACCCGGCAATGGCCTGCGCCCATGGCTGCTCGGCGAGCAAAGTCCAGACTTGGTCGGCACGGAGTAATTTTTTGCAGTGCTTGCAGGAGCACATCGGGTCGCTGAAGGTGTCCACATGGCCGCTGGCCCGCCACACGGCGGGGTTCATGATGATGGCGCCGTCCATGCCGACAATGTCAGCGCGGAGTTGGGTCATCGCGCGCCACCAATGGTCGCGGATATTTTTTTTCAACTGACTGCCCAGTGGGCCGTAATCCCAAAAGCCGTTGAGGCCGCCGTAGATTTCGGAGGATTGAAAGATGAAACCGCGCCGTTTGCTCAGCGCGACGATTTTTTCCATTTTGGTGGTTTCAGGCATAAGGTGATGTTGATTTAAGGGAAAAACATAGCGGCTATGCGAGATATTTCAATCTTTTGTTAGTGGGTAAAGGAAATTTATCGCGCCTTGCCATGGCTGTCGGTCGCATGGCGTACTGATTTATGAGTGTTATCCGGGGCTTTTTATTTTGATACGACACACGAATAGATAAAAATTGACAAAACGATTTTTACTTACTAAGGCTAACAGCTAGGAAGAAGTGTGAGAACGGAAGAGGCATGATGAGCGACTGCAAAATCAGCGAATCGCCGGAAGCCCAGCCGGTAACCGGCGATGAATTAACCCCGGTGGTACAAAGCGGAGAAACCCGCAAAACCACCGTCAATGACCTGGTGGCAAACGAAGCGGCGGTACGCGCCGCCGCGATTGAGGCGGAAGGATCCGCTCGCGCCGCCGCTGACGATGTACTCGCCACTGGGCAGACGGTGATTAACGCGGGGATTGCCACCTTTGCCGTGAGCGACTATGACCAGACCGGCGCGATTACCGGTCATTGGTCGGCAAGCTGTTACGTAAAACACTGACGGAGGAATAAAATTATCTGGACACCGTGCTTGCCGCCGCCGTCAGTATCAGCGGGGATGACGTGTTCCTCACCCGTGCCGATCGCGATGCCATCCGCGCCCGGTATGACGCGCTGGAGCGCGTCCCGGCTGCTGTGGTGATCGCCCGCCGCGCCAAGTGTTTGCATTGTCAGTGGAGCAGACGGGTCATCGGTCACTGACACCGGCCGATTGTGGCGCAATGCGCAATCGGGGTGTCGTAAGTTGCCGTGACGCTACCTGATGAGTGATTGGTTTATCGGTGTCAATCCGGGTTGGGTTATGGTCTAATGTCGGCATGAGGCTTCATTGGAAGAACTTTTCCCCGCAGGGCGAGGCGTTTCATTTGCAGAGTTGTTTGCGGACCAATCGTTGGTGGGCGGGTTATCACACGCATGATTTCGCGGAAGTGTTCTGGATTTATGCCGGGTCGGGCCGGCATAGTGTCAATGGCCAGAGTCAGGAGTTGCGGGCGGGCGATGTGGTGTTCATTCGCCCGGAGGACTGGCATAACCTAGAGACTCTGCCACCCCGGTCGCTGGGCTTGGTGAATGTCGCGTTTCCAGTCGCCGTGCTGCGGCATTTGCGACGGCGGTATTTCCCCGACGCGGAGCATTGGTTATGGCGCCGGTCAGCGTTGCCGGAGATATGCCGGTTAGAGTCCGCCCGGTTGATAAAGTTGCAGGAGTGGGCGGAAAATTTGTCCGAGGCGCCATGCACGATTTTTGCCATCGAGCGGTTTTTGATGAATTTGTTGCAGTTGGTGACGGCCGGGGTGGAGCGGGAGTTATTGCCGGTGGCGGCCCCTGACTGGATGGCCTCGGCGTGTCGTTTGATTCGTGAAAAAAACCATTTGCAACGGGGCGTGGCGGCGTGGGTTCGGTTGGCGGGCCGGAGTCCCGAGCATGTGGCGCGGGTGACGAAAAAGTGGCTTGGCGTGACGCCGACGGAGTATGTCAATCAGGTGCGGCTGGCCCAGGTGGAGCGGCAGTTGCGCCAGACCTCGCTGCCGGTGGTGGAAGTGGCGTTGGCGGCGGGTTTTGTCAACTTGGGATACATGTATCAGTTATTCAAGCGGCGCTACGGGTTGTCGCCGCTGAGGTATCGGCACAAATATCGCAAGGTCATCGTATGACGCCAGGGGCGGGATTCCGGGGAAATATCAACATAGCGTAAGATTAAGTCACCCGCGAAGAAGATTTACGCGGGGGCGCGGGGTAGTTTGTTCGATACTCCTATGAACAACAACAGCAGTTATCCCACGACAAAACGGGAATTAATTGAGCACGCCGATTGGCCAGTGCCGGAAATCATGCGGCGCGAATGGAATTTCAGCCAGGTTTACCGCCGGCATGAATTTGCTCCGCCGCCGTTGCGGGAGGCGGCTTGTTTGCGGGCGCAGGCCATCGGGACGCTCGGCGGGTTGCGGGAGACGGATTTGCTCGCGGGCCGGCAGTGCCTGACGTGGATTGGCCTTGGTTCGGAAGATTCCGGGTACGGTTATTTTTGCCGCGAGGGGTGGTTGGAGCAAATGCTGGCGGCGGGGGACACGCCGGCGGCGGAGCGTTATTATGCCCAACAGTTGTTGGATTACTGGCGGGCGCGCGGCACGTATCGCAAGTGCCGGGCGGCGTTTCCGCCACGGGTCTTGGCGGCTTTTCCCGAACCGGCCAATGATGCGTGGTTCGACAAAAGCGCGGTGGCCTTTGTGTTGTATCGTTTGGCCGGGATTCACTTGGATTACGATAAGTTGTTACGGTTGGGTTTGAGCGGGTTGCGGGGTGAAGTGGTGGCCGGTCGGGAACGCGCCGCGACGGCGAAGCAGCCGACGGATTTTTATGACGGCCTGCTGGCGGTTATCAAGGTGATTCAGGACGCGATTCATTATTATCGTGACCAGGCGCTGACGTTGGCCAAGGGCGGCGTTGACGCAAAGCAGCGGGAGAATTTAACGGCGCTGGCCGATACGCTGCATGTCGTCGCGAAGGAACCGCCGCGGACTTTTCGTCAGGCGGCGCAATTGTTTTGGATTTACACGACGGTGGCGAATACGCGGAATTACGGTCGGATGGACGTGTATCTGGGCGATTTTTACACGGCCGACTTGCGCGCGGGCCGCATGACGGCGGAGCAGGGGCTGGAGTTGCTGGTGGCGTTGTGGCAGTTGATGGGGGAAACCGATGACAGGGCCAATAACCGCGTCATCATCGGCGGCATGGGGCGGCGCAATCCGGAGAATGCGGATATCTTTGCCTTGGCCGCCTTGGAGACGACCCGGCGGGTTCGCCGAATTTTGCCGAATCTCAGCCTGCGGTTTTATCAGGGACAGTCCCCCGCGTTGTATCAGAAGGCGCTGGATGTTATCGGCGAGGGGAATACGCATCCCATCTTGTACAATGATGACGTGAATGTGTCCGCCGTGGAAAAAGCCTTTCAAGTTCCCCGCGCGCTGGCGGAGCAATATTTGCCGTTCGGTTGCGGCGAGTATGTTCTCGACCATCACAGTGTCGGCACGCCGAATGGCACGCTGAATTTGACCAAGGTGCTGGACCTTGCGTTGCACAATGGGATGAATGTCAGGACCGGACGACGCGAGGGGCCGGCGTCCGGCGAGTTTCGTGATTTCAAAACTTTTGACGAGCTTGCGCGGGCCTACGCCAGCCAGGTGGATTGGTATTTGGAACGCTTGGCGGAGGCGCAGGGAATTATTTATCGCGAGACCGGGCGGGAAGTTTGTTTTCTGGCCATCAGCCTGTTGTTTGACCATTGCGTGCAACGCGGCTTGCCGCTGCTGGTGGGTGGCGCGGCCCATCTCGGGGGCACGATGGAAACCTTCGGCAATATTACGACCGCGGACAGTCTGACTACCATCAATAAGCTAGTGTATGAACAGCGGCGATTTACTCCCGACGAACTGTTGCGGATGCTGGACGCTGATTTTGCCGGTTACGAGGATGAGCGTTTGCTGCTAAAGTCACTGCCCAAGTTCGGCAATGATGACGCCGAGGCGGATGACATGGCGGGTTTTGTGCATGACCAAGTATGCCACGGCATCCGTGGTCGCGCGAAATTGGGCGGCATGGACAGTTATTTGGTGGTGGTCATCAACAATTCGGCCAACACGCTGTTCGGCCGCAATACCCCGGCCTCGGCGGACGGGCGGAAGGCCGGGCAGCCGTTGTCGAATGCCAACCAACCGACGGCGGGCAATGACCGGCGCGGCATCGCCTGTTTGCTCAGCTCGATGGCCAAACTTGACCCGACCATTCACGCCGGCGCGGTGCATAATGTGAAATGCTCGCCGGATATGTTCACCAAGCACCGCAAGGTGTTGGAAGGCGCGCTGGCGACGTATTGGCAGCGTGGCGGCACGCAACTGATGTTTACGGTGGTGAATCGCGGCATCCTGGAAGACGCGTTGCGGCATCCTGAGCAATACCCGCATCTCATGGTGCGGGTGGGCGGCTTTAGCGCTTATTTCGTCAAGCTGGAGCCGGATGTTCAGCGGGATATCTTAAATCGAACGTTGCACTGATGATGGCCGCGTGTACAGCACGAATACCGGGTTGCATCTTCGACTTGCAACATGCCTCGGTGGTTGACGGCCCGGGGCTGCGGAGTGTGGTTTTTTTCAAAGGCTGTCCGTTGCGCTGTTTGTGGTGCCATAATCCCGAAGGTATTCGGCCCGGACGGGAACTGTTGAGCGACCATGCCTGGTGCGGACGGGAGGTGACGGCGGCGGAAGTCATTCGGGAAGTGGCCGGCGAGCTTGACTATTATCAGGCTACCGGCGGCGGCTTGACTATTTCAGGGGGAGAACCGCTGCACCAGCCTGAATTTGCCAAGGCAGTACTGGTGGAAGCAAAAAAGGCGGGCTTGCACACCTGTCTGGATACCTCGGGTTGCGTCCCGCGAGCAACGCTGGAACAAGTTATCCCGTCGGTGGATTTGGTGCTGTTTGACTACAAGGCCACCGGGGATGAATTACACCGAAAATTAACCGGTGAATCATCAGCGGTCATTTTGGCTAATCTGCGATTTCTATGCCGTCTGGAAGTGCCGGTGATATTGCGTTGTCCGATGATTCCATCGCTAAACGACACCGAATTACATTTTGCGGCGATAGCGAATCTGGCGCGGGAATACCAAGCCATCAGGCAAGTGGACATCCTGCCGTATCATTCATGGGGACGAGGCAAACCGAAACCGCTTTGGGGTCGGCGCCGGGTTTTGAATATTCCACCCGTTGACCAACCGACTTTGGCGCGGTGGGATTTGCTCTTGCGGCAAACGGGAAACATCAAGGCGGTTATACGGTGACCGCTATATTTCCGTTGAGGTAAGGAAAAAATGCCACGGAACGACAAGCCGGTTGCCATCTTTTGGCAAACCGAAAAAACAGGTTGTCCGCGCGGAAGGATGCGCTCATGCTGGACGACATTGTCTATGAAGCGGCCGACCAGGACCAGGAAGAAAACGCGCGGTGTCAATTGGCGCAAGGTGCTGGCGCGGTCTGCGCTGGGGTTGTTGCTGGCTTTTCTGGCGCTGATCGGGTTGGTGCGCTGTTTCGGGCTGCCGGACGCGATTACGCAGCGGCTCAGCCGGGAGTTGGCGGCGCGAGGGTTGTCAGTACATGCCGACCGGTGGTATCTGGATGTTCTGGGCCGGGTCAAGGCGCGCAATATTTATATCTCCAAGACGCAGGCCGGGGTGGCCAGTCTCAATCAGGCCGGCGGCACGCTTGAGGGGACGGTCATGGTGCAGAAGGCGCAGGTGCGTTTCAACTGGCTGTCGTGGTGGCGCGGCGAGCCGTTTTTGCGCGGCGCGTCAATCGCGCAGGCCAGTCTGGTTTTTCAACTGGATGCCGGCACGGCGGCGCGGGTCGAGGATGTCAGCGCGGAGGTGACGTTGCGCGCCAAGGCCGTGGAAATCAAATATCTGCGCGGCCGCTGGCATAACCTGCGGGTGGAGCTTGCGGGAGTGTTGGACTCGACCGGGCTGGCACCGTCAGCGGCGCGGCCGGCGCCGGATTTTGCGTCATGGGCGGCGCGGTATCGGCGGCTTGAAAAGCTCGCGACGCAGTGGACGGCACGGACGCCGCTGGTCTTGTCGGGACAATTCCGCGTGCCGCTGGCCAAGCCGCTCGACGGGGAAGCGCATTTGCAATTGCTAGGTGACAATCAGTGGTGGCGGGGGGTGCGGTTCACCCGGGTGGAAACCGGGCTGGATTACGCCGCGGCGCGGTGCCAATTGCGCGGCGCGGTGGCGTTGACGCGCGGCAAAATCACCTTCGACGGCGGGTGGACGGCGCCCAAGCGGGCGGCGGAGTTGAGTTTTTACTCGGATGTTGACTGGTCCTGGCTGGCGGCGGCCATGCCGGAACGTCAGCGGGCCATCCTGGCGGCGCTGCATTTCGCGCAATTGCCGGTGAATCAGGGAACCGTGCGGATGACTTGGGAGCAGGAGTTCCGTTTCGCGTTGCAGGCGCAAAGTGTCTGGCGTGATTTTTACCTCGGCGAGCAGCAGTTCGATTCGTTCGACGCGATGTGGTCCTGCGACGGTCAGCGGCTGATGGTGACGGACTTGAGCCTGCGCGGCCCGGCCGGCGCGCTGACCGGGGAATTTTTCCGCGATGAGGATGCCAGGGTGCGGGGGCGGCTGGACAGCGCCATTGATCCGCGGGCCTTCCGGGCGTTGTTCGGCGCGGACGCGCAGCCGTTTTTCAACAGCCTCGACTTCAAGACGCCGCCCGAACTCAGCGCCACCGTCAGCGGCAGCGGCTGGTCCGCCGGACAATTCATCGTCAGCGGCAAAGTCGCGGCGGCGGATTTTGCCTACAAGGGCGTGCCCATGATCAGCGCCGCCAGCGACTTTGATTTCCAGAACCATGAATTGCACCTGGCCAAATTGCGCGTCAAACGCGCCGAGGGCGAGGGCGGCGGCGAGATTTGGGACAACTTCAAGACCGGGCAGGTGCGGGTCAAGGGCGTGAAGGGCACGCTGAACGCGCAGGACGTGGCGCTGGTGCTGGGCAGTAAAATGGCCGAGTACATGCAGCCGTATCAATTCGTGGGCACGCCGACTTTTTATCTCGACGGCTTGTTTGACTTGAATGACGACGACGAGGTCTTCGACACCGACATGAAGGCGCGCCTGGTGGCGAAACAGGGCGCGCATTATATGTTCATGCAACGCCGGCTGTTGCTGACCGACGTGGATTTGAACATCGCCGTCAAGGGCCGGAAGCTGACGCTGACCGCGAACAAGCCGCTGGCCGTCTTCGACGGGCGGCTGGACGGCGTGTTACATGTGTGGCTGGTCAAGCGGACCGGTTACGAGACGCAATTGCATTTCACTAACAATGATTTTGCGGCGGTGATGAAGACTTTTTTCAACAACGAAAAAGTCACCGGGCGCATTGGCGGCGAGTTGAATTTGCGCGGCGAATTTGATGACCTGAAAACCATGCGGGGTGACGTGGCCTTGACGGTGCGTGACGGGGAACTGTATAGCATCCCGTTCCTGGGGGGCTTGTCCGAGTTGCTCAACGCCATCATTCCCGACATGGGCTACGCCAAGGCCAGCGACGCCGAGTTGAAGTTCACGGTTAACGGCGGGGTCATCAGCATCCGGCAACTGGACATCAAGTCGCTGTTCTTCGCGCTGATCGGCGAAGGGAGCTATGATTTTATCAGCGACCAGATGGATTTGAACATGCGCTCCAACGTCAAGGGCCTGCCGGGAATCCTGTTGTTCCCGGTCAGCAAGATATTTGAATACCACGGCACCGGCCCGATTGCCAAGACCCGCTGGGAAACCAGGAATTTCTAATAATATGAACCACGAAGACACGAAGGCACGAAGTTTTTTTTAAATAAAACTTCGTGCCTTCGTGTCTTCGTGGTGCAAATGGTCTTTAGAATTGGTGCCGGTAGCCCGCTGACAGTCCCCAAGGTTTGTCGTACTTGTCGCCGAAGGAGGCTTCGTAATCCAAGTGGAGTTGGTTGTTGGCGTTTAATTGCCAGATGATACCGCCGCCGAGTTCGGCTCTGGCACCGTCAGTGTTGGCGCGGGTGTGTTGGTAGCCGTTTCTGATGGTGCCGCCGGTGCTGATGGTTTCGACGCCGCTGATCTTCACGTAAGGCTGGAGTGCACCGCTGTTGGTGAGGTTGATGGTTCTGCCGAAGAGGCTGCCGATGCGGAGTTGCAGGGCGTCGAGGTCTTGGGCGTTGATGGTCATCGGGCCGGCTTGATAATCCTCAGCGAGGATGTGGAGGTAGTTCACTTGGAACTGGGGTTCGATGAACCAGTCATCCTTGAAGGTGAACTTCTTGCCGATTTCTATGCTGCCGCCGAGGTTTACGTCGCTGTAGTTGGCTTTGAGTTGAGTGTTGCCGTAGGGGGCTTTTAGGTCGTTATCGACACTGGCGGCTTTGATGGTGGCGTCGAGGTAGAAACCGCTGCTGTGGAGCCAGGTGGCGTAGAGACCACCGTAGTAACTGTTGATCTCACCGTCAGCGCCGAGGGTG
The DNA here is from genome assembly GCA_031265105.1 of Verrucomicrobiales bacterium. GTDB lineage: Bacteria > Verrucomicrobiota > Verrucomicrobiia > Methylacidiphilales > JAAUTS01 > JAIRPN01. The sequence goes on from JAISDC010000074.1 coordinate 23,369, forward strand.
CGGTAGTCGAGGTCGCTGCGGCCGTAGCCGGCATAGACGCCCAGATACAAGTCACTGTCAGCGCTGATGGTGAACTTGTGATCCGTGCCGAGATCGACGCCGTAGATGAGTTGTTCGTAGGCTTTGCCCGATACTTGGCTGCCGATGTTGAGTTGTTGGCCATAGCTTCTTATCCAGAGGTTTTCGATTATATGGAGCGCGGGCGTCTCGCCCGCTGGCGGGCGGGACGCCCGCGCTCCATAGCGCAGTTCGCCCATGCGCTTTAACAAACTGTTTTGCTGCGCGAACCACATGGCTTGTTGGATGGCCACACTGCTGTTCAATACTGCCCCCGCCGGGCTGGTGCCTTGTTTGATGAAGTGGTCGCCGTCTTTGATGATGGTGTCGAGGCCCCAGTCGATGGGATCCCATTGCCAGTGCTCGGTGCCGTCGCCGGTGACGACGCCGGGGAGGACGTCGTTGGGATTAAGTTTACCGTTGCCGGTGGTGTCGATGTGGACGGTGCCCTCACCGTCAGCGGTGTCAGTTATAGTAATGGAGCCGCCGGCGCCGGTGTCGCTGTTGACGCTGATGGTGACGGTGCCGGTGTTGGTCATGTTGTCGAAGATGACTTCGTAGTCGCCGATGTTCCACACGCCGTCGTTTTGGCCGTAGTTGCCGTGGCTGTTTTTGGTGAAGGTCCACGCGCTGTCGCTGCCGGTGATGAGGTCGCCGCCGTGGTAGCCGCCGGTGCCGACTGAGTCGTGGTCGAGGATGATGACGATGGTGCCGTCGCCTTGGTTGGCGATGTCGCCGGTCAGGGCGCTGTGATCGAGGTTCACGGTCAGCGCGCTGCTGCCGCTGTTGGTGACGTCGCCGGTGAGGCCGGTGCCTTCGCTGACGGTGAGGTCAACGGTCACGGCGGCGGTGTCGTCGAGCAGGATGCCGCCCGCGCGGCTGGTGTCCACGTTGTCGAGTTGCACGTTCAGGGTGCCGGTCACCGGTTCGTTGGGGTTGGTCAGCGCCAGCAAGGCGCCGCTGTCAATCACCGCGTCGCTGATGGTCAGGTGCGCGTTCGGCCTGCTGGTGCCGCCGGCGTTGATGAAGTTGGCGATGGCCGCGCCGTTTGGGGCGCTGATGGTGCCGCTGTTGATTACCACGATGTCCGTGACGCCACCGTCAACCGAGCCAAAGGCGATGGCGTCGCCTTGCTCGTGGATGATGGTGGGATTGGTCAGATACACTTCCGCGCCGCCGCCGCCGAGGATACTCAGCGCCCCGGATCTGCCGAGGCCGGCGTTCAGATTCAGGCTGTGTAATTTGGTATTAGTTCCAGTCGCCAGGCCGCTGTACACCATCAGCGCCGCGTTGCTGGCGGAGGTCAGTACCGCGTTGCTGCCCAGGTACAGTTGGCCGCCGGGGTTGACATTCGCCGCCTGTCGGTGGGCCGTGGTTACTTGTAAGCCGTCGCCGAACGACAGTTCCGTGCCGTTGGTGCCGGATATTTGTATCCCGAAGCCGCCCTGCGTTTGTATCACGGCATTTGCGCCCACGGTCGCCTTGCCGTTTATCACCTGAATACCCGTGGAATCGCTGGTCGTGCCGGTGGTTTCCACCCGGAGTCCGTCGCCGAAGGTGGCGACTACTCTACTTTGTATCAGGATGCCGCGCGCGTTGTCACCGTTGGTGCTAATTTGCGCGTTATCGCCCACGGTCAACGTCGAGTTGCTGCCGGTGGCGTAAAGTCCGTAGGCGACGCTGCCGGTCGTGTGGATGTTGATTTGTCCGACCCGCGCGGTAGCGGCGTTGGTGATCAAAAGCGCGTGGCCGCCGCTGCCGGTGGTGGTGATGACGAGGTTGTCCAGGACTCCCGCGGAGGTGTTGGTAAGATAGATGCCGTAGAGGTTGGCGCTGACGGTGCCGCTGGACAGGTTCAGGGTGCCGCCGCCGGAGAGGTACGCGCCCATGCGACCGTTGCCGGTGGCGGCGGTGCCGGTGAGGGTGACGTCGCTGCCGGTGACGGTCCAGGTGCCGTCGTTCCAGAGCGCGGCTTGGGAGGAACTGTTTTCATAATGCGTGCCGCTGACGGTGGTGTCGGAGGTGACGATGAGGTTTTGCGCGAGCACATTCAACGCGGAGGCGCTGAGGGCGCAGAGGATTAGGAGGGTTAGTTTGGGGTTCATATTGGGTCTTTCTGTTGGTTATTTGTTGTTGGTTAAATTTTTAATCCGTGAAAATCTGCGTAATCTGCGGATAATAAGGATGCGGGTCGGCACTCCTCAGCATCGCTGATGCTGGCGGGTGGTTGTCTGCCAGATGGGGAATGGAATGGGTAAAAACCGGCTGGGAAATTAAGGAATCAGGGCAAGCGTCATACCTGAGCGCGTGAGCGCGTGAGCGCGTGAGCGCGTGAGCGCGTGAGCGCGTGAGCGCGTGAGCGCGTGAGCGCGTGAGCGCGTGAGCGCGTGAGCGCGTGAGCGCGTGAGCGCGT
>JAISDC010000038.1 GCA_031265105.1 Verrucomicrobiales bacterium
TTGATACCTCCTACCACCTATGGAGCGCGGGCGTCCCGCCCGCTTCGAAGCCGGCGAGACGCCGGCGCTCCCAGCCCCCGGCGCCTCGCCCCTGCGGGGCTTACACTGGGAGCGCCGGCATCCTGCCGGCAGACTAACCCTCACCGGTGAACCAGCCGGCTGGAAGCCGGCGCTCCCAGTGGGCAGACGCCGACGCTCCATCGGTGGTAGGAGGTATCAAGCGGGCCGGGACGGGCGACTGGCCTATGGAGCGCGGGCGTCCCGCCCGCTCGGAGCTTCGGCGTGGTCATCAAGTGCGCTGGCGCGGTCATCAAGTACCCCGGCGCGGTCATCAAGTAACCCGGCGCGGTCATCAAGTAACCTGGCGTGGTCATCAAGTAACCCGGCGCGGTCGTCAAACGCCCCGGCAGCGGTCGTCAAGTAACCCGGCGTGGTCATCAAGTAACCCGGCGCGGTCATCAAGTAACCCGGCGTGGTCGCCAAGAGCGGCGGTGTGGGTGGTCAAGCGCAGCGGCGTGGAGGCCAAGTAACCCGGCGAGGCGGCCAAGTAACCCGGCGTGGCGGCCAAGTAACCCGGTGTGGCGGCCAAGTAACCCGGTGTGGCGGCCAAGCGCGGCGGTGTAATCGTGTGTCGCGCTGGTTTATTTGGGCAACGCTGAGGGGGGATTTCCGCAGGTCGGGCCTTTAACAAAAAAGACACTGACAGTGAGTTCACCGTCAGTGTCTTTTAGTTGGCGGAGGGTTGCTTAGATGATATCCAACCAGCCCAGCAAGTTGATCACCAGGCTGACCAAGGCCACTACCGCGGCGGTGGCGGCCAGGCCGACGCCGCCGCTGCTGGCGGCTGCGGGCGCGGGGGTCCTCACCGGCAGCGGGGCGGGTTTGAGGGCGGTGTTCGGCAGCGGGGCCGGGGCCGGTTTGGGGGTTACTCCCGGCGCGGGCGCGCCGGCGGTCGCCGGTTTGGGCAAGGCGCCGGGGGTGACGACGGGTTTGGCCGCCGGCGGGGTCAGTACGCTGGTTTTGGTTTTCGCCTCGACCGGTTTGGGCAGTCCGCCGGGGGCCGGGGCGACCGGTATTGCTTTGGGCAAGGCGCCGGACGGGGGCAGGGGGGCGGCGGGCGTCGCCGGTTTCGGCGGTACCAGGCCGGGCACGGCCGGTGCCGCCGGTTTGGGCAAGTTGGCGGCGGGGGTCGCCGGTTTCGGTATTGCCCAGCCGGGCACGGCCGGTTTCGGCGGGATGATGCCGGGGATTCCCGGCTTGGGCAAGGTGCCGGCGGCCGGCGGCGGAATCGGCAATTTCGGCATGGCGGGCGGCGGGGTCAGGGCTTGCGCCGGCACGCCCAGCGGGCGGGTCACGTTCAGCGCGGCGCGGACGCCGGCCGGGGAGCCGGGCGGTATCACGCCGGGGGTCGGGGGTTGCGGCATGGCCGGTTTCGGCGGCAGGGAGATGCGCATGGTTTCTTTTTTCAGTTTGGCCTGGTTGACCGGCAGCGCGCCGGGGGCCGCCGGGGGGACTGCCGGGGCGGGCGCCGCGACGCCGCCGGGTATGACGGGGCGCGGCACGGCGCCGGTGGCGGGCGGTGGCGCCGGTAGTTTGGCGCCGGGCGGTAGATTCGGGTTGGACGGAGGTGGTGGTGTTAGAGCCATAATTGATGATAAATAAAACGAATCACTGCGCAAGCGTCAATGCTATTTTTACCGAAAACGACAAAAAGTTCGTCGTTCAGCCGGTTGACTCCGCTGCGGTTGAACGTTTTTTACCAAGAGAACACGGAGGTAATGGAGGAAGAGGTTCGTGTAGTCTAAAAAACTTCCTCCTCCAATTGCTCCATGTTCTCTTTGTAAAAAGTGAACTTACGCGGCGCGGCGCGCGGTCAGCGTCCAGAATTGTTCCGCCGCGGCGTCCCAGTTGCGTTCGCGCCGGACTTGCGCGGCGCGCGCGGCCAGTGTTTCGCGGTCGGGCGGTTGCCGCAGCCAGTCCCGCACGGCGTTGACCCAGGCCGCCAGGTTGCCCGCGGGCAACACCCGGCACGCGCGGCCGTCGGCCAGTTCCTGCGGTCCGCCGACATCGGCCACCAACACCGGCAGGCCGCTGGCGATGGCCTCGATGACCACGTTGCCGAACGTGTCCGTCGTGCTGGGGAACAGGAACAAATCCGCCGAGGCGTAGGCCGCGCCCAACTCGTCGCCGCCCAGGGCGCCGGTGAAAATCGCGGTCGGCATCAGCGCCCGCAATTCCGCCAGGTACGGCCCGTCCCCCACCACGGCCAAATCCACCGGCGCCTCCTGCCGGCGCAAGGCGCGGTAAATTTCCGCGAGGAAGCCGAGTTCCTTCTCCTTCGACACCCGCCCCACGTACAACAACACCCGGCGGTCGGCGCCGCGCCGCCGCCAGAAGGCCCCGTCCCGGCGTTGAGGATTGAACAAATCCGTGTCCAGCCCGCGCGGCAGGATGTGCAACCGTTCCGCCGCGAAGCCCCGCGCCAGCCAGCGGCGGCGGTAATACTCCGAGTTCACCAGCAGCGTGTCGAACCGCCCGTACACCAGCCGCATCGCCCCCGCCGTCAGCCGCGCCAGCCCCGCGCTGCCGGTGAGGAAGTGGACGTAGCGCGGGAAGTCCGTGTGATCAATGCCGACGGTGCGCAGCCCCAGCCACTTGGCCGCCGCCAAGGCCGCCAGGCCGACCGGCCCCGGGGTGCTGACGATGACGGTGTCGAAGCCGCCCCGCCGCAGGAACCGGTACAACGCCCGGCCCGGCGGCACCGTCACCGTCAGCGACGGGTATTTCGGCAGGGCGAATTGCCACACCGGGCGGAAATTCCGCCGGTTGGCCGGCGGTGGCGCGGCGACGGGCGCCGCCGGGCGGCAGGTCGCCACCGTCAGCGCGTACCCCTGGCGCGCCGCCGCCGCGCTCATCGCGCGCACCGTGCGCGCCACGCCGTTGAGGTCATCAATCGTGTCGGTGAACCAGACGGCCTTGGCCGGTCGCTCACAGGTTGGCATAGGCCGCATAGGTTACCGGTTGATAACCCTCCGTCAAAGCAGTTTCCACCAGACCGCGGATTTGCGCCTTGAGCGGCGCGAAGTGCAGGTCCCGCGGATGCAGGCTGAGGCGGATGACCGCGCGGGTCCGCCGCAGGCGCGCGAACAGCCAGCGGTTCCAGCGCAGCGAGACCGCCCGCCGCCACGCGGCGCGGGTGCTGTAACACAGCGACTGGGTCGGCGTCACCCGCAGCGTCCGTAATTGCAGGAAATATTGCAGCCGCGTGGTGTAGGTGAAGTTCAGGCGCCGCAACAGCGCGTCCTGCGCCTCCGGCAGCAGCCAGGCCGGGGCGATGAAGCCGGCGGCCCGCCAGCCGTGCTCCTCCCACAATGTCAGCGCCCGCGTCAGCCGGTGGCGCGCCTCGCCGGCGCTGAGATCGTGGAATTCCGCCTCGCCGGCGGTATATAATTTGTTCCAGAAAAACGCGCCGCCGCCCTGGCCGACCAGGTCGTGATAATAACCGTGGATCACCAGGTCGTCACCGGCCGCCTGCCGCTCGCCCAGCCAGGCCAGCGACGGCGGGCTGTCCCGGAGCGATTGCTGATGGTGGAAATGCGGCACCGCCAGGATGGAGAAATTCCTTACCCCCCACGCCGTCAGCGTCGCCACCTGCTCCCGCACCGCCGCGTGCGTGCCGGGATGATAATCGTGCAGGGAGACAATCAGATACTTCGTCATGCGCGGCCAACCTATCGCCCCGCGCGGTCAGCGGCGAGTTTTTTTCGCAGGTCGTGCCCATAGACCGTGCCGCTGACGGTGAGGTCCTTGACCACGGTGAACAGGAAAATCGGCGTGGCGGTGTAGCGGCGGTACTTGGTCACCTCGACCTGATCCCGCAACGCGAACCCGTAACGCGCGAACATTTGCGCCCCGCGCCGCGACTCGGACACCACCATCTGCCCGTACACCGCCGGCTCGCCGCTGGCCGTCAGATAGGCGAAGAAGTAATCCAGCAGCGCCCGCGTGCGCCGCACGTTTTTCGCGCCGGGATACATGTTGATGTGAAAATGCGCCATGCGCCGCGGCGTCAGCGGCGTTTCCTTGCGCCCGCGCGTGAGCAGCCACCACACATAGCGGCGGGAATTCCGGTTGTAAACGAACACCAGCCGCCACAGCAGCGTCAGCGCGCGTCGCAGACCGGCGCGGAGATTGTAAGCCGACTGTCGCGCGGGCAACCGGCTGCCGAGAATATATCCCTGCACCGCGCCGTCCACCTCCAGCACCACCGCCGACTCCGGCTCCTCGTCGGTGTAATAAGCCGTCAAGAAATCCGCGAACAACTCCCGGTCCTGAAAGATCTCGTCCACCGGCCGGCCGAGAAACCCCGTGTCGCAACAAATCCGCCGCACCGCCTCACGGTCAGCGGGCCGGTATGGTCTGATGATAAAATCCTGTGCCGTCATCGGTTGGTTCCGCGCTGATGTTAACCACGGATGGCCCCCGATGCACACGGATAAAAAATAAAATAAGCCAGCCGTGTCCATCAGTGTCCATCAGTGTTCTTTCGCGCCGGGAAACTCCAGCCGCAAAGACGCGAAGGCGCGAAGGAATTTTTTTACCGGGAGAACATGGAGGTCATGGAGATAGTTTGCTTTAACTAAACCGCCCCCTCCATGTCCTCCATGATCTCCCTGTAAAAAATTGTATCTCCGCGCCTCCGCGTCTCCGCGGTTAAATGTTGTTTAACTGATGGTTAAGCGCTTTGGAAATAGACGGCTTTCAGGTAGCGCAATTCCTCCACGGTGACTCGGTGGTCGGGCGGATGGCCGGTAACGGCCAGTTCGCGGATTTGGCGACCGCTGCCGGTGACGGCGGCGCGGGTGACGGCGAGAAAATCCTCGGTGCTGACGTGGGCGGAGCAGGAGCAGCAGACCAGGATGCCGCGGCCGGCCAGCCGGCGTAATCCCGCGCGGGCGAGTTTTTGATAGGCGCCGAGGGCGGCGGGGCGGTCAGCCTCGCGTTTGGCGAGTGACGGCGGGTCGAGCACCATCAGGGAGTAACGGCGACCGGCCTGCGCCAGCCAGGCGAAGGCGTCGGCCTGGATTTCCTCGTGCGGGCAGTCGCGGACGGCGACGTTGGCGTGATTGAGTTGCCAGTTGTCGCGCAATTCGGCCAAGGCGTGTTGGCTGAGATCCACGCTGGTGACGCGCCCGGCGCCGCCGCGGGCGGCGTACAACGAGAAGCCGCCGGTGAAGCTGAACAGGTTGAGCATGTCGCGCCCGGCGGCCAGTTCGCCGACGCGGCGGCGATTGTCGCGCTGATCGAGGAAGAAGCCGGTTTTCTGGCCGCGCCGGAGGTCGGCGTAAAATTTGAGGCCGGTCTCGCTGAAGATGACGCGGTCGGTGATCGGCGGGCCGCTGACGGTGGCGCCGTCGCGCCAGTCGCCGCTGCCGCTGAGGTTGCGGCTGAGGCGCAGAACGACGCTGTGGGTGGGGAATTTTTCTCCGAGCAGGTTGACCAGCAGCGGCAGTCGCGAGAACCAGGCGGCGGTGTAAATTTTCAGCACGAGCGCGCCGGCGTAGCGGTCGAGCACGAGGCCGGGCCAGCCGTCGTTTTCGCCGTTGACCAGGCGCAACCCGGTGGTGTCGGCGGTGGCGAGGCCGTCGCGCGCCGCCAGCGCCCGGTCGAGGTTGGCCGCGAACCACGCGGAGTCGATCCGGCACGGCTGACCGTGGTGCAGCACGCGGACGCGGATGGGGGAAGCGTGGTCGTAGAGGCCGGCGGCGAGGAAGCGGTCCCGCCGGTCGTAGATGACGGCCAGTTCACCGTCAGCGCCGGGGCGGTTTTGCGCGCGGATGCCGCCGTCGAAGAGCCACGGGTGGCCGCAGCGGATTTGGCGTTCCGCCGCCGACGTGACGCGGAGGCGCAGGGTGGGCGGCATGGGCGGCATGGGTGTGGAGAAAGTTTTAAGTTTATTGAGCTATTTTAAGTTAGCGCGGTGGTTTTCCGCCAATTGGTCATTAAAAAAAACGCGCCACGTAGTCGCGCGGGTTGAACTCCACCAAGTCCGCCGTCCCTTCGCCCAGGCCGACGAACAGCGGGTCGATGCCGGTCTCGGCTTTGATGGCGGCGACGGCGCCGCCTTTGGCGGAGGTGTCCAGTTTGGTGACGATGAGGCCGCTGACGGTGAGGAATTTGTGGAATTGTTTCGCCTGGTCGAGCGCGTTGCCGCCGTTGGTGCCGTCAAGTACCAGCAGGGTTTCGTGCGGCGCTGACGGTGCTTGTTTTTTTATGACGCGCCGCATTTTTTCCAGTTCGCGCAACAGGTTTTCTTTGTTGTGCAGGCGCCCGGCGGTGTCAATCAATACCAAGTCCGCTCCCTGATTGACGGCGTCGGCGAGGCCCTGGAACGCCGCCGCCGCCGGGTCGCCGCCCTCGCGCCCGGCGCTGAAGCCGGCGCCGAGCCGGTCGGCCCAGACTTTGAGTTGGTCAATGGCAGCGGCGCGGAAGGTGTCGGCGCCGACCAGGTGGATTTTTTTGCCCGCCTGCCGGTAGCGGCTGGCGAGTTTGGCGATGGTGGTGGTTTTGCCGCTGCCGTTGACGCCGATGATGAGCCACACGGCGGGGCCGCTGTCAGCGGCGGGGACGAGTTGGCGGACGGGGCGCGGCCACAGTTCGAGGATGGCTTGCGTGGCGGCGGCGCTGACGGTGCGGTCGGACAACGCCTGGCCCCGGAGTTTTTCCAGCACGCGCTGTGTCAGCGGCAGACCGAGGTCGGACTGGATGAGATGGGCCTCGACCTCGTCCCAGTCCACTTTGCCGCCCTTGATTTCGGCGACCCATTTTTTGAAAAACGAAAACATGATGAATAATGTGACGGTCAGGCGCGACGCGCGAAGTTATTTTTTTCTCCCAGCGTCAGCGTTGCCGCGCACGGGGCGGTCGAGGGTTTTGCTGGCGCGGTCGAGGATGCCGTTGACGAAGCGGCCGGATTCCTCGGTGCTGAGTTGTTTGGCGATGTCAATCGCCTCGTTGATGGACACCACCGGCGGGATGTCGGGGCAGTGCGACATTTCGTACAGGGCCAGCCGCAGGATGTTGCGGTCCACCGGCGCCATGCGGTGCAGGTCCCAGTTCTGCGAGAAATTTTTGATTTGTCCGTTGAGCGCGTCGTAGTTGGCCAGCACGCCGCGAATGGCCGGCTCGGCGAGCGCGCGCAACGCCGGCGCCGCCTCGGTGGTGTCCCAAAAGTTGGCCAGGCTCGGTTCCAGGTCTTGTTTCGCGCCCACTTCCACCTGGTATAAAAATTGCACCGCCAGCAGGCGCGCGTCTCGTCGTTTGCCCATAGTTTTAAAATTCAAATTACAAGTTACAAATTACAAATTTTGATGAATTGCCGGTCTAAAGTGCCAGCATCTTCAGCGCGGCGCGGGCGCCTTCGATGCCGCGGTTCAGTTTTTTGCCGAGGCAGCGCGCGCGCGCCTGGCGCTCGTTGCGCACGTCGAGCACCTGGTGAATCACCGGCTTGTCGAATTTCAGCGACAGCGCCATCAGCCGGTTGGTCACGGCGCTGGCGATGAGGTCGGCGTGCGCGGTCTGGCCCTGCCAGATGACGCCGAACGCGATGACCGCGGCGATGTCCTTGCGTTGCAGCAGCCGTTGTGTTAGCAGCGGGATTTCATACGCGCCGGGCACCCGCACCGTCAGCGTCGCGTGGCCGCGCAACTCCCGCTGACAGTGGGCGAGCAGGCCGTCCACGTATTCCTTGTTGAACTCGCTGGCGACGATGGCGATTTTCTTTTGCATAAAGACCAATTTTCAACGCAGAGACGCGGAGGGCGCGGAGTTTTTTTTAATTAAAATCAACTCAGCGTGCTCTGCGTCTCTGCGATGAATTTTTATAACAGGTGTCCCATTTTAGTTTTCTTGGTTTCCAGATATTTTTTATTGTGCCGGTTCGGTTTCACGCGAATCGGCACTTGCGCCACGATTTCCAGGCCGTAGCCGGCGAGGTTGACGACTTTTTTCGGGTTGTTAGTCAGCAGCCGCATCCGGCGCACGCCGAGGTCGTAGAGGATTTGCGCGCCGATGCCGTATTCGCGCAGGTCGGCGGGGTAGCCGAGCCGCACGTTGGCTTCGACGGTGTCCAGTCCCTGCTCCTGCAATTTGTAGGCGTGAATTTTCGGCCCGATGCCGATGCCGCGCCCCTCCTGCCCGCGCATGTACACCAACACGCCGCCTTCGCCGCTGATCATGCGCATGGCGTCGTGCAACTGGTGGCCGCAATCGCAGCGTTGCGAGCCGAAGATGTCGCCGGTCAGGCACTCGCTGTGGACGCGGACCAGCAGCGGCTTGCTGGCGCTGAGTTTGCCCTTGGACAGCGCGAGGTGATGCGCGCCGTCGAGCGCGGAGCGATACAGATGCAAATCGAACTGGCCGTAATCGGTCGGCAGCGTCACGGTTTCCTCGCGCACGACCAGCTTTTCCGTGCGGCGGCGGTATTCGATTAAATCGCGGATGCTGCCGATTTTGAGGTCATGGTCAGCGGCGAATCGCAGCAAATCGGGCAGCCGCGCCATCTCGCCGTCGTCCTTCATGATTTCGCAAATCGCCGCCGACGGGTCGAGGCCGGCCAGCCGCGCCAAGTCCACCGCCGCCTCGGTGTGCCCCGCGCGCTGCAAGACGCCGCCGGGCTTGGCCTGCAACGGGAAGATGTGGCCGGGCTGGATGAGGTCGGCGGGCGTGGCTTTTTTTTGCGACAAAATTTTCACCGCCCGCGCGCGGTCGGCGGCGCTGATGCCGGTGGTGACGCCGCGCGCCGCGTCCACGCTGACGGTGTAATCGGTGCGCAACGAATCGCGATTGTCAACGACCATGCGTTGCAGGCCGAGCTGCCTGGCGCGCGCCTGGGTAATCGGGGCGCAGACCAGCCCGCGCGCGTGGCGCACCATGAAATTAATCGCTGACGGTGTGACCTTCTCCGCCGCGACGATGACATCGCCCTCGTTTTCGCGCGCGGGGTCGTCAGTCATAATCACCAGCCGGCCCTGGCGCACCGCGGCGATGAGTTCCTCAATCGGGCTGAACTTGGCGCTGGCTGCCGGTGATGGTGGTTTCATAATAGAGAGCCTGTTATTTACGAAACCAAAATTAGGGAATGTTTGCCTGGGCGCAAGCCTGTTTAAAATTCTTTAACCACCGATGGACGCTGATGATGTTAATTTGCGCGGAATCGCGAACGATCCGTGTTCATCGGTATTCCGTGTTGACTCCATTGTCAACCGCTAACCATGACGGAAGGATGAAGATACATAAAATTAATAAATAATACTTGCTGAAATCTATCATTGTGTTTTATTTACTACATTATGCTTATTACAACCTATAATCGTCGAGGTTATAATCCAACTTGACCGCGGCATGGCGGGGGTTTGACCAATATGGGGGTTCCCTACTTCCGTCAGGCTGATGGTTAACGAGAAACCAGGCGGTGTTCACGCACCGCCTGGTTTTTTTATCGCGACTCCCCGGACGCAGCGGAAGTCTGGATTATGGTCAGGGAATTGACCGTGGATATTGTTCACCGCGAGCCGACGCCAAGCCTACTCCACCATTGACGATGGCACATCCACGCGGGTCTTCAGCGCGGCGCGCGCCTGCAGGCGGAAGCGGGGCAACTGCCGGTGGAAGCAATAAGCGATGATCAGCGACGCGACCCCGCACAGCGCGGTGGCCGGCGCCGGGCCGAGGCGGTCGCCAATCGCGCCGATTAACAAGTTGCCGAGCGGCCAGCCGCCGAGCATGGCCAGCGTGTAGAGACTCAGCACCCGCCCGCGCTTTTGCTCGTCCACCAGGTTCTGCACCAGCGTGTTCGTGCTGGCGAGAATCAGCACCTGGCCGAAGCCGCACAGCAGCAGACAGCCCAGGGTCAGCGGCAGGTTGCGCGACCACGCGAACGCCAGCAGGGCCACGCCCAGCGCGACCGCGCCGCTGACGATGACCTTGGTCAGGCCCTTGACGCCGCTGCGGGTGGCGAGATACAGCGCCGCCAGCATCGCGCCGACGCCGATGGCGGACATCATGATGCCCAGCAGCTTTGCGTCGCCGTGAAAAATATCGCGCGCATATACCGGAATCAACACGCCAAAGGAGAGGCCGAGGACGGTGAAGCAGGCGGTGTTGAGGATGAGTTGGCGGATCGGCCCGAAGCCCGCCGCGTAACGCAAGCCGGCGTAGAATTCCGACCAGACCGACTCGATTTTTTCAGTGCGGCGATGCGGTGTCACGCGAATCAGCGTCAGCGCCACCAGCACGGGGATGAAGCTGACTCCGTCAATCAGGAAACAAAAACCGGCGCCGGCGCTGTCAATCAACAACCCGGCCAAGCCGGGGCCGATCAGGCGCGCGAAGTTGAACACCGAGGCGTTGAGACCGATGACGCCGGGCAGGTCCTCGCGTCGGTTGACCAACTGGATGACAATGGTCTGACGCGCCGGCATGTCGAAGGCGTTGATGATGCCCTGCACCACCGCCAGCGCGATGAGCCAACTGACGTTGATGGTCTGGGTCAGCGCCAGCGCCGCGAGGGCGATGGATTGCAACATGGCGCAAACCTGCGTGAGTTTGAGAATGCCCATGCGGTCAAAGCGGTCCGCGCACACGCCGCTGACCGGGGCGAGCAGGACAATGGGGATTTGTCCGAGAAAGGACACCAGCCCGAGCCAGAACGCGGAGCCGGTGAGGTGATAGACCAGCCAGACCGTGGCGGTTTGGGTCATCCAATTGCCGACCAGCGAGACGATTTGACCGGAGAAGAACAGGCGGTAATTGCGCGAGGAGAAGGGCACCAGCAGACGTTTGAGATTCATGGACGACATGAATAATAAAACACGTCCGGTGGGAAATACCAGCCAGGATTGCGGCCGGAATTTCTGCGGTCACTGCCAGCGCTTTGGCATCCACGCGACTCCCGTCGCCAAGTCACGAAGGATCTGGCGGAGCTGACGGGAGTGTTTCAGCGTTAACGCATAGAATGCGGATGTTCCATGTTTTAATCCCTGACATGGATATATTCTACCCTAAATCACGGGATTCAATCCGCCGGGGAAGCTGCCGGTTGGCGGACTGGGTTAGCTATGTAGGTGAAACCGGGGTATTCCTGTTTTGGTAGAGGGACATTGAAATGGGCGGCCAGTAGCATTCTGAATAGGTTGACACCGTCCAGATTTTCCTCCAGATGGTTCAGTTTGTCACTGCTATCATAGACCAGCATTTGTATGGACTGGTCTTCGTCCGGGGCGGCATTGCCCCTTGAGCCGTGGTCGGACATGAGGATGAGGACTAGAGGCTTGTTAGCCTGCTGATATTTGCCGATGAGCTGGCGGGCAAAATCCAAGGTCAAGGTGTTGTTGTAAGCGATTTGCGAAAGATAGGTGGCGTCGGGGCTGGTACTTCCGTCGCTGGCATAACGATAGGGCGTATGGGTGAACATCAAATGGAGGTAGGTAAAGGACGGGGCCAGATCGATTTTTTTCTCCAATGTCCGGACTAGGTCGGACAATCTAACCCGGTCGTAAACTGTCAGCGCGGCGCGAGTTTGGTCCGCCAGTTTGCGGTTATAAATCATGGTGTACAACAGCTTGGTTTGCAGGCATCGGCCCAGGATTGATGACAGGTGATGATTGAATTTGTTCGTATGGACTGGGGAAAAGAACAGCGGATCGTCAGCAGCCAGCAGGCTGTCAAGTTCTAGCGTGTAACCTTGCTCGCGCAAAAAAGTGAACAGCTTGTTGGTCCGAACGTAGCGGTGAAAAAAGAGTCCGAAATTGCCGTAGCGAAAGGCATAATCCAGTTGTCGGAACCCGGTCAGGTTAAACAGGCAGGCCATTTCATACAGGGTGGAATTGATGTGGGAGCGGGCATTGTCAACCGGTTGCAAGTCCAGCCTGGCGAGTTGTTGGTGCCAGGAGGAATTGTCGTAGTGCCAATATTGTTGCAAAGCCGGGTTGCCGGAATACTCGTCCATCAGGACAAAATAAATGTCGGGCTTGGCCGTCACCGGACCGGTTGGTGTCAGTACCACATCTTCCAGCGGCGTAATTTGCCGCCAACTGCGGCAAAAGCCATGGATTTTGACGCTGATGGTGCTTACGCAACCGATGATGAGAAAATATTTCAGGGCCTTGGACAGTGCCGGCGTGGAAATATAAAACAATATCCCGAATGCCAGCGCCAAGGCGATCAAGTAACAGATGATGCCACCCCGCGGCAGGTCGAAGCCGGGCTTGAATAACAGCCCCTCGCTGACCAAGCCTGTCAGGGTGCTGGTGAAGAGAATGAAGGCGGCGCTCCAGTCGGCGCCGGCTTGGTTCCGATGTCGCCAGAAAAATATTTTTTGCAACAGCCAATAGGTCACCAAGCTCATCACCACGTAAACCACCAATGACCAGAGGGTTTCATCCAGCGGGTCGATAAAAAGCGTGGCATTGACCACGGCCCCGAACAGCATAGCCAACCAAGCCGGCAGGTAACTGATATTCTTGCGCATATTATATTTTTTCCAACAGGAACAAGTGGCGGGGGGTGTCCTGGATTCTGGTTGACCGGACGATGGCGAAATGCTTCAACGCAGCCTCCTTGAAGCCGTCCAGATGGTAGCCAGGGAAAATATCTTTTCGCCGCGCCAGCAGTTTCTGCACCTGCCCGTCGTGTTTCTCGACAAACTCGATGACCAGGTATTTGCGCGTGATATCGGCGAAGGTTTTCATCACCAGACCTAGAGGCAGGTTGTTGCCGATGGCTAGGTGGTGAATCAGCGCGAGCGCCACCAGCAAATCGGGCTTGGGCAGGTCAAACAGTGAGCCGCGTTCCGCCAGCGCCCAGCCACGACGCGGGAACGGATTGGTCAAATCGACTTGCAACGGCAGGATATTCGTGATGCCGCGCGCGAGATTGGCGCGGAAGTTGTCGTTCACGGCATTGGCATCGAAATCCATGGAGACAATGTGCTCTGTCAGCGGCGCAATCAACCGACTGAAGTGCCCGTTGTTGGCCCCGATGTCCCAGACCAGCGCCTGTTTTTGGGGCAGTTGTTTGATAGTGGTGACCAGCCAGTTTTCCTTGTCCGCAAAGCAGCGTTGCGAATAATTATTGTTGCACTCGTAATAGTCATCCCAGGTGGTTTTTCGCGGTGACAGCGTCAGTCCTTCAATCGTGAGGCGCAAGTGTTCAATGATGTTGAGCAACTGGACTTTGGTAACGGGCTTGGCGATTGGCGCACCGGCACCGTCAGCGGCGGACTGTTTGGCGATGGCCCTGGCATGAAGATGAATGTGCGCCATGAGGCCGGTGTTCAACCATGATTTGCCGGGCAGCAGTTTGCCGCACAGGCCGAGGTCAATGCCGTCGAGATTGGTTTCCAGCAGCGAATGCAAGCCCGCGTCAGTCATGGCCATTAACGCCAGCGGAGCCAAAAAATGCCGGCAGAATTGCCCGTACGCCTGCCACGGCCGGCCGGCTTCGTAAATTTCAAACGAACTGGTATCGATAAAAATCGCCCGGCCATTCTGGAACTGCACGTTGAATGACGTGGCGTCCTTCAGACTCATGCCGTGGGCCAGACTGACGGCTTGAATGTCCAAGGTCAGCAACGCCGCGGCCTTGAGTTGCTCAAAGCACCAGGCATACGAATAACTGATCAGCGGCAATTGCTCCGGCAACAGCACCTTGTACTGTCCGGGCACCAGCAGTTCCGCGGATTCAGTGTGCGCGACGATTTTTTTTGCCGCCGCCAGATGGTCATACAAACCGGAGCCGATGAATCGTTCATAATGTTGGCGGTAAGCGGGCATCAGCACGCGCCAGTGCTTGCCGTTATGGAATAAGATAAAGCCGTCGGGATCCCGGTAGGAATTAGCGGCCGTCGTCATTTTGCGTCCGGGCCGTTTTTTTTGCCGTTGGCGAACCGCTTGGCCAGCCAGGTTTTGACCGAGTAAATTTTGTGCCGGAAGGCGATGGCCAAGCTGGCGATGCCGGCCACAATGAATTGAATCAGCAGGCTGCCGGAACCTGCGTCAATGTATAACAAGAACGATGGAGGTTGGATCATATATTTGAGAATCTGTTTAGGATTTAAATCAACAAGGCAGCGTTATCCCATCAACAGCGGGATGCGGTGGATTTTTCACCCGTGGCAATAAGTTTCCCACTGATCGCAGGAGAGAAGTCGGTGGCACTGGGAACGCGCCCAAAATAGCGCGAAAAAAAACTTTCAATTCCCTATCCGGATAAATACTTTCAAGCCGCCAAGCCGCCAAGCCGCCAAGCCGCCAAGCCGCCAAGCCGCCAAGCCGTACTTAATTTATCAACAAACATGGCATTAATAGATTATAATGAATATTTATTTTAAAGATAAAAGAAGTTGGCGTCAATTATTTCCAGTATAATTTTCCGTAAGCTGAAATACACACGGTAGGAATGTATTTCACCAAGGCAGGCGCGCGCTGACAGTGACTCCATCACGCGCGGCTGGTCGGGCCGCTGACGGTGGGGTTGTGTTTTGCGCCGGGGTGTTTATAGTCGGCGCATGGCAATTCCCCCGCAGGTGATTGAGCAGGTGCGGCAGGCCGCTGACATTGTGGATGTCATCGGCGGCTATGTGCCGCTCAAGCGCGCCGGGGCTAATTTCAAGGCGCTCAGCCCGTTTAATAAGGAGAAAACCCCGTCGTTTTTCGTCTCGCCGCAGCGGCAGACTTTCAAGTGCTTCAGCAGCGGGCACGGCGGGGACGTGTTCAAGTTTTTGATGTTGTACGAAAATCTCGACTTCCCGGCGGCGGTGCGGCGCGTGGCGGAGAAGGTCGGCATCCGCGTCGAGGAGGAGCGGCGCGGCGGCGCTGACGGTGACTATGACCGTCAGCGGCGGCAGCGCGACCGGCTGCTGGTGTTGCATAGCGAGGTGCTGGTCTATTGGCGTGAATTATTGCTGCACGATCAGCGGGCGCGGGCGGCGCGGGATTATATGCACGGGCGCGAGATTCCGCAGTCGTGGATCAAGGATTTCGGGCTGGGGTTCGCGCCGGACGCCTGGGATGACACGTTGCATTGGGGGCAGGAGCATGGTTACGACGAGGCGCTGCTGCTGGCGGCGGGCCTGCTGGTACGGAACGAGGCGGGGCGGATGTACGACCGGTTTCGCGGGCGGCTGATTTTTTCCATCGCCAACGACCAGGGACAGCCCATCGCGTTCAGCGCGCGCTTGTTGGATAAAGAGGCGAAGGCGGCGAAATACATCAACTCGCCGGAGACGCCGATTTTCACCAAGAGCAAGGTGCTGTTCGGCCTGCACCGCGCCAAGCGGCCCATCATGGACGAGGGTCGCGCAATCATTTGCGAGGGACAAATTGACGTGTTGCGCTGCCACGCTGCCGGTGTGCTGAACGCGGTCGCGCCGCTCGGCACGGCGTTCACGCCGGAGCACGCGCGCATCATCAAGCGGTACACCAAACAGGTGGTGTTGTGTCTCGACGCTGACAAAGCCGGGCTGAACGCGGCGGAACGGGTGACGCAGATTTTTCTCGACCAGGCCGACAGCATGGACGCGATGTTGCAAACGGAGTTGGGCGTGCAGATTGTCCGGCTGCCGGACGGCCACGACCCCGACTCGATGATCACGCGGGAGGGCGCCGCGGCGTTCAAGGCGTGCGTCGCCAAGCCGCAGGAGTATTTGGATTTTTATCTCGACCGGCTGCGCGAGACCAACGACATGTCCGCCATCAGCGGACGGCGGGCGGTGATTGAAAGCGCGGCGGCGTTCCTGGCGCGGGTGCCGAACCGCGCCTACCGCGAGCAATTGCTGCGGCAGACGGCGCTGCGGCTCAGCGTCAGCGACGACATCCTGCTGGCGCGGGTCGCCGAACTGGAGCGGCAGGCGAAAAGATCCGCGCAACAAACCGCCGCCCGTGCCGCTGACCATGAGCGCGCCAACCTCACCGTCAGCGGCGGAGTCGCGCCGCCCGCGCGGGCCGAGGTGTTGCAACCGCATCCGCTGATGTTGAACCTGCTGCAACTGGTCGCCGCCCACCCGCGCCAGATTCCCGCGGTGCAGAAAATGCTCGATCCGCTGTGGGTGCGGGATTTGCCGGGAGCGGAGTTGTGGCAAAAGCTGGCGGACTTGTACAACGACGAGGGCTGGGAAAATATCACCGCGGTGCTGCCGCGACTCGCTGACCGTGAGCAAAATTTTCTCGCCGGTTTGCCGCTGGAAGAATTGGAAAAAACGGCGGACGACGCGACGCTGGCGATGGCGGGCCGGTTGGTACGGCTGCTGCAATTGAACCATGTACAGGGGCAGTTGCAAATTGTCTGGCGGCAACTGGCCGCGCCGGGACTCGCTGACAATGACAAGGCGGCGCTGCTGGCGCGGATGCGAAACTTGCAACTACAGAAAAATACTTTGACAGCAAGGACTTAGCTATCTACTTTAATCCTCTTTTAAAAAGTCCCCAAAAGGGACCGCATGCCCTGTTGGAAGCGGGGCATGATGATATATTTCTAATTAAACAAGGTCTGTTACTTGAAAAAACGCAACTCGAAGCCAGTGAAGTCAAAGTCGGTGACCAAGCCGAAGACTCCCGCCGCAAAAATCAACCCGCCAAAAACCGCCGCCGCTGACCGTGACAAAGTCGCGGCCAAGGCTGGCAAAACCGCGCCGGCGCCCGGCAAAAAATCCAAGCCAGCCGCGCCAGCGTCCGGGAAAAAGTCCAAGCCGGACGCCTCGGCGTCGAAAGCCAAGGCAGCGGGCCTGCCGGCCGGCGCCAGCCATTTTTCAGAAAAGGAAATGGTCGCCGCCGTATGGAGCGGCAACGAGGAATGGCACGCCCGCCTGCGCGAGGTCATCAAGCTGGCGCGCGAGCAGGGGTACCTGACTTTCGACGACCTGCACGAGGCCCTGCCCGGCAGCGTGAACAACGCCGAGCAAATCGAGGCGATTCTCGGTTTCCTGCGCACCCTTGAAATTGACGTGATTGACGCCTCCGAGGTGGACCGGTACAAGCAGGCGCTGATCGGCCAGGAGGACGACGAGGACGATACTTCCAAGAACGAGGCCAAGCTCGACATCCTGGACGACCCGGTGCGCATGTATCTCAAGCAAATGGGCCAGGTGCCGTTGCTGACCCGCGACCAGGAGGTCGAGATTTCCAAACGCATCGAGGACGCCGAGGCCACCGTGCAAAAATTCCTGCACCGCTTCGGTTTTGTCGCCAACGAGTACATCAGCTTGGCGGAAAAACTCGAGCAAGGCCGTGAACGCTTCGACCGGGTCATTCAGGACAAGAAGATTGACAGCCGCGAGAAGTACATGAAGGCGCTAAAAAAGCTGATCAAGCAGGTCGCCGAGGTTGACAAGAAAGTGACGGCCAGTTACGACAAGCTCGTCACGCTGAAGCATCCGGCCGCTCGCCAGCGCGCGCGCAAGGAGTATGACCGGGCCGAGGCATCCCTGCAGAAATTGTATCCCAAGTTTTTCTTCAAGCAGAAAGTCACCGAGGAATTTGTGGTGATGTGCGACAACCATTACCGGCGCGTCAATGAGTTGAGCCTGCAACTGGCCCGCCTGGAAAAGAACAAGTCGAAGAAAAAAAGCGACCGGGAGGAACGGGAACTGGTCGCGCAGCAGCTTGATGAATTGAGCCACAAGTTCCGCATGACCGCCGAGGATTACACCCGCGATTACCGGGAACTGCGCGACTGGCTGCGCAAGGCGCTGCGCGCCAAGACCGAGATGGTGGAAGCCAACCTGCGGCTCGTTATTTCCATCGCCAAGAAGTACACCAACCGCGGCCTGTCGTTTCTCGATTTGATTCAGGAAGGCAACATGGGCCTGATGAAAGCGGTGGAAAAATTCGAGTACCGCCGCGGCTACAAATTCAGCACCTACGCGACCTGGTGGATTCGCCAGGCCATCACCCGCAGCATCGCCGACCAGGCGCGCACCATCCGCATCCCGGTGCACATGATCGAGACGATCAACAAACTGATGCGCGTGCAAAAGCAGTTGGTGCAGGAATTCGGCCGCGAGCCGACGCCCGATGAGGTGGCCGAGGAAACGCAGATGGCGGTGGAACGGGTCCGCGCCGTGTTAAAGATGGCGCAGCAGCCGATTTCATTGCAAGCGCAAGTCGGCGACAGCGACGACACCACGTTCGGTGATTTCATCGAGGACAAGAGCGCCGAGAACCCGTCCGACATGACCGCCTACGCCTTGCTCAAGGAAAAAATCAAGGACGTGCTCGACACGCTGACCGAGCGCGAGCGCGCCGTGCTGGAGCAGCGCTTCGGCCTGGTGGACGGTTATTCCCGCACGCTGGAGGAAGTCGGCCGCCAGTTCAAAGTGACCCGCGAACGCATCCGCCAGATCGAGGCCAAGGCGCTGCGCAAGATGCGTCACCCCACGCGCATCCGCCACTTGCAAGGCTTCCTCGAAACCGAGGCTTGAAGCACATTTACCGCAGAGGCGCG
>JAISDC010000092.1 GCA_031265105.1 Verrucomicrobiales bacterium
ACCTGCTCGGCAGATTTCCACACCTGCGGCGCAGATAACGTCACCTGCGCGGCAGATATCGACACCTGCGGCGCAGATAACGTCACCTGCGCGGCAGATATCGACACCTGCGGCGCAGATAACGTCACCTGCACGGCAGATATCGCCATCTGCGCGGCAGATTTCACCCCTTTCGACGGCGGCTCCGTCGCCTGAGAAAACATAACCCAATAAACCACAAGGAGTAACATGCGAAATAGTAATAACATCGGCGCCTTCAGCGTCAAAAAATATATCCATAAAACCTGGGACGGTATCTTTGACTTCTTCAACCAATACGGCGGCAATCTCGTCAACGTCCAAACCAAAACCGACCCCGGCCTCGCCGACGCCGACATTGCCAATGTCAAAGAAACCACCGCCGCCTACGGCCAGTTAAACCAAGCCATCGACGAGGTGGAAAAACTCCTCGCCGCATTACGCGCCCTGCGCATCCAACTCCTCACTCAACCAAGCATGGATCCCGTCCGCGTCCCCGTCATCCAATACCTCGTTGACCTGCTCGCCGCCATCAACGGCAAACGCGGCGGCCTATTGTGGCAGGAAGACCGCCTCACCGACCGCATCTTCCGCAGCCCCAGATGCACCCAGGAAGACTACGAAATGTTGGGCATCGTCTATAAACCCAACACCAGCGCCCCGATCGACAACCTCATCGGCAAACTCTACGCCGTGTTCGACGGCGGCAAAGTCCCCATCCACTGGACCTTGCCGCGCGGCTACCACAACGCCCGCCTCACCGCCAGCACCAACCACGGCGAATGGATCTTGTTGTATGAAGGCAGCGAAAGCCATTTCATCGACGAGCGCCCCATCCCGACCATCTCCGAAATCCGCTCCTACAAACTCGAAATCATGGAAACCGGCAAGCCCATCGGCAAACCCGCCATCGACAAAATCCTCGTCGGCCAGGACATCTCCGTCGAAGAAACCAAACTCTAACCAGCCTCATTAACGCAAAGACGCAAAGGAACAAAGCGCGCAAAGATTTTTGTTAATTAAAAAACCAAACCAAAAAAATCTTCGCGCCTTGGTTCCTTTGCGTTAATGCAGCTTAAAAAAACAACCACAAACCAACAACCGAAAGAACCAACATGAACCCCAAACTAAAACTCCTAATCCTCTGCGCCCTCAGCGCCTCCGCGTTGAATGTGTTCGCGCAGAGCCTCTACGTCAGCAACACCGCCCATCCTGTCGAGTCAGGCATGACCTACTCCGCCACGTCCACCGCACGCGCGGCGTTGCAAGTCACCGGCCGCCTCGGCTCCTACAGCGGCACCGACCTCACCCTCAGTTCCACCTTCAGCGAGGCTAACGGCAGATACGGCGCCATTGTCGGTGGTCAGGCCCGGCTGGCCTTGTCCGGCGGCGCCATCACCACCACCGGCAGCTACGGTTACGGCGTGTATGCGACTGGCAGTTCGTTGGCGACGGTCGATCGTGTTGCCATCATAACGCAAGGAGAGTCTGGATATGGATTGATAGTGTACAACAGTTCGACCATGCGCGCCACCGGGGTGTCGGTCACTTCATCGGGGTCTTCGGTCAATGGGTTTCGCGTAAGCGGGCAGGGTTCTTACTTGAGCGGAGCGGATTGCCTCGTTGACATCGCCAACGGGGCCATCGGCGCTGCCACCGAGGGTGGCGTGCTTGAATTGTCTGATTTGCAGGCGACGGTGCGCGCAGGCAGCGCTTTTCACATGACTGGCGGCACCATCAGCGTCACCGGCGGCGCATTGGCAGTGACGTTCCGCGCTGAAGATGAGAAGGGCTTGATTTATGTGAACGGGGGGACGAACTCCCTGACCTTGGATCAGGTGCAAGTCCAGCATGACGGGAATTATGCGCTACGCGCCTCCGGCAGCAACGACACGACCATCAACTTGATCAGCACCGCCACGCTTAGCGGCACCGCCGAGTTTTTCGACGCCACCCATGCCACGGTCAATTTAAGCGCCGGTTCCGCCATGCACAGCGACGCCATGCTGATCACCGGGAGCTCAACCGTGGAATTTAACCTGGCCGCCTCTACCCTGACCGGCAACACGATTGCCGGCGACGATAGCTCAGTCGCCATCACCGGCAGCGCCGGCTCGGTCATTACCGGCGCACTGACCGGCAACGATAATGCCGTCATCGACCTCACCGTCAGCGGCCCCGGCAGCAGCTTCACCGGCGACATCGCGCAACACGACGACAGCACCATCACCGTCATCCTTGACACCGGCGCCACCGGCAGCGGCGGCTTCACCGGCGGCAACCTCATCACCGGCGGCGACAGCGCGTGGACTTTCGACAAAGACAGCCGCGGCAATAACGGTGAAAACCACGGCACCTGGAACATCGGCGACTACGATGTCACCTTCGACAACATGACCAACGACGGCATCATCAATATTAATGTCAACAGCGACACCGGCGCGGGCGGCTCCCTCACCGTCACCGGCACCGCTGACGGTGCAGGCACCGTCCACCTCGACACCACCGGCAACGGCAAGGCCGACCCCAACCAAGTCTTGCCCGGCGTGGTGAAGGGCGACGGCACGGAGAACTGGC
>JAISDC010000185.1 GCA_031265105.1 Verrucomicrobiales bacterium
CCGCTTCAGCCGTTTGAGTGCGCGCGGGCCGCTGAGGTGGGGCACACCGGTCCTTCGACTGCGCCGCGGCGCGGCTCCGCTCAGGATGACGGTGGGGGGCCGGGAGGTTCTGCTTTGGCGCAATGAAGAACGTCTTTGCCGTAAAGAAGAATGTCTTTGGGCCAAAGAAGCATGACTTTGCCGTGATGAAGAACATCTTTGCGGCAAAGCAGAGTGTCTTTAGGGCGAAACTGGCTGACTTGCGCGTCCGGTGACGCGACTTGTCCGTATGGGGAATATTTTTGGCAAAGAGAGACTGGTAAATTAACCGGCCCGGCCTAGGCGCGAGAGCGCGAGAGCGCGAGAGCGCGAGAGCGCGAGAGCGCGAGAGCGCGAGAGCGCGATGCTTCGATTCTATGGTCTATGTCAATCATCTTTAACAAGTTACCGGTTTTTCGCCTCCGCTTAACCAACCATGTTTTGCCGGTCAATGTCAGCTTGCGCCGATAACGAGTTGTGAAGTTATACTAACAATCCGTCCGGCGCAAGGTTTTTTTATAATTTTTTTATTTTTTTACCGGGAGTTCATGGAGGGCTTGGAGAGGTGTTAGGACTGCGCGGTTTCGGCGAACAAATCGCGCTGAATATCCTCGCGGCGCGCCGCCCGCAACACCGCCCGCGCTGACACCCGTTCGTGAATGTGCAACGCCACCGGCTCGACCGCGAACGCCGGCTGCTCGCGTTTGTCCGTCCATTCGAGCCACGGTTGCGGCCTCTCCAGCAATGCCGCCAGCCCCGTCGCCTCATCCGCCGTCAGCGCGCGCCGCATACTTTTGTCGAGCAACCGCCGCTAGCCGGCAATTTCCTCGTTGAAGCGCAATGTCGGTGTGCGATGCGGGTCATATTTATAGGAAATTTTCGGCGCCGCCTCGGGTGTGCTTAACGCGTCACCGGCAGCGGGCAAATTTTTACGTTTGGCAGAATCATACCGATGCGTCGTGACCGGCGTGACAAAACCACTGTTGGTGGATTTAGCCATAAACCACCAACACTGGCCGCTGACAGTGCTGGAGGAAACAAAAACGTCATTCTATAGTATATATTCATTACGTTAGGGTGTCATCGGTCATGTTCCTGTAACGCTGTTCAATGCCAACGGCGATCTCGGCGATGGCATTCTCCAGCAACAGCGTCGCGGCGGCGGCGACGGCGAAAAATTCTTTCAATCCGGCGCCGACTTGTTCCAGCGCACGGTCAGCGGCTTGGCGCGGCAGACCGGCTTGCGCGATGAGACGCTCAATGTCAGCGCGCATAATGTTGCTCACCCTGCCAGCCACGGGCATCGCGCGCTCGGTGGTTTCTGTGATGGCGGCGTGGATCAGGTCGAACGCCGGCGCCGGGTGCCATTCCTTGCCGTCAAACAAAAATCCGTGATTGCGAATGTGGTCGTCAATGTTAGCGACGGCTACGTTGAAAATCGCGCGGCGCAACATTTCCTCACCGGCGCGAACATCGCGCGACAAACGAACGGTGGCGGTCAGCACATGAACATAGTCCGCTGACGCTGCTTCTCCAATCCCGTACTTGCCCTCGGTAGCTCCGGCGAATGACAAATAATGCACCCGCTGACTGTCACGAATATCAAAACGCTTGGCGGCGAAATGATTAAGTATCCGTCCTTGCCTGTCCTTGCCGCTAACCAGCATGGAGTCCACCGCGTCAATACCGCACCGCTTCGCCGTCAACGACAGCGCGTGTTCCAGCAACGGCGTGTCATCGTCAGCGTCGTCTTGAAATTTCAAAATCAGCGGCACACCGCCTTCACATTCCACCGCGCCAACCCAAAAGCGACCGGTGCGCGGTTCCAGCGTGACCAATGCTTTCGGCTGAGCGCCGCCTACCGACCCGGTGACACGCCGCAATTCCAGCGCCGCCACTCCCCGGTCTTGATTAAAGCCGAGCTTGGCTTGCGCCGCCAAACGTGCCAAATCAATTTCCTCGGCGGCGTGTTCCTGTCCCACTGTCGTCGTCTCACAAGGTTAACAGCTGTTGCAAAAATAGATTTGACCTTGAGTAATTTTACTCTAGTTATTGAGTAAATTGTATGAAGCGCCAAACAATCCATGATACCTTATTGCGTCGCCTTAAAGAGCCGCGTCGCTTTTTGCAAGTGTTGACCGGCCCGCGACAAGTGGGCAAAACCACCGTGGTGCGCCAGGTCATGGCGGCATTGAAATACCCCGCGCATTACGCCGCTGCCGATGACCCGGCCGCGCAGGGCGACCTGACTTGGCTGCGCCAACAATGGGACCTGGCTCGCTTGCTCGCGGGGCAACATCAAGCAGGAGCGTTGCTGGTGTTGGATGAAATTCAAAAAGTCCCCGACTGGGCAACCTTGGTAAAATTATTGTGGGATGAGGATACGCGACAAAAAACTCCGCTGCGAGTGGTGCTGTCCGGTTCCTCGCCGTTGTTGGTGCACAAGGGCGTTACCGAAAGTCTTGCCGGTCGTTTCGAGACTGTCACTGCCTCGCATTGGTCGTTCGTGGAAATGAAAAAGGCGTTTGGTTGGAATTTGGAGCGATACATTTATTACGGCGCATATCCCGGCGCGGCGGGATTGATTAACGAGCCGGAACGCTGGCGACGGTATGTGTTGGATTCGCTCATTGAAACCACCGTGGCCCGCGACATCCTCATGCTGACACGGGTGGACAAACCGGCGTTGTTACGGCGGTTGTTTCAATTGGGCTGCGCTTATTCCGGGCAAATTTTGTCGTATCAAAAAATGCTCGGCCAACTGGTTGACGCCGGCAACACCGTCACGCTGGCGCATTATCTGGATTTGTTGCAAGGCGCGGGGATGCTGGCCGGTCTGCCCAAATACACTGGCCACCAAATCCGCCAGCGCGGCTCCAGCCCGAAGTTACAGGCGCTCAACACCGCCATCATCACCGTCAGCGACCCGCGTTCGCTGGACGAGGCGCGCCGGGACGGTGACTATTGGGGACGGCTGACGGAATCCGCTATCGGCGCGCATTTGTTCAATTCCACGCTTGGCAGCGACATAAAAATCTCCTACTGGCGGGAACGCGATTTGGAAGTGGATTTTGTCTTGCGGCGGGGGCGAATTTCCGTGGCCATTGAAGTCAAAAGCGGTCGGCGCAAAGCGGCACTGCCGGGCATGACCGCATTCGCCAAATTATTTAATCCCAAAAGACAGCTATTGGTTGGCGCACAAGGCATTGGCCTCGGCGAATTTTTATCCACCCCGGCGGATTATTGGTTGCAATAACTAACCTGTGGCAGTGTTCTCATAGTAAGTGACACACATCCGCGCTCGGAACTATTTTGACTGTGCCTTTTTAGCTCGATTTTACTGTGCCTGGAAATCGTCATTTTTGTGCCTAAAGTTTGCCCAAGCCGCGCATATGTAACATAAAGAACACTGTATTTATGCGGAAAAGAAGGCTGTTAGGAATTTTAATATTATACTGAAAAATTTCTCATAACCTGAAGGCCGCAGGTTCAAATCCTGCCCCCGCAATCCATTCAATGTCAGCGGCTTTCAGGCAAAGCCAATAAACCTAAAAAACTTCCTTTTATCGGCCTGTCGGTTTGCTAGGGTTATTGCTCGTTGCACTTTCGTAATGGGAGTCATTATGGGCAAAACAAGACGGTTCACGGGTTGGGGTTTGGCGGTTGGCTGGGGACTGTCGCTGTCGCTGTTGCTGGGCGGGGCGCCGGCGGCGGTGGGTCAGTTGTTCCAGGCGCACGATAATATTATTTCCGGTGAGTATGATATTGACGGCCAGAATTTTGTTTGGGCGCAGGACGCGAATAATTTAATCGGCACGATGACGTTGTATGGCATGGGGTATTTCGGCATCGACGCTGCCATTGCCAGTGTGGAGGGCGGGCTGGTGTGGAACGGACACACGGTGTTTACGACGCGGCAGGAGGGGATTCCGCTGTCCATCGGGCCGGGGATTACGTGGTGGTTTAGTCCCGCCACGTTGAACGCGAATTCCAGCATTCCGTATGACGAGGAGTCGGCGCCGGGGGCGGGGCAGTATGATAGCCACGCCACGGCGGTGGCGGCGATGATGGCCGGGCTTGATCTGTTCGATGGCTATTTGTCGGCGCTGGGCACGGGTATTGCGCCGTTGGCGGCGATTCAGTCGGGGGCGATTGCGCAGTCCTGGGACGTGGAGAACCCCGGCGCGTTTTTCATGACCAAGGAATCGTTCCTGACGCCGTACTTGCAGTATTTCAGCGGCACCGGCCGGGTGGACGTCATCAACAGTAGTTGGGGTTACACGGATCCGACCGGGCGGGCGGTGGATAAAGAAACTGGGGTGAGTTACGCGGGCTTCCTGGACGGGTTGGCGCATGACAATCCTACGGTGGCCCTGGTGGTGGCGGCTGGCAATGAGGGGCCGGACGCGGCGCCCGGCGGCCCGGCTGCGGGGTTCAACGGAATTTCTGTGGGGGCCTTGGATTATAACGACAACCACGTGTATGACCACCCGGCGGAGTTCGCCTCGGGCGCGCCGCTGGATTTTTACAATCCGCAGACCAAGCAGACGATTCATGGCGTGCGCGTCGGGGTGGACTTGGCCGCGCCGGGGACCGGCATGGTGCTGGCGACGTATGACCCGGAACATCCCGCGGAGACGGACTTGTATTATATCAACGTGGCGGGAAGCAGCTTCGCCGCACCCATGGTCAGCGGCGGCATCGCGTTGTTGAAGGATTTGGCGAAGAACACAATGCCCGGCAACACCAACGCGCTGGATACGCGGGTCATCAAGGTGGTGCTGATGGCCGGCGCGACCAAGACCGTCGGGTGGAACAACGGGCAGGCGGTTAATGACGACGGTGTCATCGAAACCACCCAGTCGCTGGACTATCAAGTCGGCGCCGGGTTGCTCAACCTGACGCGGAGCGCGGAGCTTTACCAGCAGCTGGTGACCGATTCCCGTATCGGGTTGGGACTGAACGGCTGGGACCTGGCGCAAATCGGCAATGGCGACAGTGTTGATTATGTCCTGACTTACACCGTCAGCGACATTGAGCTGACCGTGGCCCTGACTTGGTTCAGCAATACCATTTATGATGACGTCGAGCAGACTTACCAAGACCTGTCTCTGAGCAATTTAAACTTGAGCGTCTGGCTGCTGGATGAGGATGTCAGTCAATTGCTGGCCACCTCGCACAGTCTTTACAACAACACGGAATTACTGCGCCTGGAACTGGACGGCGGTTTTACCTACGGCTTCACCGTCACCTTCGACGACATGGTGTATGATATGACGATGACGGACGCCAGCGCGTTATTCGAGACTTATGCGCTGGCTTGGTCTGCCGTGGCGATTCCGGAGCCGGCGGCTTGGGCCATCTGGCTGGCGGGGCTGATGGTGTTGGTGGTTGTTAAGTCAAAACTCAAATCTCAAATTTCAAAACCACAAGGCAAAATGTAAAACGCGTCCAAGGCACTGACACGGGCGCCAGCTAGTTTTGCGTTAATCAGTTGTGGTTTTGAGATTTGAATTTTGAGTTTTGAGATTTACTACTTGCAAGATTTTCCGGTGCGGGGCGGGCAGGGGGATTTTTTCCAATGCTGACCAAGGCAGCCACTCCCCGTCAGCGGGGGCGTTGCGCCTGAAT
>JAISDC010000186.1 GCA_031265105.1 Verrucomicrobiales bacterium
ACGGGGTTCCAGGCGGCCTGGTTTTTGTTGGCGATGCGCTCGTGATAGACATCGAAGGCGTTGGCGGCGTATTCGCGGGTGTGTTCGTAAACGGTGGTGGAAAAAGAGAGTTGCTGGATTAGGTCGGGGTCGAGTTTGTAGATGTTGGAGAAGCGCGGCAACTCGGTCTTGAAGTTGAGGAGCCAGAGGAAGGCTTGGTCTTCGCTGGAAGGCAAGTAGTTGCGGGTTAGCGGTTTAATGAGTTGGGTGGACATGGTGGGGTTCCTTTAGTTGGGTTTTTTTACGGGGTTGAAAGGGGTAAAAATGGCTTTGGGGAAGACGTTTCTGCCGTCAGAAAGGACATTTCTGTTGTCAGGAAGGACGTTTCTGTCGTCGGGAAAGACGTTTCTGTTGACAGAAAGGACGTTTCTGTCGTCGGAAAAGGCTTTTCTGTTGTCGGGAAAGACGTTTCTGGCGTCAGAAAGGACGTTTCTGTGGTCAGAAAAGGTCTTTCTGTGGTCGGGAACGACGTTTCTGTTGGCAGGAAAGGCTGCTCTGTTGGTGAATTTGGTCAATCCGTGACGGGAGTTGTTAACCACATCGGGAATGAAGCGGTTAAAATTCTGCCGGGAAATTAAGGAGTCGGGGCAAACGTCATGCTCAGAGAGCGAGAGAGCGAGAGAGCGAGAGAGCGAGAGAGTAACTTACCCGCCCGGCGGCCGCGTTGTCAAGCTCGGAAATCATGGAACGGAAAGTAGCGAGTTGATGGGCGGCGTCAAGGGGAATTTAAAAAGTTTTTTTAGGTTTTTTTATCCGCGGATGAATGATGCCGATTCACCAAAAACACGGCACCGGATACAGTCGCAGGTTTTGGTCGTGGGTAATCAGGCTCATGTTTTCCACAAACGCGGCGGCAACGAGCAATCGGTCAAACGGGTCGCGGTGCAACCACGGCAGTTTTTCCAATTCAAGTGTCCAGCAACAGTTTCACGGGGTTTGATACTCTCCAAAATCGGCCAGTGGCTCGTCGAAGTCGGCGGTGGCGTGGAATTGCCCCTTGGCACAGCCGAAGACCGGTGTTTTGGCGCGACGCGACGCAGCGGTGGTCGGCTGGACGATGATTTCCAGTTCAGTGCCCACGTAATCATCGGGCAGCGGCAGGGTCAGCGTGTGGCTGTCGGTGGTTAAAAAGGTGATCAACATGGGGTGAGGTTACTATAAAACATGGAAATGGCAAGGATGGCCGCTGACAGCTCCGGACTTGGAGACGCGAAGACGTGCAGTTTTTTAAGTTGGCGGGAGCAGGGGTGCGTAACTCAATCAACTTAAAAAACCAGCAACCGTTAATCGCGCGGACTCAAAATCGCACGGCCAAATCCCACAGCAGGCCGCGATAGCCGAGGCGACGCATGGTGGCGGCGATTTCGTCCGCCTGGTCGGGCGGGAAGATGCGGTCGCGGCGGCCGTGGAAGGATTGTTTGATTTGCTCGTTCATGGCGCTGACGCTGACCGCGCGGGAAAAATAATACGCGGGGCGCAACAGGTCGGCGTCGGCGGCGATTTGGCCCTCGCGCAAGGCGAGGCGGTGCAGCGCGGTGTCGGCGTGGATGCGGACGCCGGAGGCGGCGATGACGACGCAATGTTCCAGCCGCGCGAGGTTGGCGAGGCCCTCGGTCACGGTCAGCGGTGTCTCGCGCGGGCCGCCGAAAATCACGAAATGCGCGCAGGGAATTTGCAGGCGGTTGCAGGTTTCCTGAAACTCGAACACCCGCGCCATGCGGAACGGCTTGCCGAGGCCGCGCAGGGTTTCGTTACTGGCAGCGTCGGTGCCGAGTTCGATGGCGCGCAGGCCGGCGCGTTGGAATAAGGTTAGCTCGTCTTGATCCAGGTGGTCCGGGGTGAAATACGCGGCCCAGCGGACGCGCGTTTGTTGGCGCAACAGTTCCTCCGCCAGCGCGACGGCGTGACCGGCGGCGTCGTTGAACACGCTGTCGGTGAAGAAAATTTCCGTAACACCGTGGTCTTCCAGTTGTTTGACGTAATTCACGACCGCGCGCGGGTCAAGCGGCGCGAAGAAGCCGCCGTCCACGCGCGGGTAGGAGCAATAAACACAGCGATAGCGGCAGCCGCGCTTGGTGAGGACGCCGGGGATGCCGCCGGCCCGGAGATATTGCGTGAGCAGCGGCACGTCGAGCAGCGGGCGCGGGTGCCGGTCGAAGCCGCCCGACATGGTCAGTGGCGGCACCGGCTCGTCAGCGAGCAATTTTTTCGCGACGCTGACGATGTCCAGCTCGCCCGGCCCGGTGACGCCGCAGTCGGCGCCGCTGGCGGTGAGCAGTTCGCGGGGCATCACGGAAAAACCCGCGCCGCCGAGGATGATTTTCGCCTGGCTGTGGCGGCGGATGTCGGCGCACAAATTTTGCAACAGCGCGCCGGTGTTCATTTCATCGGCAGCGAGCGAATTAACCGTGTCCACGTTGCGGACGGAGATGCCGACGAGGTCGGGCGCGAAACCGGCCAGCGTCACCGGCAGCGGCTCGGCGGGAAACAGCAAATCGTGCGTTCGCACTTCGTGACCGGCGGCGGCCAGCGCCCCGCCGATCATCATCAGCCCGGCGGGCCAGACGTGATAGGGCGCGGTGCGGGTGTTGGCGGAGATGAGCAGGATTTTTGCCATGACGGTCAGCGGTTAAAAACCAAACACCCGGAAGTTGGCGCTCGCCAGCAGCGTGTCACCGCGCCGTACCTCGCCGCTGGCCATGACCACACGGCCCACATTCCCGTCCCGGCGTACCGTTGCGGTCAGCGTGTCGCCGATGGCGGCGTCACCGTGAAATTCCGCGTGTTCCAAGCCGACGAGGTAGCCGCCGGGCGGCACGCGAATGCCGGCGAGCCAGGCGCGGTAAGCGTCGGCGGCGGAGAAACTTTGCGCCAGGAATTCCAGCAGGCCGGCGCGCGACAATACACCGCTGCCGGTGAGAAAGATGTTGTCCGGCCGCACCGTCAGCGTCGCCGTGTCGGGCGCGGTCAGGTCGTCCACCAGCAGCATCGGCGGACGGTGCGCCATCAGACCCGTGTGAAAACCGCGCATGGCCGGTCAGTCCAGCGAGATCAAATTCTTGGCGATGTCGCCGCGTAAATTTTCCACCCAGTTGCGGTAGTTGCGGTGGATGCTGTTGTCGCTGACCGTCAGGTTGAAACTGTTTTTGTAGGTGATCGCAAAACCCTTGGTGTCATAGGCGATTTGCACCATGATCTTGTGCTTCCTGATGTTCAGCGTCGCGGTGACGGTGTGGTCGTCCACCACTTTTGCCTGCCAGCCATGCACCGGGCAGGCGAACAGGATGGCCTGTTTCATTTTCGCCAGGCTGACCGGCGCGGGGACGGTGAAAGTCACCGGGTCGATGATGGGCGTGACTTTGACCGTCACCGTTTGGCCGTCGCCATTGACAGCGGTGGATTGGGGTTTGGCGTCCGCCGCCAAGGCCGCGCGGCCAGTGAACAGGCCGGTCGCGATGACGGCCGCCAGGATGAATAATGATGTTTTCATAGGATATGACCATGAAGCTAGCGAGCATTTGACAAAAATCAACGCGGTTGTTGCGGGGCGCGGGAATCAAGCCGCAACCCCACCGGCGCGGCGCGTCTCCCCCAATTCCTCCATGAATCTCTTGGTAAAAAAATATTGTTCGGCTAAGTTTTAACATCAGCCGATGAAAAAACGTAATTTTCCTATTGGCAAAAACATACCGCCACGCTAGAACAAAAAGCTCTTATGCCGAAAAAAGCAGCCAAACACCATAAGTCCAAGCCGGCCGCGCCAGTCAAAACGGCGCGCCAGCCGGTCGCCCAAAAGGCCCCGACGCCAGCTTCCGCCGCGAAAAAATCGGCCAAGGCCAAGCCCGCCCGCGCGCGAAAATCCGCGCCGGCCAAGACCGCCGCGAAAACGGCGGGCAAAAATAATCCGTCCGCCGCGGCGCGGTCGGGCGCGACCGTCAAAGTTTTCGGCAAACCGCCGTTCCCGATCAAAAGCGCCAAGACCATGATCACGGCCGCGGCCAGCGCCGCCGTCAAGCCCGGCAAACGCCGCCACCTGGGCGCCAAGTTTTTGGCGCAGCAAAAAAAGAAACTCGTTGAACTGCGCGAGCACATGCTGGAGCAAATGCAGGGCGTGACGCAGACCAATTTGCGCTCCCCCGGCGACGACGCCCAGGTGTCCGCCTTCGGCATGCACCAGGCCGACGCCGGCAGCGACGCCTATGAAAAAGATTTCGCCCTGAACCTGCTGTCGCAGGAACAGGACGCGCTCTACGAAATCAACTCCGCCATCAAGCGCATCGAGGACGGCACCTACGGCAGTTGTGAAATGTCCGGCCAGCCCATCCCGGTCAGCCGCCTGGAGGCCATCCCGTTCGCCCGGTTCACCATCAAATGCCAGTCGCAGCTTGAACAGGAGCAAAAGGGCCGCGCCCGCTGGGACACCAACGCGCAGTTCATGGACAGCGTGGAGACCTTCTACGAGGAAGAGGAAGCCGAGGAAGAAGACACCGACAAGGCCAAACTGAAAGAATAATTTTATGGGAGTCAAACCAACCAAGAAAAACGCCCGTCGCCGTCGTTCGCGCCGGAATCACAACAAAAAGCGCATCGATGTCAGCGCGTCAGCGCTCGATTACAAAAACCCTGAGATGCTCAAGAAGTTTCTTACCGAACGCGGCAAGATTCTTCCCCGTCGCATCACCGGCATGCCTTCCAAACTGCACCGGAAGCTCGTCCGCGAAATCAAGCGTGCACGCAACGTCCTACTGGTAAAATAATATGTCCCGCAAATGCGCCATCACCAACCAGCAACCCTCCCGCGGCTCCCGCATCAACCGCAGCGGCAAAGCCAAGCGCGAGGGCGGCATCGGCACGCACATCACCAAGGCCACCCCGCGCATCTTCACGCCCAACCTGCGTGAGAAACGCCTCTGGGTGCCCGAACTGAAAAAATACGTCACGGTCAAACTTTCCGCCCGCGCGTTAAAAACTATGGACAAGAACGGCATTTATGCCACCTTGAAGAAGGCCGGCGTGGTTTGAGGCTTGCGCCGAATAAGATTGCCAGCCGGCGGAAAACCAAGAAACATAACGGCAAAACTTGACAGTGGTCGCGCCCGGCGCGGCCAGGCGTCAAGACCAACCAAAACTTAATCAGGAGAAATCATCATGGCCTTTAGCGTCATCAGCAAAAAAAGCGGCAAGACTTACTTTCTGCACGGCAAGGAACAAGAACTGAAAGGCGGCCATAAGGTCACCTTGTACTACTTCGCCGGCACCGCGGGGGACCACGCCCTCAACGAACTGCCGAGCGGTTACGTGGTGTCCGAAAACAACCGCACCGGCCTGCCGCTGCTGAAGAAAGGTTAACCCCGCCAAGTCCGCAAAAAGCGCACCCTGACCGGTGCGCTTTTTTATTGGGATTTGCCCGGCCCGCGCCATTCCCGCATGAACCGCCCCGTCAAAAAAATCCACTTCCTCGGCATCTGCGGCACCGCTATGGGGGCCGTCGCCGCCATGCTCAAGGACCAGGGTTACACCGTCAGCGGCTCCGACGAGCGCGTCTATCCGCCCATGTCCGACTTCCTGCGGGCGCGCGGCATTCACCTCATGGCGGGTTATCGGGAGGAAAATCTGGCCGTCGCCCGGCCCGACTTGGTCGTGGTCGGCAACGCCGTCTCCCGCGGCAACCCGGAGCTGGAGGCGGTGCTCAACCGGCGCCACTACTACCTTTCCCTGCCCGAAACCCTCCGGCAGTTTTTCCTGCGCGACGCCCACAACCTCATCGTCAGCGGCACCCACGGCAAAACCACCACCACGGCGCTGCTGGCCTGGCTCTTTCACGATGCCGGCCTCCGGCCCAGCTACCTGATTGGCGGCCTCCCGCTGAACCTCGGCCAGGGCTGCGCCCGCAACCCCGACGGCAAACACTGGATTATCGAGGGGGACGAATATGACACCGCCTTTTTCGACAAGCGCAGCAAGTTCCTGCATTACCTGCCCGAACTCGTCATCATCAACAACATCGAGTTCGACCATGCCGACATCTACCGCGACCTCGATGAAATCAAGCTGACGTTCCAGCGCCTGGTCGATATCGTCCCGCAAAACGGCATGATTGTGTTCAACGCCGACAACGCCGCCGCCGTCAGCGTCACCCGCCGCAGCAAGGCGCAACTGCTGGAAGTCGGCTTCAACCCCAACGCCGCCATCCGCATCACCAACGTCAGCGCCGACGCGCGCGGCTCCCGCTTCGACCTGCTCGGCCACCGCTTCCTGCTCCCGCTGCACGGCAACCACAACATCCACAACGCCGCCATGACCGTCGCCGCCGCCCACTGTTACGGCCTCAGCCACGCGCAAATTGCCGCGAGCATGGCCAAGTTCAAAGGCGTCAAACGCCGCCAGGAACTGCGCGCCGAACTCAACGGCGTCGTCGTCATCGACGACTTCGGCCACCACCCGACGGCGCTGACCGAGACCATCGCCGCGCTCCGCCAGCGTTATCCCGGCCGCCGGCTCTGGGCGCTGTTCGAACCGCGCAGCAACACCACCCGCCGCGCGGTGTTCCAACACGAGCTGCCCGCCGCCCTCGCGCGCGCCGACGGGGTCTTTATCACCCAAATCGCCCGCGCCGACCAGCTCGCTGAGCATGACCGCCTCAACGTCGAGCAAGTCGTCGCCGACCTCAACCGGCGCCGCGTCCCCGCGCATTACGCCGCTGACGCTGACGAAATTGTCGCCAAACTCCCCCCGCTGCTGCTGCCCGGCGATGTGGTGGCGGTGTTCAGCAACGGCAGCTTCGGCGGGCTGATTGAAAAGCTCATCGCCAGGTTAAAATAACTTGCGGTTTGCGCGGATGATATTTAACCGCGGAGACGCGGAGGCGCGGAGGAATTTTTCACCACTAAGGCACGAAGACACGAAGGCTGTTTTTTTAAACAAACCTTCGTGCCTTGGTGTCTTGGTGGTGCAAGTTTTTTTAGAACTGGTGGCGGTAGCGCGATAATCCCGCAGGGATGAAATATTTATAGCCGCCGGTGTCAACCGGCGGTAAGTAGTATCAACCCAATCAACCCCGACGGGGTGAAATAGCGACTTTGTGCGACGTTTTTATTTCACTCCTACGGAGTTGGTTCGTCGTAACAACAGCTACCGCCGGTTGACACCGGCGGCTATAAATATTTCATCCCTGCGGGATTATGCAGCTTCCCCCGTCCCCAAGGGGAGCCTACTCATGGGTGATGGAATAGTCTGCCTATGTGATAAGGAACTACTTGATTATTAATCGGTTATATTTCCATTAGTGATGGAGTTGTTGCCAAAATGATGGATTCTACCGTTGGTAGATGCGTTTCTACCAACGGTAGAATGGCTTCTACCGCCGGTAGAGACGATTCTACCAGGGGTAGAGACGGTTCTACCGTCGGTAGAGAGGCTTCTACCCACGGTAGAAACGATTCTACCGGCGGTAGAGACGCATCTACCAACGGTAGAGACGGTTCTACCCACGGTAGAGAGGCTTCTACCGGCGGTAGAGACGGTTCTACCG
>JAISDC010000014.1 GCA_031265105.1 Verrucomicrobiales bacterium
TCAGCCCTCAGCCCTCAGCCCTCAGCCCTCAGCCCTCAGCCCTCAGCCCTCAGCCCTCAGCCCTCAGCCCTCAGCCTAAAACACCATTGCGCCGACGCGCCATTGGCGGTGGTCATGCCGGCTTACAATGAGGCGGGCACGGTCAGCGTCATCATTGAAAAAGTCCTCGCGCAGCCGTGCGTGCGCGAACTGGTCATCGTGGACGATTGTTCCAGCGACGACACTTGGCGCGTCCTGCAACAACTCGCTGACGGTGACCCGCGCATCCGCCTGCACCGGCACGAGGTCAACCAGGGCAAGGGCGCCGCGCTCCGCACCGCGTTCCGGCATATTTCCTCGCCCGTCACCATCATTCAGGACGCCGACCTCGAATATGATCCCGCCGAATACACCCGCATCATCGCGCCCATTGTCAGCGGCGCGGCCGACGTGGTGTTCGGTTCGCGCTTCATCGGCAGCGAGGAACACCGCGTGCTGTATTTCTGGCATTCGCTCGGCAATAAATTTCTCACCCTGCTGTCCAATATGTTCACCAATTTGAACCTGACGGATATGGAAACATGCTTTAAGGCGTTTCGCACGGATGTGCTCCGGCAACTGCGGCTTACCGAAAACCGTTTCGGCATTGAGCCGGAAATCACCGCGCGCGTGGCGCGGCACAGTCCGCGGCTGCGGATTTACGAGGTCGCCGTCGCCTACCACGGGCGCACCTACGAGGAAGGCAAAAAAATCGGCTGGCGCGACGGCTGCCGCGCGATTTTCGCCATCTTGAAATACAACTTGCGCGATTGATTTTATGAGCAACGAACCCGCACCGTCAGCGCCCGGCACCGGTGCCGACATGTTGGCAATACTGAGCCAATCGCGCCGCGTCCTCACCCAGGCATGGACCCGCCACCCGCATTTTTCCGCCATCGTGATTTTGGGAATGCTGGCGGCGATTTTATTTGGCCAAGGACTGGTTGCACCGGACTTGGTGGCGTCGGATGCGGGGAAGGATATTTACACGTTCTTTTACCATCGCTATTGGCTGGCGCGACAATTTCTGCTCAACGGCGAACTGCTAACCTGGAATCCATACCTGCATTGCGGCACGCCGGCGACGGGCACCTTCCAATACGCGTTTTGGTATCCGCCGCACTGGCTGGGCGCGGCGCTGCCGGTGTCGTTACTCATCAACTGGATGTTTTTTTTGCACACCTGGCTGGCCGGGGCGGCGATGTACGGCTGGAACCGGTTTCACGGACGGCGGACGGGCGGGGCGCTGACGGCGGGAGTGATTTACATGCTGTGCGGGCCGCTCCTGGCCAAGGTGCCGGTCGGCAACGCGTCGCCATTGTATATCATGGCGCTGGCGCCGCTGGTGTTTTGGGGGATTGACGGCTGGCTGCGTCACGGTCAGCGGCGCTGGCTGGCGCTGGCGACCGGCGCGGTGGCGCTGCAACTGTGCGCCGGTTATCCGCCGGTGGCGATTTACTCGGCGCTGGGCGCCGGCGGCTATGCGTTGTTAGAGCTGGCGCGGTTGTGGTTTGCCAAACGCGAACATTGGCTGAAGCTGACGCTGGGGTTGCTGGCCGTTTATCCGCTGGCGTTGATGTTGACGGCGGTGGAATGGCTGCCCGGGGTCATGCTGCTGCCGGAGACGACGCGCAATGGCGCCTTGTCCGGTAATTTTGCCATCATCGGCGCCATCTCGCCCGAACAACTGGCGCTGTTGGTCACGCCGAAATTATTCGGCGGTTTTGGCGAGATGATTTGGTGGGGCAACGAGCATTTTTACCAAGCCGTGGCTTACTGCGGCAGCGGCGGCTTGCTGTTGGCGCTGGCCGGCTGGCTGGTGCTGCCGGGCGCGCAACGCTGGCGTTTCGCCGTGCTGCTGCTGACGCCGTTAATCGTGTCGCTGGGGGTGAACTTGCCGTGGTTCAATTTGTTGAACGAAGTGCTGCCGCTGTTTTCGCGAATGCGTTTAATCGGCCGCATCGTTTTTTTGTTCGCGCTGTTCCTGGCGCCGCTGGCGGCCATCGGTTTTGACCATTTGACCGCGCGCCGGTCACGGTCAGCGCGCGGCATCGGCCTGGTCGCGGCGGCGGCGGGCGCGCTGTTGCTGACGGTGAGCCTGGCGTTGTGCGGCGGCTGGCTGGACGAAACCTTCCGCTCGCTGGTGGAGCGCGTCGTCACGCATCCGGGTTACGCGTTTGCCCAAAATCGCCACAGCGCGCAATGGTGGCTGCAGGCGCGGGATTGCGCCATGTGGGGCTTGGTCGGCGGCGGCGTGTGGCTGCTGTGGTTTGGCGGCGTGGTTGGGTTAACCGGTGTTAGCGGAGGCCAGCGCTGCCTGTGCGCGCTGTTGCTGGCATCGGTGACGGTGGAAATGCTGTGGTTCGCCAAGCCGCTGATACGTTATTATCCGCGGGCGCAAATGGATTATCCGGCACTGATGAAATTTGCCGGGGAACACCCGGGCGAATGGCGCGATTTGAATTTGGTCAACCGCAGCGCCGACATGCAGCTCAAGCTAGAGGGCTTGTGGGGCTACGAGGCGCTGATGCTGAAGCGGCACGCGGAACTGATGGCGTTCAGCCAAGGCCTGGCGCCGGAACTTGGCAATGAGGATATGCCGCAATTCCGGCAAAATTCGCGGCTGTTTCAACTGTTGCGCGGGCGTTATCTCTTTCTGCCCACCGTCAGCGGCATACAAATATCGGCATTGCAAAACGACCCGTTGCCGCGATTTCTGGTGGTGCCGAAGTATCGCGTGCTCGCTGACCGTGACGATATTTTACGAATACTGTCAGCGGCGGATTTTGACTTTCGCCGCGAGGTGATTTTGGAAAACGCGCCCGGCTTCCTGTCACCATTAGCAGCGGCGGACACCCCGGCGTTTTCAGTCAAAGTCCTGTCATCGTCAGCATCGAAGTGGCAAGTCGAAGTGACAACATCAGCGCCCGGTATTTTGTTGATGACCGACAGCTACGCGCAAGGCTGGCATGCGACGGCGCTGAACGGCAGCGCGCAATCGTCGTATGCGTTGCAACCGGCGGATTGGGCGGTGCGCGGCATCCCGCTGACGGTGGCGGGGACGCATTTCATCGAGATAAAATACACGCCGCCCGGATTCGCGCTCGGCGCCAGCATCACCGCGCTCACGCTTGCCGCCCTGCTGATGTCGCTGGTAAAGTGGCTTATGGCAGGTTCTGAACGTAGTCGAAGGACGAGGGACCAGATGACTTCAGCCAGCCGCTGACGGTGTTCCCGCGTCAGCAATGGTTTCGTTACGCATGGGCCGTCAGTCGGCGTGTTGGCGTGAGCAAGTTCATCGATGTAATCCGGCTAACTGTCCGCTGACAGTCAATCAATTTTCCCTCCCCGCCTATGCGCGCGCAATTCGTCAACCACAGTGGACAAGCCAACCGCCTCCACGCCATCGCCGAGGCTGTAGTTGTCCCTGCCCGGATAGACTACGAATTTGCGCGACGCCTTGAGGTCGGCACAACCAAGATAAAAACCTTTGCCGACCACGGGCGCGGCGGAACGTTTGATTTCCACCGCCCACCGCTCGCCACGCCGCAATGTCAGCACGAGGTCAATCTCAGCGCCGGCGCCGGTGCGGTAAAACGCCGCCGCCGCGCCATCCGGCAACGCCGCGAGCAAATTCTCAATCACCCAGCCCTCCCAGCTTGCGCCGGCCACGGGATGTCCGAGGATGTCGTCCGCCGTCGCCAGTCCGAGCAACGCGTGCGCCACGCCGGCATCACGCACATAAACCTTTGGGCTGCGGACGAGCCGTTTGCGCGTGTTGCCGTGCCACGGTGGCAGTCGGCGCACCAGCAGCAAGTCGGCGAGCAAATCCACATAACGCGCCACGGTTTGCCCGCTGACGCCGAGCGCGCCGGCGAGCGCGGCGGCGTTGAACAGCGCGCCCTGCGCGTGCGCGAGCATGGTCCACAACCGGCGCAAGGTTTCCGCCGGCAGGCGCGGCCCCAGGGCGGGAATGTCGCGCTCCAAATAAGTGCGGATGAACTCCAGCCGCCACCGCAGGCTGGCGGCGTCATCAGCAGCGAGATAACTTTCCGGGAAACCGCCGCGCACCCACAGCGGCTCCACCGGCAGTCCGGCGGCGCGCGTCTCGTCCGCCAGCAGCGGCGTCAACTCCAGCGTCGCGAGCCGGCCGGCGAGACTTTCCGCGGATTGCCGCAGCAAGTCGAGCGACGCCGGCCCGAGCAGCAAAAATTGACCGGCCCGGCGCCCGCGCCGCTTGTTGCGGTCAATGACGCCGCGCAACACGGGAAACAAATCCGGCTGGCGCTGGATTTCATCGAGCACGACCAGTTCGTTTGCGTGCCGCGCGAAAAAATCCTCCGCGTCGCCCAGCTTGCGCAAATCCGACGGGGTCTCCAAGTCGAGATACACGGCGTCGCGCCCCGCGATAAATTCCAGCGCCAGCGTGGTTTTGCCGCACTGGCGCGGACCGAGCAGCGCGACCGCGGGAAATTGCCCCAGCAGAATTTCCAATTTTTCCCGACCAAACCGTCTTATCATGACCTCGCAATTCTTCCACGACTTGGAAGATTTGCAAGGTTGGATTTTGCCAGTGACGGGTCGATTTGGCCAACCGGAAGGGGGGCAGTCACTATCAGCGTTAACAGGCACCCAGCGCAAAATTTCAAATTCCAAACTCCAATTAAATCTCAATATCCAAAATCAAAACTCCAAACAAACGCTGAACTACCCCGGCGCTCCGCGCCACCCCTTCACGGAAGGGGAATCTGTTGCCCGCTGCCGCTGACCGTGAATTAGCACCAACTATCCTTTATGCAAACCGCATCCTCCCCAGCCAATTTTGATCACGACGAGGTGTTTCACCGTCAGCGGGACGCGCCAACCGTGAGTGTTGAGTTGTCCATCATCGTGCCGACCTACAACGAGCGCGACAACGTGCGCCCGCTGCTGGTCAAGCTCGACGCGGCGCTGGCGGGCGTGGCGTGGGAAGTGATTTTTGTCGATGACGACTCGCCCGACGGCACCGCTGACGTTGCGCGCGCCGCCGCTGACCGTGACGCGCGGGTGCGTTGCGTGCAACGGCTGGGGCGCAAAGGCTTGTCCTCGGCGTGCATCGAGGGCCTGTGCGCCAGCGCCGCGCCGTTCCTCGCGGTAA
>JAISDC010000050.1 GCA_031265105.1 Verrucomicrobiales bacterium
GGCGCGGAAAATCGTCGCTGACAGTCACAGCCCGGCGCGGTGGTTTGTCGCGGGAATTGTGGACGCGGAAAGGGGCGCGGCATGAGGCTCGGCACGGTCATCGGGACGGTCACGCTGACGGTGAAGTCGCCGAAGTTGCGCGGCGGGCGGTTGTTGCTCGTGTTGCCGTGGAATACGGCGACGCTGGCGGGGCAAAGGAGTTATGACGCGGCGATTGTCGTGTATGACGAACTCGGCGCCGCGGCCGGTCAGACGGTCATGGTCAGCGAGGGCGCGGAGGCGGCTTGTCCGTTCCCGACGCCGACGCCGGTGGACGCGTATTGTGCGGCGCTGGCGGACGAAGTTTTTTATCAATCAGACAAGAAAGAAAAATTATGAAAGTAATATCGCAAAGTGACGCCGAAGTATTGGTCAAAACCGGCGTGAAAGAATTTAACGTGGCGAAGGGTGACGTGCTCACCCCCGGCGCGCGCGACGTGTTGCGCGAGTTTAGCGTCCGCGTCAACTACGGCGGCGCGGCGTCACCGTCAGCGGGCGGTAGCGCGTCCAATACCGCCGCTGATAGTCAGCTATTTAATTCGCCGCTGGCGGAAAAATTGAAGAAAGAAATCTGCGACATCGGCCGGCGGATTTGGCTGCGCGAGTATTGCGACGGCAACGGCGGCAACATCTCCGTGCGGCTCACCCCGGACCGATTCCTCGTCACCCCGACCGGCGTCAGCAAAGGCTTCCTCACGCCGGAGATGATTTCGCTCGTGGACGGCACTGGCAAGCAACTGGCCGGCACGTGGAAGCGGTCGAGTGAATTCATGACCCACCTGGCGATTTACAAAGCGACGCCCGACGCCGTCAGCGTGTGCCACGCGCACCCGTGTCACGCCGGCGCGTTCGCCATCAAACAACTGCACCCCCCGGCGCGCCTCATCCCCGAACTGGAAGTATTCGTCGGCGAAGTCCCCGTCGCGCGATACGACACTCCCGGTTCCGCCGCCACCGCCGAGGCTGTCGGCAAACTCGCGCCGACGCATCAATCCATCATCATGGGCTTGCACGGCGTGATTTGCTGGGGCAAATCCGTCGAGGACGCTTATTTCAAAATGGAAATCACCGACGCCTATTGCCGCACCGTCATCCTCGCGCAAGCGTTGCCCGGCCAAGCCGCCATCAGCGGCGAGAAAATGGGCGAACTGCTGGAATTGAAGAAAAAGATGGGCCTGCCCGACAGCCGTTTCGGCCTGAAACCCGCCGAGTTGTGCGAGGTTGATCCGTGGGAAGAAATGTGCGGCAGCCACGGTTGCTCGTCGCCCGTGACGCCGTGGAATCCGATGACCGTTGATGCCAACCAACCCGCTACTGACGCTGAGACTGAGGCGTTGGTGCAGCAGTTGACGGATGCGGTGCTGGCAAAAATCAAAGCATGAGCCGCTGACCGTGGAGTAAATTTCATGAGCCAAACCAGCCGCCAGCCGCGCTACGATGTGGCCGCCTTCGTTTGGCCCTCGTGCCACGATGAGCCGCGCAGCCGCGAACTACTGTGGCCGGAGGGCGTTGGCGAGTGGGAAATCATCAACCGCGGCACTCCGCGTTTTTCCGGTCACGAGCAGCCGCACCAGCCGTTGTGGGGCTGTGAAATGGATGACGACCCGCGTGTGGTCGAGCGCTGGATTGACACCGCGACCGCGCATGGCGTGAACATTTTCATCTATGACTGGTATTGGTATGACGGCGCGCCGTTCCTGGAAAATGCTCTTAATAACGGTTTT
The DNA here is from genome assembly GCA_031265105.1 of Verrucomicrobiales bacterium. Classification (GTDB taxonomy): domain Bacteria; phylum Verrucomicrobiota; class Verrucomicrobiia; order Methylacidiphilales; family JAAUTS01; genus JAIRPN01. The sequence goes on from JAISDC010000050.1 coordinate 1,764, forward strand.
CTCGGCGCGCGAAACAACGACCAAATGCGTTTCTATCTCATGTGGGCCAACCACGAGGTGAAAAAAAATTACTGGAATGTCCATCGTTATCAGGGTGATGAATCACTGCTGTTCGACGCGCTCGTGGATTGGGAACAGTTCAAAGCTATCGTCGCGCGTGTCATCGGGCGGTATTTTTCCCGGCCCAATTACTTCACCATCAGCGGCTGCCCGGTGTTCGCCATTTTTCATCTGGAACGGTTGCTGACAAGTTTTGGCGGCAGCGCGGACGAGACGCGGCGCGCGTTGGATTATTTTCGCGCCGAGGTGGCAAAGGCCGGCTTCCCCGGACTGCATCTGCAGTGGACGCATTACGAACCGGCCGCCGGCGAGCTGGCGGCGCTCGCGCGGCGGCTCGGCCTGGACAGCGCCGGCTCCTACCTCATGGGCCGTCCGGAGGAAGATTATCTCGCCTACGGGCGCCACGCCGCCGCGCGGCGCGAACAAACCGCCGCCGCGCTGGGCCTGCCGCTGTTTCCGTGCGTATCCACCGGTTGGGATGACACGCCGCGCTTTCCGTGCAAAGGCGCGCGTGACACGGTGCATGAAAACCAGACGCCGGAAAATTTTGCCGCCTTCCTCCGCCTGGCGCGGGATTACGCTGACCGTCACCCGCAGCAGCCGCGACTCATCACGCTCAACGCCTGGAACGAGTGGGTCGAGGGGTGTTATCTGCTGCCCGATCGGCGGCATGGCTTCGCCTATCTTGAGGCGGTCAAGACCGTGTTGGTTGACGGACGGTAGTCCGCCGCTGAGGTTGACGCTGAGGCTGCGGCGCTGGCGCGGAAGTTGCAACGGTGAATGGCCGCGTTATGTCAAAACAAAATGACACCGAAGGGGTGAATCATTTGGGGGGTCGTTGCATCAAAACTGCTGACACCGTAGGGGCGGTTGGCGGCGGAGCCGTAGGCGTAGCGGCCAGCCGCCCCTACGGTGGGGCCGGGCAGGGGTGTTGCCAGAGCGCCTTGAGCTGGCGTTGGAGTTGGGTTTTGAGCGCGAAGGGATCGAGTTGGTCAAACTCCGTCTGCAACTGGCGAATGGTCGGGTGGTGCGCGCCCAGACACTCGGCCAGCCGCTGGAACGGAGTTTTAGCCGTGTCGTAGCGGCGTTTAATGCGGCCACCCGCGCGAGTCTTGCCGCTGAGCTTCATGACCGGGCAGAAGTAGTTGCGAAAACGGTTCCAACTGCCGGTGTAGAGTTCGTTTAACCGCACCGCCTGCTCCGGGTGTCCCAGGCGGTCGTAGCCGACCAATTGCCGCACATGAGTCCAGTTCTTCTGCTCCACATGGGCGTTGTCGTTCTTCTGGTATTCACGGCTGCGGGTGAAGTTGATCGGCACTGGACGTTGCTTGAAGTAGTCGTGCAGGTGCCAGTTCAAAAACTCGCTGCCGTTGTCGCTGTCCACCCCCAGCACGGGAAAGGGCAGCGTCCGCTCCATGTCAGCAATCGCCGCCAGCACTCCGCTCGCCCCCTTGTTCCACACCGCGCGGGTCTCCGTCCACTGGGTATGGAGGTCCGTCAGGGTCACGCTCCAGACCAAGTCGCCCGCCAGACTGCCGCCACAATGGGCCACTGTGTCCGCCTCCAGCCAACCCGGTCCCGTCACCGCCCACGGCCCGCAGCGCACCGCCACCTGTTGCTTGAGCAACCCGCCGGGCTTGGTGCCGCACCGTCGTTTGCTCCCGTAACGCACCCGGCAGGGCTGGAGCAGCCGGTTGAGGCTCGCCGCGCTCATCGCCAGCAGGTCGCGCCGCAACCCAGGGGCCAGCCGACCATGCACCCGCTGATAGTGCGGCAGCCATAGCGGCAACGCCCCGACTAGCCGTTGCCCGCAGGGTTGCTCCGCCGCCAGCCAGATCACCTTGAGTACCGCCAGAGGTGCCGCCCCGTAACGCCGCGGCCGCCCGCCGCGTCGGCCATTACGCTCGCCGCGCACCGGCAGCGTCCCGTTTAACACCTTGAGCGCGTGCTTGCGGCTGTAACCGCATAGCTGGCACACTGCATCCACCAGCCGCCCGCGCCCGGCCTTACCACGCCCCGCGTAACGCTCCCGCATCCGCGCCAACACTTCCCGACAACTCGTTTTACTCATTCGCAATCCCATCCTCTCACGGTGTCATTGGGTTTTGATTCAACGAGCCTTTTCCACCCTGTCTCATTGACACCTTCGGTGTCATTTCATTTGACTCAATTCGGGGCTGGCTGCACCTCAGCGGTTATGATGGCAATGCTTTCGGGTGTTTGCTATAACTCACCGCATGGCGCGCAAGAAAATCAGGCAGGTGGCGGTGCTGGTCAGCAAAGGCAAAGAGGATGCCGCCGCGGTGGCGGCGGAGTTGGGCCAACTGCTGCGGCATTACCGAATCGGGGCGACCTGGCTGGAGCAGGAATACGTGATGGACGAGGGCACGGTCGGCGGCAGTCTTGGCGATTTGCGGAAGGTTAGGGCCGATTTGCTCATTGTCATCGGCGGCGACGGCACCCTGCTGCGCGCCGCGCGGCGGACGCAAGGCGCGCGGGTGCCGCTGCTGGGCATCAACGCGGGGATGCTGGGATTCCTGACCTCGCTGCCCGCTGACGGTGTGGCGCGCGCCATTCCGCGCGTCTTGAACGGCGAATGTGTCATCGTTGAGCGCCTGGCGCTGACCGTCAGCGTGACGCGCGCGGGCCGGGCGCTGTATCAGGGCTGGGCGTTGAACGAGGGCGTGGTGGCGCGCAGCGACCATTCGCACATTGTCCGGCTGGAAGTGCGGGTGAGTGGCGAGTATTTGACTGATTACCTGTGCGACGGCTTGATTATCGCCACCCCGACCGGTTCCACCGCCTACTCATTGTCAGCGGGCGGGCCGATTGTCAGCCCGGCCGCCGACGCCATCATCCTGAATCCGCTGTGCGCCCACACCTTGACTAACCGCCCGCTAATCGTGGGCGCGGACCATGTCATCAGCGTCAGCATTCCCGCCAACAATGCGCCGCTGATGTTGGAAACCGACGGCATCGGTTGCGTGAAATTGCAATCCGGCGACCAGTTGGAATTTCGCCGGGCCAAACAGCCCGCGCGTCTGGCGGTACTGCCCGAGACCGGGTTTTATTCCGTGCTCAGGCAAAAATTAAGGTGGAGCGGCAGCAACATTTAAGATAATGTTGGCGGGCTATGGCCAAAGTGATTTCAACGAAGCTGAAGCCCTATCTGATAACCTTGGATTTGCAGGCGAAAACCCATGAAGAGGCGGTGTATGAGATAGCTTCCACGTTGAAAGGCGACCCGTTGGTGACGGATTTTGACGGCTTTTATGCCGCCTTGCAGGCGCGGGAAAAACTGGAAAGCACCTGCTTGGGCAACGGCATCGCCTTTCCCCACGCGCGCACCGACGCGGTCAAGGGCATGGTGATTGCCGTTGGTTGCAGTGCCGCGGGGGTGCTGCACGCCAGGGCTGACAATCAATTGGAAAACCTGATTTTTGTCATCGGCACGCCGAAACGCATGGTCACCGAATACCTGTCCGCGGTCGGCGCCTTGGCGCGGCTGCTCAAGGACGATGCCCTGCGTAATAAATTGCTGCACGCCAAGAATGGCGATGAATTCCTGTTTCACCTGACCGAGGCGGAAGACAAATTGTGAATCAGCTCTGCTGACTTTTCCTCAGCGTTAGAAATTTTTCACCACTAAGACACAAAGGCACGAAGGCTGTTTTTTTCAAACAAACCTTCGTGCCTTCGTGTCTCTGCGTTGAATGTGCTGTTAGAACTGGTGACGGTAGCCGGCGGTTAGGCCCCAGGGTTTGTCGTACTTGTCGCCGAAGGAGGCTTCGTAGTCGAGGTGGAGTTGGTTGTTGGTGTCGAGTTGCCAGATGAGGCCGGCGCCTAACTCGGCTCTGGCACCGTCGGTGTTGGCGCGGGTGGATTGATAGCCGTTTCTGATGGCGCCGCCGCTGCTGATGGTTTCGACGCCGCTGACCTTGAGGTAAGGCTGGAGTGCGCCGCCGTTGGTGAGTTTGATGGTGCGGCCAAACAAAGAGCCGATTCTCAGTTGCAGGGCGTCGAGGTCTTGGGCTTTGAGGCTCATGTGGCCAGCGGTGTAATCCTCGGCGAGGATGTGCAGGTAATTCACTTGGAACTGCGGCTCGATGAACCAAGCGTCGCTGAAGGTGAATTTCTTGCCGATTTCGATACTGCCGCCGAGGTTTACGTCGCTGTAGTTGGCTTTGAGTTGGGTGTCGCCGTGGGGGGCTTT
>JAISDC010000084.1 GCA_031265105.1 Verrucomicrobiales bacterium
CGTTTTCGCGGTCTGCTCATCCGTTGGCACAAGCAACCGCAGTATTATTTGGCGGCCGTGCAGTTCGCTTGTGCGGTCATTGTCGCGCAACGCTCCGGGTTATTCGGATAGGCTCTAAGGTAGCTGTTAGATCCCGTCCGCGGGGACGATGTCCACGCTTTTAATCTCGACGCGCTTGGTCGGGGCGCTGGCTTCACCGCCGCCGCGGCTGGTCACCGGGGTGTTGCCGATTTTTTCCAGCACCTCGTCGCCTTTGACGAGCTGGCCGAAACCGGTGTATTGCCGGTCCAGGGACGGGCAGGGGGCCAGGCAGATGAAGAATTGCGAGCCGGCGGAGTCCGGGTGCTGGCTGCGCGCCATGGAGATGACGCCGCGCAGGTGCGGCCGCTCGTTGAACTCGGCCTTGATTTTGTAGCCGGGGTCGCCGGTGCCCCAGCGGTGCTGCTGGGCCGTGTCCTTGGTCAGCGGGTCGCCGCCCTGGATCATGAAGCCCTTGATGATGCGGTGGAAGGCGGTGCCGTTGTAAAAGCCGGACTTGGCCAACTGCTTGAAATTCTCGACGGTTTTGGGCGCGACATCGTCCCACAAGGACAACACCAGCTCCCCCTCGGTGGTTTTGATAATGGCAACTTCGTTAGACATGGCGGGCAGGTTGGCGGAGAACAGGCCGGTCAACAAGATAATAATTAAGAGCTTTTTCATCGGTGGCCGGATGGTAGCTTACAGAACGCAAAGCTCAAAGCTCAAATCGCAAAACCACAACTCGTTAACTGGATAACGAGTTACAACTTTGCATTTTGCATTTGAAATTTTGCATTTTCATTATGACTCACTACCACTGGACCAACACCTTCGGCGCCCTGTTCAACCGGGCGGTCACCAAGTATCAACAAGGCGCGCGCGGGGCGGAGCATTTTTTCACCGCCGCTGACCGAGAGTTCCTCGCCGCCATCGGCCACACGGCGCAGGAGTTGTACGATTTCGCCGAGGACGCGGCCGCCGGCGGCGAGCCGGATGCCGGCACGGCGCTGACGGTGGCGGCGGTGCGGCGGGATTACTTTTTAGTCGCGCAACACGGCCGGTTCACCGGTCGCGCGCAACCGACCGCGACCTTGCCGGCGAAGACCGCCGCCGTCGATGGCATCGAGTGGCTGCCGCGCCTGATCGAGAAAGCGAAGCGCAAACTGGCGGGGGAGATGGCCGCGGACTTGATGTTCGGCTGCGGCGGCGACCGGGCGTTCCTGCGCCAGTTCGACATTCATCCGGCGGATTTCCTCCGCCACGTCTGGGCCGCCGGCGGTGACGACCGCAAAATCATCGACTGGGTGAAAGGCAAGGCAAAATAAGTTTCAACGCAGAGACGCGGAGGCCGCAGAGGAACACATTTTATTAACTGTTTTTTCTCCGCGTTCTCCGCGTCTCCGCGTTTAATGCTTTTGTCAGCGTCAATACGACTTAGCAAATACCACACGTTGTTTACTCGGCTTGCCGGTGAACGGGCAGACGCCCGCCTCGGTGGCGTCGAAAGGAATGCAGCGGATGGTCACTTTCAAGTCGTCCTTGAGTTGTTCCTCAACGGCCGCGTCGCCGCACCAGTGCGTCAGCGCGAAGCCGCCGTGCGGTTCCGGCTGCGCCGCGTTTTGCGGCGTGAAGTAGGCGTAAAATTCCTCCCGCGTGTCAATCCGCCGCGTGTGCGCCTCGCGGAACGCCAGCGCGCGGTCGTAGAGACCTTGCTGGATTTCCTCCAGCAATCCGGCGGCGCTGGCGATGAACTCTTCGCGCTGGAACGACTGCCGGTCCCTGGCGTCGCGGTCGCGGCGGCCGACGAACACGCTGCCGCTGGCCAGGTCGCGCGGGCCGATTTCCACCCGCAGCGGCGCGCCTTTTTTAATCCAGTCCCAGGTCTTGCCGCCGCCCGCCTGATCGCGCGAGTCGAGCTTCACCCGCAGCGGCTCGCCGCGCCACGTCTGCCGCCGCAACTCCGCCGCCAGCGCCTCGCAGGCCGCGAGGATGGCGGTGCGTTGGTCGGCCTTGGGCGTCACCGGCAAAATCACGATTTGCGCCGCGGCCACGCGCGGCGGCAAGCGCACGCCGTTGTCGTCGCCGTGTGCCATGATCAGCGCGCCGATGAGCCGCGTGCTGACACCCCAGCTCGTCGTGTAGGCGAACTGCGGCGTGTTATCGCGCCCGACGAACTTGATGCCAGCCGCCCGGGCGAAGTTCTGCCCGAGGAAGTGCGACGTGCCGGCCTGGATCGCCTTGCGGTCCTGCGCCATCGCCTCGATGCACAACGTCCGTTCCGCGCCGGGGAACCGCTCGCGCTCGCTCTTTTCGCCCGCCAGCACCGGCAGCGCCAGATGATCGCGCGCGAAGGTCTCATACACGCCGAGCATCCGCTCCGTCTCCGCGCGCGCGTCCACCGCGGTCTCGTGCGCGGTGTGCCCCTCCTGCCACAAAAATTCCGCCGTGCGCAGGAACAGGCGCGGGCGCAGCTCCCAGCGGACGACGTTGGCCCACTGGTTCAGCAACAGCGGCAAGTCGCGGTACGACTGCACCCAGCGCGCGAACGACGCGCCGATGATGGTCTCCGAGGTGGGCCGCACAATCAGCGGCTCGGCCAGCTCGCCGGTGGGGACGAGTTCACCGTCAGCGCCCGCCTCCAGCCGGTGATGCGTGACCACGGCGCATTCCTTCGCGAAGCCGGCGACGTGCGCGGCCTCTTGTTGCAAGTAACTGAGCGGGATGAACAGCGGAAAATAAGCGTTCTCATGCCCGGTCTCCTTGAACTTGCGGTCGAGCTGCCGCTGAATCTGCTCCCACAAACCGTACCCCCACGGCTTGATAATCATGCACCCGCGCACTTCGGAGTTTTCCGCCAAGTCGGCGGCGGCGACGACTTGCTGGTACCATGCGGGGAAATCCTGTTCACGGGTCGGGGTGATGGCGGTCTTGGCGTTGTTCATAAAGGGGCGACCCTAGCGGAAGGATTCTGGATTCCAAGCGTAGAAAACAACAGTTCACCGCAGCCACTGGGAGCGCCGGCTTCCAGCCGGCTGGTTCACCTGTCAGGGTCAGTCTGCCGGCTGGAAGCCGGCGCTCCCAGTTGTTTTAAAAAAACCTCCGCGTCTCTGCGTCTCCGCGGTTAATCAACCAAAAATCCGCTTGCCGGCGGTGTTCTATCGTTGTAATACACTACGGCATGTTCCTGCACCTCAACCCCCAGAGCGGTGTCCCGGTTTACCGCCAGATGGCGCGGCAATTGCAGGAACGCATCGCCGCCGGGCAACTGGCTGACGGCGCGCGACTGCCCTCGGTGCGCGAGCTGTCCGCCGAACTCCATGTGAACCCGCTGACGGTGGCCAAGGTTTACCAGTTCCTCGAACGCGACGGGTTGGTCGAGTTCCGGCGCGGCCAGGGCACGTTCGTCGCCGCTGACCGTGCGCAATTGAGCAAGGCGCGGCAGCAAAAACTGATCCGGCATGCCGTTGAGCAGGTCGTCAGTGAATCCCGTCATCTCGGCCTTTCCCTCGCACAACTCCAACAACTCATCCAGAAAAGTTATGAACGCAAACCATCCTGAACCCGCCATCGCGTTGGTCAACGTCAGCCGTTACTTCAGCGGCGGCCAACTGGCGTTGAACACCCTCACCCTCAGCGTCCCGCGCGGCGGCGTGTACGGCCTCCTCGGGCGCAACGGCGCGGGCAAAACCACCGCCATCAAAATCATGGCCGGCCTGTTGCGACCGGACACCGGCACGGTCAGCGTGCTCGGCAAGGACCCGTTCACCTTCACGCCCGCCGACCGGCAGCGGGTCGGTTACATGAGCGAGAAACAAATCCTGCCCGCCAATTACCGCGTCGGTGCGCTGGCGGATTTTTGCGCGGCGTTTTATCCGCGCTGGAACCGCGAGCTGGTCGCGCAATTGCTGGGCAAGTTCAACATCGGCGGCCGCCGCAAAATCAAGGAACTGTCGCACGGCACGCAGCGGCAGGTGGCGTTCATCCTCGCCCTCGCGCAGCGGCCCGAATTGCTCATCCTCGACGAACCCGCCGCGACGCTGGACGTGGTGGCGCGGCGCGAGTTTCTCGATGAAATATTACGGCTGTTGCGCGACACGGACGGCGCCGCCACCATCCTGATTTCCTCGCACATTTTGTCCGACCTTGAGCGCATCGCCGACCATGTCGGCATCATCGCGCGCGGCCAGGTCATCGTCAGCGAGCCGCTGGACGAACTCGCCGAGAGTGTGCGACAAATCCGCTTCCACTCGTTCCGGCACGGGGCAGGGAACTTCACCTATCCCGGCGCCTTGCGCACCGTCCGCGGCCAGGACGAGGTGCTGGTCACCGTCCGCCTCCGCGACCCCGCCGAGCCGGCGCGGGTGGCCGCCCGTTACGCCGCTGACCATGAGGTGCGGAATCTCAACCTGGAAGACATTTTCTATGAACTGGCCACCCGCTGACGATGAAAGGCTGACATGCAAACCTGGCTGTTAATCAAGCATGAGTTTCGCGCGGGCATCTGGTATCTCGCGCTGGCGCCGCTGGTGGTGTCGGTTTATCCACTGGCCCTGGCGCAATTCCCGCTGCCGCTGTGGTGCTTTGCGCTGTTCTTGGTGCTGGGTTTTACCTACCGCGAATTCTGTCCCGATGTTGCTCCCCTTGAACGCGCCAAATATCTGGGCACGCTGGAGTTCATGTTCGCGCACGCCGTCGCGCGGCACAAATGGCTGCTGGCGAAAAATTTGTTTTTCTGGTGCGCCTGTTGCTGGCCGCTGCTGCCGGTGGTGTATCGTTTGACCGTCAGCGGTCACTTCGACCCACCGTTAGCGGCGGCGCAATTCCTGCAAGTCTGGCTGGCCGCGTTGCTGTGCCAGGCATTGTTCTACATCTGCCGCGCCCGGCTTTGGCTGATCGTGTTGCTGTGGATGTTGTCACTGCTCGGCTTGGTAATACTTTTGGCGCTGGGGTTGGACCTGGCGGGTTATGATGCCAGTGCGAGAAAATTCTGCGCCGGCTATTTCCTGCCGCTGACGGCGGGTCTGCTGGCGCTGACCGTCTGGCTGCATTACCACTTGGTCAGGCGCTTGTCCGCTTGGGGGGTATATTGATATGAAACTGCGGCGGGAACTTGGCTGGTATTGTAAATTTTACTGGCACGCGGACGATCGCTGGCCGCTGAGCCTGGCGCTGATATTTGTCATTTTCTATGCGGCAGTCCTGCTGCTGTGTTATTTAACCGATGGTTGGGCGGCGGCCCGCCTGGCGCTGCTGGTGCTGCCGTTCAGCTTCCTGCTCCTGTGGCCGTCGTGCGACGACGCCGACCGTCAGCGGGTGCTGCCTTGCGCGGAATTCATGCTGACCCGGCCGGTACACCGCCGGCGTTTATATTACAGCCGACTGCTGCTCGTCGGCCTGTATGTGCTGCCGGGCGTATTGCTCGGCGGCGCGGCGCTCATCGCACGGCCGCACATGGAACTCGCGGCCGACACCGTCAGCGAACAACAACTCAACGCCTACCGGCAACATTTCCCCGGCACCGCGCTGACCGTCCGCGACGCGACCCCGCTGACCATCCCCAGGCAGCGCGCCGTCCTCATAAACATCGTGCGGGTGCCCTGGGGCAACGTGTATGCCGCGGGCGTGGTGGCGAGTTGCGGGCTGTTGTTATTGTTGTTCATGCAAGGTCTCTTGCTGCTGCCGTGGCCCCGGAAATTTTATCAATACGCGCCGATGGGGGCCTGGATTATCTACCTGATTATCTTCAACGGCAAACCGGCGGGCCAGCCTGGGGAGCTAAACCTGCAATTCTTCTTCGCCGACTGGTGGCGGCTCCTGCTCCCGGCGCTGCTCGTCACCGCCGCGCTGACGCAGTGGCTGATTTGCCGGCGGTTGGCCAGGCTGGAGTGTTGAGCGGCGGTAGCTTCATTAACGCAAAGGCGCAAAGGAACGAAGGCGCGAAGATTTTTTTTACAGGGAGATCATGGAGTTCATGGAGGTTTTAAAAAAAATAATCTCCATGAACTCCATGTTCTCCCTGTAAAAATCCTCCGCGTCTCTGCGTCTCCGCGTTGAAGGTGCTGGTGCTTGCATCTTAGCCCCAACGGGGCGGTAGCTACACTGGGAGCGCCGGCATCCTGCCGGCAACCGAGCGGGCGAGACGCCCGCGCTCCATAAGCCGGCTGGAAGCCGGCGCTCCCAGTTTAGAACCCGGCGGCAGCCCTGGGAGCGCCGTCGTCCCCGACGGCTTGGCGCGGCGCGCCGGGTCGCT
>JAISDC010000089.1 GCA_031265105.1 Verrucomicrobiales bacterium
CAGGAAAAATAATAGCGCCCGCCCGGCGTTACCTGCGCGGTCGCCAGTTGAAAACGACTGTTGCCGTCGGGCACCAGCCGCTCCACTTGCAAGCATTGCGCGCCGCGATGCTTGACCGCCGCTGACAGTGACACCCTCGCCGTCTCGCGCGCGCCCTCCTTCACCGTCAGCGGGATGCTTTTCGGCAACGCGGTAAATTCCACCGGCAGCAGGTTCGGGCAATCCGGCGGATCGTCAGCGCCCGGCCAGGCTGACAGCGACTGGCTCCACACCGTCAGCGCCACGCCGACAAAGAAAATTTTTTTAACAAAGAGCACATGAAGGAAATGGAGAGGAGCAACAAACAAATGCCCTCCAATAACTCCATGTCCTCCTTGTAAAAAACGCGCTGCTTTCATTTGCCACCGCCTTTTTTCACCAGCAGCAAATCGCCGAAGGTCGCCGGGTTTTTGCTGTTGACCGGGGCGAACCACGAAATGTAGCGCCGGTCACCGTCAGCGCCGTCGTTGTCGTCCACGCTCCAGCACAACGAGATGGCGGTGCCGGCTGCCGGCTGGAAAGCGGGGTCGATTTCCGCCCACGGAATCGCCGCCTCGTACACCGTCAGCGGGCCGCTGTTTTTGATGCTGAGGCGGCCGGTCTTGACCTCGCCCTTGGGCAGCTTGCCGTCCCAGCGCTCCAGCACCGGCCGGCCCTCGCGCAGCATCAGCGAGAACATGGTCAGGTGCGGCCCCGCCGTCAGCGTGCGGTTGGTGTCAATCGCCAGTTCAATCAGGTCGTGCGCCCACAAATAACCGCCCGCCGCTGCCGGTGGGTTGAACACATCGTCAGTGACTTTGAAAATCACATACAAATTTTTCTCGTCCCAACGAAAACCGGCCCTGGCGGACAAATCGTCCGGCCCGCCCCACGGCTTGCTGGAATCGCCAATGAACATTTGTTCCTTGCGGTCGGCGACCAAATTCAACTCGTCATCCCGCCACGCCGGGGCCTGCGGGTCGCTGACGGTGGCGGCGCCCTGCTCCGCCGCGTTGAAGTTCAACGGCAGCGCCACCTGGTAGGTTTTCTCGCCGGTGACGAACCGCACGCGGGTGTTGACGCGCTGGTCGCGCCCGGCAATGTCACCCGGCGTCACGTCGAACACCTCGCTGACGCTCCGGCCGACGGCCAAATCCTTGATGTCACGCTGGCGCTGGGTCACCTTCAGCGGCCCGTCGGCAATCAGTTCCAACTGGCCGGACACCGCCGCGTCGCGCTCGTTGGCGACGCTGACCGTGACTTGGTATTGGCCGTTAGTCACCGTCGCGTGGGCGCCGTCCAACCGCACCGTTTTGCCGAGCTTGATTTCGCGGTCGGCCAGCACGTACACCGGCTCGGGATTGGCGCTGACAGTGACGACCCCATCTTGCACCGTCAGCGGCAGCCGGTTGCCCCACAGGTCGAGTAACTGCGCGTGGTCGCCGACCTCCAACTCCACTTGCGCATCGGCATCTTTCGACCAGACCACCGCGACCCACGCCCGGCGCGTCGAGCGCTCACGCACGTACACGGAAATGCCGGGCAGTTCGTAGCCCTGGGTGAAGCGGCCGGCACCGAGTATCTCGGTCATGTTGGCGTAGGCGTAATATTGCGGGCGGGCCTGGCGTCCGAAAGTGAGACTGCCGTCGTCCTCGCCCAGCACCATGCCCCACATTTCGGCGTGGAACAGGTTGGGGAAATTTTGCAACACCTGCGACCAGTAGGTGACCATCCGGTTGCTGCCGAGCAATTCTTTTTCCAAATGGTCGGGCGCGGTCGGCGAGGCGCCCTGGGCGGCGAACTCGGAAATGTAAATCGGCAGGTCGGGAACGCCGTGCAGGGCCAGTTGGCGCTCATTCGGCGGCCAGATGCTGAACGCCGAGATGTAGGTGTTCATGCCGAAGGAATCGAGTTGCTTGTTAGTGCCAAGCTGGAAGAACAGCCGCAACACATTGCCCGCCACGTCGGACGCCGACTGCGGGCCGAACAGGCAGTCCGGGTCGGCCTGTTTCGCCGCGGCGTAGGCGACGAAATATTCCTCCCAATACTGCCGCACCGTGCCCTGCCGGCCCCAGTACAAATAGTGGTCGTCGCCCTGGCCGTTCCGGCCGGCGACCTTGGCGACATCCAGCTCCGTCGCGCCGCCGTGGATGGACTCGGTGCCGTAGCGCCAGATTTTAACGTCGTCCTTCAACGCGCCGATGTACGCCGCAATCGTCTCGCCCAAAATCCGCCGCTGCCCGTCGTCCAGCAAATTGGTGTTCTGGATGCCGCCGATGGGCGTGATGTGGTAGCCGCGCCAGATTTTAATCATGTCGCGCGCGTGGGCGATGGCCGCGTCGAGCCGCTCCTTACGCTGGGCCGGGTCTTTGGTTTCCACAATATGATGAACGTGGAACATGTCCGTGCCGAACCACGTCTTGCCCATGCCGGACAAATCCGCCAGCCGGCCGAGGAAATGTTCCTCCGGCGTGCCGACCCTGCTACAAAAATTCGGCATCCACAGCGAGAACGGATAATCCATCCGCCCGCGTTCCGCCGGCGTGACTTCGCGCTCCAGCAACAACCCGAATCGCGCCGAGCCGGTCAGCGGCGCGCTGCCCTCGCCCTTGATGTTCAGCGAGTATTCCAACAAGTACGGCCCCAGCGGCAGGCCCTGCGGCAGCGTCACCGGCGCGCTGACCGTGCCGAACGACGGCACGCTGACGGTGACGCTCCCCTGGCCGACTGTTTTGCCGTGGATGTTGACAAAACTGTAAGCCACTTCCGCCGCGCGCGGGTCGCCCAACAGATTTTGCAAATCCAACTTGATGACCGGCAGCGGCGCGTCGGCCTGGCGCGGCACCAGCAGCACGCCGCCCGGCTCGTCGGTGACGGCGCTGACGTTGAGCGTGTTGGGCCGATTGGCGGGGCTGCTCGGCACGTAGGGCGTCAGGTGCGCCGCGCAAGCCGCCTGGAACGCGCGGTCCTGGCTCAGCACATCCGCGCCCTCCGGCAGCGGATAGACGCTGATGTTGTCCGCCAGCACGAAGCCGCGATTGTCCGGCCTGGCGAGATAAGTTTTCGGATCCTTGGCATCGCCGGACCAAAAGGCGTGGGTCAGCGCCACCGCCGCGCGCAACGTCACCGCCCGCTCCGGCGCCAGCACCGGCCGGCCGGGCACGAACACCCAGCCGGTGTTAGTGAACGGCCGGTCGTCCATCCAGTCGTCCCACCAGCCGCCCCGCGACGTGGCATAGCGCAACACCTTGCCGTCCTGGTCCAAAAACTGAACGCGCAACGGGTTGGCGCTGCCGCGGTCGAGGTACGGACGGTTGGCGTACCACAGCCAGCCGGAAATCTGATAATACTTGCCCGGCGTCGCCGGCACCGGCTCGGATACCCAGCGGGCCGACACTTCCTCGCGGGCAAAGGCGTAGTTGTTGGTCGGCAGCGTGCCCGGCACGAACGGGTCGCCGGGCTGTTGGTCCCAACTGCGCGCGTAGGGGCCGCGGTCGGAAATTTTGAACGCGCGTCGGCCGGAGAACGCGCCGCCGCTGACCCACTCCGCCGAGCCGCCGCGGTTGTCGCCCTCGATTTTCCAGCCGTCCGGCGCGTCCCGGCCTTCCTCTAACGCGCTGTTCTGCACCAAATTTTCGCCGAACACCGCGCCCGCCGGCGGCCGTGACAACGGCCCGGCGTCGGCGGGGCCGGAGTCCGCCAACTCCAGGCCGGCGGCGGGCAGCTCGCCTTCCTTCAACTGGAACCCGCTGACCGTGACCGCCAACTGGCCGCGCCCCTTGCCGTCGCTCTGCCGGCCCAGCGTCAGCGTCACCACCGCCTTGGCCGCGCGTTCCGTGACCGTCACGTTGTCGGCGACGTTGACGGTGTCCTTGTTGTTAGTGAAGGTCCAAGTCCTGGCCAGCGGCGGGAAACCCAGCGCGCGGCGCTCCTCGTCCACGTCCTTGCCGAAGGCGTCCAGCCAGCGGACACTCACCGTCAGCGGCGTGGCGCCGGACAGTCCCTCGCCGCGATACTTGAAACTCAGCGCCAGGCGGGCGCCGGCGCGCACCGGCAGCTCATTGGTCGCGGCCACCTCGCCGTCCCCCGGCAGTGCCAGGCTGACCGTGTCCTTGGCCAGCGACGAAGCGGCGGCGTCGCCGGACAATTGCCACGCGGCGCGCACGGTCAGCGGAGTTAACAGACAACTCACGGTTAGCGCCAGACACAGACTATGTTTGCGGATGTTCATAAATGGATTTCCTCACGGCGCGGACGCGGCTGCCTCGTCCAGTGAATACAAGCCGAAATCGTCAAACCAGGCGTACCCCAGCACCCCGCCGAAATCCACGCCCAGCTTCAGCGCGGTCACGCCATCCGGCACGGTGAATGCCCACTCCAGCCGATTGAAACCGGCGGGGTCAGCGGTCATGTACGGCAGCCACGACACCCAGCCGCCGTAGCGCAAAATCATGTCCGGCGGCTGCGTCACCATGTCCGCCAAGTCTCGACCGGCGAATTTTCCCGCCGCGTTGAACCGTTCAAAAAACACCGCCGGCACGCTGCCGATGACCGGCGACTTGATCCAGCAGGTGAAATAATAACGCCCGCCGGGAATGACTGGCACCTCGGCGAGAACGGGACGGCAAAAGCCCTGCTTGCCCAGGCGCTCGATTTGCAGGCAATGCTCGCCGCTGCGCTTCACGTCCGCTGACAGTGACAGCCGGGCCACCACCTCGCCGTCGTCCTTGTATTCCGTCGCCAAGCCGGCGGGCAATTGGGTGAAATCAATCTTGAGCAAATTGCGCCAGCCAGCCGGGCCGGGTTCGCCCGGCCACGCTGACAGTGACACGACCGGCGCGAGCGCCAGCAGCAGCGTCAGCACGGTACAACGGGCGCTTGTTGCGACATGGAAAAACCGCATGACGAGCGGCATTCTCGTTGTGACCGGCAAATTGTCAAGCCTTACACCGAATTACAGCGGATTTTTTTGTATTTGCGGGAACTCAGGCCGCGAAGACGCCAAGACGCGAAGGATTTTTTTAACTATGCCGGGCGCTTTACTTCCACGCCGCGATAAACTC
The DNA here is from genome assembly GCA_031265105.1 of Verrucomicrobiales bacterium. GTDB lineage: Bacteria > Verrucomicrobiota > Verrucomicrobiia > Methylacidiphilales > JAAUTS01 > JAIRPN01. Next base: position 5,082 of record JAISDC010000089.1, read on the forward strand.
CTCCAACCAAAGCTCAGTGGCTTCTTTCAAATTGGCCAACGCCTCACCAACAGTGTCACCCTGCGTGGTGGTGCCTGTTTCCGGATTTAACGCCACATAGCCACCGTCAGCTTCCTGGGTTAGGACTGCTGTTAAAATCATAGTTTGAACATAAACTTAACGCGAAAAAAACAAAGCGAAAATTTTTCCGGAACTTTGAGATTATAACAGTTCACTTTGACCCGGTGACGCCGGCAGATTCTCCTCCTGCCAGGAGAGGAATTGGCATGAGAACGCAAGGAACGCAAAAAAACATTTTAAAAAATCCTGGGGTCCTGGCGTTAAAAAATCAAACTGACGCGCGGACGGGAAAACGCTTCGGCTTGTCAAACCGTCCCGCCTGTGTTGCAATACCGGCCGCTTCCCCGACCCCATAGCTCAAACGGATAGAGCAGCGGTTTCCTAAACCGTCGATTCCAGTTCGATTCTGGATGGGGTCGCGCCCGCGCACTTTTGATTTGTCCGCAGTGTGACGGTTATGTAACAATCACGCCGCTATGTTTTCCCTCCGGCGTTGGTTCAGCAACAGCGATAAATTTCACGACCTGCTCGGCGCGGCGGCCGAGGAGTGTCACAACAGCACGCTGGAACTGGTCAGCCTGCTCAAAGCGCCGCCCGCCGAGCGCCGGCTGGACAAGTTCTCCGAGCACCGCCGCAAGCAAAAGCGCATCCGCGACGAGATTTCCGCGCTGTTATGCACGAGTTTCAGCACGCCCATCGAGCGCGAGGACATCGAGTCGCTGACGCTGGCGCTGTACAAAATCCCCAAGACAGTCGAGCGTTTTTGCGAGCGGCTGCTGGTGTCGCCGGAACACATCCAGGTCGAGGATTTTCGCAAACAGGCGCTGCTGCTGTCCGACGCCACCCAAACGCTCCGCGAAATGGTCAAAAAACTCCGCCGGCACGCTGACATTGAAAGCATCCGCGACCTGAACGAGCATTTGCAAACCATCGAGGGCGAGGGCGACAAGCTAATGCTGGAATTGTTCAAGGACTTGTACAGCGGCCGGCACGACCCGCTGACCGTGGTCATCCGCCGGCACCTGTATGAAACGCTGGAAAAAATCATCGACCGCTGCCGGACGACGGGGAATATTGTTAATTATATCGTGCTGAAGTACTCCTGAACAAATGCAAAAATTCAAATGCAAAATGAAAAGTTGCAAAGCAAAATTAAGCGCGCCCACCGTCAGCGATTCATTTTAAATTTTACACTGCAACTTTGCATTTTTAATTTTTAATTTTGCATTTTTATGTCCCTCGTCCTCTTCGTCATCCTGATCGCCCTGGTGTTCGAATACATCAACGGCTTTCACGACACCGCCAACTCCATCGCCACCGTGGTGTCCACCCGCTCCCTGTCGCCGCGAGTGGCCATCCTGCTGGCGGCTTGCTTCAACCTGCTCGGCGCGCTGGCGGGCGTCGCCGTGGCCAAGACCATCGGCAGCGGCATCGTGGAGGCGCAATACGTCAGCCTCAGCACCATCGCCGCCGCGCTGCTCGGCGCGATTGGCTGGAACCTCATCACCTGGTACGTCGGCCTGCCGTCCAGTTCCAGCCACGCGCTGATTGGCGGCCTGTGCGGCGCGGCGCTGGCCACCTCGCACGGCAACTGGCACGCGCTAAAATGGGACTTGGTCAACGTCAGCGGCCACGCCGAGGGCTTGTGGCCCAAGGTTATCCTGCCGATGATTTTGTCACCGGCAGCGGGCTTCACGCTTGGGTTCATCATCATGCTGCTGATGCTGGCCGCGTTGAAAAACCTGCGGCCCCACCGCGCCAACCGGCTGTTCTCCAAGTGCCAGTGGCTCAGCGCCTCCTACCTGTCGCTCAGCCACGGCATGAACGACGCGCAAAAAACCATGGGCATCATCGCGCTGACCCGGTGCACCGCCACTAACGAGCATATCTTCGACACATTGCCGCGCTGGCTGGACTTCCTGCGCACCCCGGACTTCGACATCGCGCTGTGGGTGAAAGTGACCTGCGCGCTGACCATGGCCGCCGGCACCGCCGCCGGCGGCTACCGCATCATCAAGACACTCGGCCACAAAATGGTCAAGATGCAACCGGTGCACGGCTTCGCCGCCGAGACCGCCTCCGCCACGGTCATTCAAATCGCCTCCCACTGGGGCATTCCGGTGTCCACCACCCACGTCATTTCCTCCTCCATCATGGGCATGGGCAGCGCCAGGCGCTTCAACTCGGTCAAATGGGGCGTGGTCGAGCAAATGGTCTGGGCGTGGATTTTCACGCTGCCGGTGTGCGGCCTGTTCAGCTACGGCGTGCACCGGGTGATGGGATGGCTCCTGGGTATTTAAGATTTTTGCTTTAAGATTTTAGATTTAGAATGGTGGCTGACTATGAATACGGATGCTTACGCTGCTTGCACGGCTTACGCGCGGGCGCACTACGAGAATTTTCCGGTCGGACTGCTGGTCGGCGCCAAGCTCCGCCCGCATGTGCACGCGGTGTATTGCTTCGCGCGCGTGTCCGACGACCTCGCCGACGAGGGTTACGCCGACCCGCGCCAACCGCGGCCGCCCGGCGCCTTGTCGCAAGCGGCGCGTCTCGCGCAACTCCACGCCTTCCGCGACGAGTTCCGCGCGTGGACCGACGGCGCCGCTGACGCTGACACTCCCTACGCCTGGGTGTTCCGCCCGCTGTTGCTGACAATGGAAAAATTCGACCTGCCGCGCCAGTTGTTCTACGACCTGCTCTCCGCGTTCGAGCAGGACATCGTCAAGCGCCGCTACGCCAGCTTCAGCGAAGTGCTGGATTACTGCGTCCGCAGCGCCAATCCGGTCGGGCGGCTGGTGCTGCTGTTGCACGGCTATCGCGATGAGGAACGCTTCGCGTGGTCCGACCACATCTGCACGGCGCTGCAACTGGCGAATTTCTGGCAGGACGTGGCAGTGGACTTGGTCAAGGACCGCATTTATCTGCCGCAGGACGAGCAGGCGCAATTCACGGTCAGCGAGGCGCAACTGTTCGCCAACCAAGCCACGCCCGCTTACCGCGAACTGCTCAAATTCCAGGTTGACCGCACCCAAACAATCTTCAACGCTGGCAAACCGCTAGCCGCCAGCTTGCGCGGCCTGTTCTCGCTGGAAATCAGCCTGACCTGGCACGGCGGCGCGACGATTCTGCAAAAAATCCGCCGCCAACATTACGACACCCTGACCCGGCGCCCCAAACTCACCAAACTGGACGCCCTGCCGCTGCTACTGCGCGCGCTAACCAACCGCTGATTTTTTAACCACGGATGAACACTGATACACACGGATGATTTTGATTTACGCGGAACCGCGAACCATCAGTGTTCATCTGTGTCCATCCGTGGTTAAAAAAAGTTTTTCCCTTCAACTCTCCCGCTCCAGCAGCGCCCGCCGCGCGCGGCTGGCGTGGTCGTAAACCTTGAGATATTCCCGCGCCGGCTGCGCCCACGAGAAATCCTTGGCCATCGCGTTCTGACGTAGGCGGGCGAGCTGGTCGTGGCGGTTCCACCAAGTGTCGGCCACCCAGCGCAACGTGCCGAGCAACGCTGACGGTGTGGCGTCCCAAAACACGAAACCGGTGCCGTCACTGTCGGCGGCATTGTTGTAGTTGACCACCGTATCGCGCAGACCGCCGGTGGCGCGGACGATGGGCAGCGCGCCGTATTTGAGCGCGTAGATTTGCGTTAGTCCGCACGGCTCGTACAACGACGGCACCAGGAAAAAATCGCCGCCCGCCTGCGCCCAGTGGCTCAGCTCGTTGTGATAGCCGATGTAGGAGCCGGCCTTGCCGGGATAGCGCCCCGGCAGTTCGCCGAAATATTTTTCCAGCGCCGGGTCGCCGCTGCCGATGATCACCCATTGGAACGGCAACTCTCGCAACGCCTGTTCCATGCAGTCGCGCGCGAGATACAAGCCCTTTTGCGCCGCGAAGCGGCTGACCAGGCTGATGATTGGCGCGTCGCTGACGGTCAGGCCAAGACGCTGTTGCAGGGCGCGCCGGCAATCCTGTTTGCCGACCAGCCGCCGCGCGTCATAGTTGGCGGGAATGAGCGGGTCAGTGGCCGGCGACCATTGGGAATAATCGGCGCCGTTGAGGATGCCAAACACGTCGCCGCGCTTCCACTGCAAATACGGCGCGAGGCCGCGGCCACCGTCAGCGGACAGGATTTCCCCGGCGTGGGTCGGCGACACGGTGGTGATGGCGTCGGCGAAAAAGACGCCCAGCTTGAGCATGTTGAACCGGCCGTGGTCCTCGCAAACATGCGAGTTGAACCAGTCGTCGCCGAGGCCGAGGTAATCGAACCCGGCCCTGGATGTCACACCCTGATAGCCGATGTTGTGGATGGTCAGCACGGAGGCGGTCGCTGACAGTGGCGAGAAGCGGCGGTCCCAGGTCTTCAACAGCGCCGCGGCGGGCGCGGTCGGCCAGTCGTGGACATGCACGACGTCGGGAATGAACGCCAGATCCTTGCACACTTGCAGCGCCGCCTTGGCAAGAAAGCCGAAGCGCGCGGCATTGTCAGCGTACTCGCGGTTGTTTTCGTCGTACAGGCCGGCGCGGTCAAAATATTCGCCATAGTCGAGCAACCACACCGGCAGCGTGTCGTCCAGCCGCCCCTCCCACACGCCGGCCCAGCGTTCGCGCCCGCCCGCGCCGTGCACGCAGACGTTTTGCCGGTACCGCAGGCCGTGGCGCTGACGGTCAATGCCGCGATAAAGCGGCAGCAGGACGCGGGCGTCATGGCCGCTGACGGCGAGCTGTTTGGCCAAGCCGGCCACCACATCGCCGAGGCCGCCAACCTTGGCGTAGGGCGCGCATTCCGCGGCCACCATTAATATTTTGCGAGGTCTGGTCCCGGTCATAAGTCAGTCAATCTAGCGGCTGCTACCTAACCATGCCCCCCGTCCCGCGCACAAGCTAATTCCGCCGCGCGCGCGGCGGCGGAATGATTTCAGTTGTCAGCCGGCCGATTTCCGCCTTCCATTTCGTGATGCCGTCCCGCGCCCAGCCGCCGCTCATTGAACTGCGCCAACTCAGCGTGGTGCGCGACCAAGTCATCCTCGACGCCATCGACTGGACGGTACGGCCCGGCCAGCACTGGGTCATCCTAGGCGCCAACGGCAGCGGCAAGACCTCCCTGCTCTCGGCGCTGACCGCCTACCTCACCCCCAGCGACGGCGTCATCACCGTCAGCGGCCAGACTTACGGCGAGGCCGACTGGACGCAACTCCGCAAACACATCGGCCTGGTCAGCAGCGCCGTCCGCCAGCGCATTGACGACGCCGAGACCGCGCTGGAAGTCATCGTCAGCGGCAAGGACGCCGTCATCAACTTGTGGCGCGCGCCCCGCCGCGCCGACCGTCAGCGCGCGCGGCGCCTCCTGCGCGCCATCGAGTGCGCCCGCCTCGCCGACCGTCACTGGCTCCACCTCTCGCAAGGCGAGCGGCAGCGCATCCTCATCGGCCGGGCGCTGATGGCCGACCTGAAAATCCTCATCCTCGACGAACCTTGCGCCGGCCTCGATCCCGTGGCGCGCGAAAAATTCCTCGCCTTCCTCACCCGCCTGGGCCAAACCGGCAACTGCCCCGCGCTGGTGCTGGTCACCCACCATGTCGAGGAAATCATGCCGTGCTTCACCCACGCGCTGCTGCTGAAAAACGGTCAGGTCACCGCCAGCGGCCCCATCGCCAAAACGCTGACGGCGAAAAACCTGTCCGCCATCTTCAACGCCACCGTCAGCGTCCATCGTCAGCGCGGGCGTTACCGGCTGGGGTTGCGCGTCAGCGCCGGGTTTATTGCATAAAACATTCACCTTTATTGCTGATGATGACGCCAACTGCTGGCTATAATTTTGCCAGCAAATCATTCCATTCGCATCCCAACCCTCGGCGCAATTTTTGCAACGCCTCAATGCGCGGGAATTTTTTTCCGGCCTCTAGCCACTGAATATACCGTAAACTCAAATCCGCTCTTTCAGCCAAGCCTTCCTGCGTCCAGCCGCCCGCCATGCGCAATCGGCGAAGATTTACGCCAAAAATTTGTTTTCCTGTGGGCACGGGTAATGGTTACACATATCGCGTATTCTTATGTGCGTCCGAAACGGACGTAAAAACAACTTGACGAAGCCTCCTTGCCTTGCAAACAATTACGTCCATTACGGACGTAATAATATGAAAAAAATCTATTCTCTTTCGTTAACCATTACGCTGACATTGTGGCTCGGTAGCTGTGTGCCCAAATCTCAATATGACGGATTGGCTGCCAAACTTGCCGTTGCAGAAGAACAACACACTTCGCAGGCCGCGCAAATTTCCATCTTGCAGAATCAACTTTACCAAGATACCAAGCAGGCCAGCAAACAATTGACTGCGTTGAAGAACGAACTCCATGACGCGCAAACAAGATTATCAGCGGCTAACACGCAAAATTCCGCGTTGACCGGTGAAATTGAAACCTTAAAGAAATCAAATGCACAACTGGCAGCAAGCCGCTCGGCCGCTAACCTCGTGATCGCCAGCGACCAATCTGTTGACCGCATCACCGCGCCATCAGGACGCGAATCCAGTTCCATTAAAATTCTTTTGGTTCGCACCATCAACGAACAACAAATTGGCAGTACCGACAACATGATTGGCGTGTTGAAAAATTCCAACAACAGCAGCAGCACTTACCGGAGCACCTGCATTACCAATAGCGGCAACACCGCCAGCGTCATCACCGTCAACGGCAGCACTGTACATGAAAATATTAAAGTGACCTTCGGCTCATCCGCCATCGGCACCATGATGAAAACCGCCGCTAATGAAGCAGCACGGCTGCTTATGCTTAGAGCCTATCCGAATAACCCGGAGCGTTGCGCGACAATGACCGCACAAGCGAACTGCACGGCCGCCAAATAATACTGCGGTTGCTTGTGCCAACGGATGAGCAGACCGCGAAAACG
>JAISDC010000100.1 GCA_031265105.1 Verrucomicrobiales bacterium
GTACGCTGACATTGTGGTGCGGGGAGTGCTGGCCGCCTATCAGAAAACGCAGCACCACTAAGGTGCCAAGGCGCGAAGGCTTTGTTCAAATAAACCTTCGTGTCTTGATGGCTTCGTGGTGCATGTCATCTGCCAGGCTCCGTTCTTCTCCTTGCGGTTTTGCGCGCGCGGACTATGCTCACTCCTCACTGTCAGCGAAGGCGGAACATGAACCAACCCATTTACTTCGACAACAACGCGACCACCGCCGTCAGCCCGTCGGTGTTCGAGGCGATGGTGCCGTACTTGACCGAGCATTACGGCAACGCCTCCAGCGCCTACCGCAGCGGCCGCGTCGCGCGCGCGGCGGTCGAGCGCGCCCGCGAACAGGTCGCCGATTTGCTCGGTTGCGAGCCGCGCGAGGTTGTCTTCACCGGCTGCGCGACCGAGTCCGACAACGCCGCCATCAGCAGCGCCCTGCACACCACCGGCCACCGGCACGTCATCGTCAGCGCCGTCGAGCATTCCGCGATTAAAAACCACGCCGAGCATCTTGAGCGCCTCGGCTACGGCGTCACATTCTTGCCCGTCGCCGGCGACGGCACGCTGACGGTGCAACAAGTCGCGGCCGCGCTACGCCCCGACACCGCCATCGTCAGCGTCATGTGGGCGAACAACGAGACCGGCGTGCTGTTTCCCGTCGCGGAAATCGGCGAACTGTGCCGCGCGCGCGGCGTGCTGTTCCACACCGACGCCGTGCAAGTCGTCGGCAAGCTGCCCGTCAACCTCGCCGGGCTGCAAGTGGATTTCCTGTCGCTGTCGGGGCACAAGTTTCACGCGCCGAAAGGCGTCGGCGCGCTGTACGTCCGGCGCCGCGCGAAGTTCGTGCCGTACCTCATCGGCGGGCATCAGGAAAAGGGCAAGCGCGGCGGCACCGAGAACGTCCCGCACCTCGTCGGGCTGGGCCAAGCCGCCGTCGAGGCCAAGCGCCACCTCGCCGCCGAGGCCGCCGCCGTGCTCCGTCTGCGCGACAAACTTGAACACACCGTGCTGGAAAAAATCCCGGACACTTTCGTCAACGGTCACCGTCAGCGCCGCACGCCGAACACCAGCAGCCTCGCCTTCGCCGGCCTCGAGGCCGAGGCGCTGCTGCTGCTGCTCGACCAGCACAACGTCAGCGCCAGCGCCGGCAGCGCCTGCACGACCGGCGCGGTGGAAATCTCCCACGTCCTCAAAGCGATGGGCGTCCCGCCGGACCGCGCCGTCGGCACCCTGCGTTTCAGCCTCAGCGCCCGCAACACCGAGGCGGAAGTGGATTACGTGCTGGGCATCCTCCCCCCCCTCATCGCCAAACTCCGCGCCGAAAAAACCGGCGCCGTCGCGCTCAAGGCGAAACTCGCCGCCGGGGAGAAGATTGTTTGACGGTGGAAAACCTTGCCAATATGCTATCGGCATGAAAACAGCGACGGTCAGCGAGTTAAGAAACAATTTCGGCCGGATTGAATCGTGGTTGGACCGTGGCGAGCCGGTGGAAATCACCCGCCGTGGCAAGGACTACGCGGTGATTCAGCCCAAGCGGAAACCCGCGAAAAGAAAATTCCAGATGCCCGATTTCCGCGCCCAGCTTAAGGAAATATGGGGTGACCGCCCGCCATTCACAGCGGCGCAGGTCAAGGAAATGCAGGATTGGGAAGACAACGAATCGTGAAAATTTTTACCGACACGTCTTTTTTGTGCGCGTTGTATCGGAAGCAGGATAATACTCAGTTGGCACTGGATATTGCCGGATTGCAAATCGAGCCGTTGATAGTTTCCGAGTTGGTGTTATTTGAAGTCCGACAGTCGGCACGATTGCAAGTCTTCAATTTTAACCACGACCGAACCAAGGGGTTTCCCGCCGGTGAAAGTCAGCGGCTGCTGGAAAAATTGGCGTTGAATATCCAGAGCGGCGTCTTGGTGACGGCGGAAGTGGATTGGCGGCAAGTTCATCGTCTGGCGGAAAAATTGAGCGAGCAACACACCGTCAGCGACGGACACCGGACGATGGACGTGCTGCACGTGGCGACGGCGCTGCAAGTGAAGGCGACGCATTTGTACACCTTCGACGAAAATCAGGCGCGGCTGGCGAAGAAAGTCGGCTTGAAGATTAATCTAAAATAATGGTTGGCGCTGTATCCATGCCTTGTCATCAACTTGCCCGGCGCGCCACGGTCAGCGGCGAGTTTTTATCATACGATTAAAATGACTATTCCCAAACCCTTCGCCAACAAAAGATGATTTTCCGCCGCTGACAGTGATTATCCTTGAAAAATTGACACGCCGGTTTAATTTTTCCAGTATGATTGACCGTTTGCTGTATCAGACGAAAATCGAAACCGGCTTGCGGCGCTCGCCTATTGTCGCGCTCATGGGGCCGCGGCAGTGCGGCAAAACAACCTTGGCGCGCGCCATCGCCGCTGAGCGTCACCAGGATACGGTTTATTTGGATTTGGAGTCGCCGCAGGATTTGTTGACGCTCGAAAATCCGCAGTTGTTTTTGTCCGCGCAAAAAGGCTTGGTTATTTTGGATGAGGTGCAGGAGCGTCCCGATTTGTTTCCGCTGCTGCGCGTGCTGGCTGACCGTCACGGCGCGACGACTAAATTTTTGTTGTTAGGCAGCGCCGCGCCGCGGTTGGCGTTCGCGGCGGCGGAATCACTCGCCGGGCGCGTCGAATTTGTCGAAATGCATCCGCTGCAACTCGCCGAGACCGGCGGCGGCGCGCTTGATTCGCTCTGGCTGCGCGGCAGTTTTCCGCGCTCATGGCTGGCTGACAGTGAGCCGGATAGCGCGGCCTGGCGCGAAAATTTTGTCCGCACTTATTTGCAACGCGACCTGGCCGCGCACTTGCCCGGCAAAACGGCGGCGGAATTGCGCCGGTTTTGGACGATGCTGGCGCATTATCACGGTCAGCTTTTCAACGCGGCGGAATTGGCGCGCGCGTTTGGCACCGGCGCCGCGACAGTTCGCAAATATCTCGATATTTTGGAAGGTACTTACATGGTGCGCGTGTTGCAACCGTGGTATGAAAACATGGGTAAACGACTGGTGAAAGCCCCGAAAATCTTTTTGCGCGACAGCGGGATTTTTCACACCCTGCTCGGCATCCGCGACCAGGCGGAATTGTGGCGTAATCCCAAGGTCGGCGCGTCGTGGGAAGGTTTTGCGCTGGAGCAAACGCTGACGGTGCTGGAGCCGCCGGAGGCGTATTTTTGGGCGCTGCATTCCGGCGCGGAGCTGGATTTGTTTTGCCAGCTTGACGGTCAGCGGGTTGGCGTCGAATTCAAATGGCAGGAGCGTCCGACCACGACGAAGTCAATGCACGCGGCGCTGACGGGGCTAAATTTGGCGCATTTGTGGGTAGTTTATCCCGGCACGCGAATCGTGCCGCTGGCGGAGCGCATCACCGCGCTGCCGCTGACGGCGGTGGCGCGAATCAAAGGCGCGTAGAAATTATTTATGAAAATCACAGAATTACTCGCTGACGATGGCTTGCGGCGCGCGCGGTTTCCGGTCGCTGAGCATCAAACTTTTCTCGCGCATGCGGGCGTTTCGGCGCTGCCGCTGGCGGCGGCGGACGCGCTGCGGGAGTTTGCGGAGCAAGGGGCGCGGGCGCAACAGGAGTTGGATTTTTTCAGGCGCGTCAATTATGCGCGCGAGGTGGCGGCGAAATTGCTGGGCGCTGACGGTGATGAAATCGCGCTGCTGGGGCCGACGGCGCTGGGGTTGAATTTGGTCGCTGACGGTCTGGACTGGCGGGAGGGCGACGAGGTGGTTTGTTATCAGGATGATTATCCGGCGAATGTTTATCCGTGGTTGAAGCTCGCTGACCGTGGGGTGCGGTGCGAGTTGCTGGAGGTCGCTGACGGTGAGCAGGGGCGCATCACGTGGGAGACGGTCGAGAACGCGCTGACGGAGCGGACGCGGCTGGTGTCGCTGGCGACGGCGAATTTCGCGAGCGGGACGCGGATTGAGGTGGATGGTATCGGAAAAAAATTGCATGAGCGCGGGATTTTGTTTTGCCTCGACGGGATTCAGACGCTGGGTGCGTTCCCGCTGACGGTGCGGCACGTGGACTTTCTCAGCGCGGACTCGCACAAGTGGCTGTTAGGGCCGGTCGGCGCGGGGATTTTTTACGTGAAGAAAAAACATCACGACCGGTTGCGACCGTCGTTGCTGGGTTCGTGGAACGTGGTGTCGCCGGAGTTTATCGCGCAGCATAAGATTGCGTTTTACCCGGGCGCGCGCCGCTATGAGTGCGGGACGCTGAACCTGCCGGGCATCGCGGGCATGGCGGCGTCGATGGAAATGCTGCTGACGGTGGGCGTGGAGAATATCGCGGCGCGGTTGGTGGCGTTGAAAAAGTATCTGCTGCCGCGCATGACGGCAAGCGGGTTCAAAGTTTTCGGCGCGAGTGACCTCGCTGACGGTGAGTTGTCCGGCATCAGCAGCTTCCTGTTGCCGGAGCGCGGCGGGGAGTTGGCGGCCTTGCTGGCGGCGCGGAACATCAGCGTCAGCGTCCGCCAAAACCGCGCGGGGCAAAAGCTGTTGCGCGTGTCGCCGCACTTCTACAACACCGAGGCGGAACTGGACCGGCTGGTCGCCGCGTGCGCGGAGTGGGCGATATAGTAGTTAGTTCCACATAACCTTGGCAGACTCCCCGTCATCCCTTCGGCTTCGCTCAGGGCAGGCTCTGAGCGAAGCACCGTAGGCGCGTAGTCGAAGGAGCGGTTTGGTCAAGGTCAGCGAATTATAGCAGTTCACCTTTAAACCAAATTCCCCTCTTCGAGAGGGGAATTTGCTCGCGCAGGAGCAGGGGGCAATGGGGATTGCCTCAGCGTCAGCGATTCCCCTCTCGTAGAGGGGTGGCGCGGAGCGACGGGGTGTTTCAGCGTTTTGCGCCGATTCCCCGCTAACGCTGAAACACCCCGTCGGCTAACGCCGCAACCCCTCTTCGAGAGGGGAATTGCTGTCGCTATGTCAAAGCGAAATACTATAGCTATTGCCAAACTGTTAGCCGATCCTTCGACTGCGCCCTTACAGGGCTTCGCTCAGAGCCTGCCCTGAGCGAAGCCGAAGGGATGACGAACTCATCTGCCGAGGTTGTAATGAAATGCGATAAAAAACCGCTGACGATGTTCCCACCGTCAGCGGCTTTCCATGGTACGAACGTTCTCCTTAGAACGAAATCTTGAAGCCGCCGTACACGGCCTGGTCGAGCGCGGGGTAGCCGTAAACATCGGCGTATTGCTCGTTGAACGCATTTTCCAAGCGGGCGAAAATTTGCACGTGCTGGTTCACCTGCCATGAGGCGGCGACGCGGGCGACGAAATAATCTTCAACCCGCACTTGCGCGTAGTTCTGGTTGTAATCCTGCCGGTCCACCACCCACAGGCCGCCGACGCTGACGGTGACATCCTTGTGCGGCTGCCCGGTCACGGTAAAGGAAAACTGGTTGCGCGGACGGCGCAACAAGCGCACATCGTCAGTGCGGTTGTTGGCGTCGAGATACGTGTAGGCCGCGGTCAGCGTCAACTCGTCAATGGGCCTCGCCGTCAGCGTCAGTTCCACGCCTTGCGTGCTGACTTTGCCGATGTTCTCGGTCTGCCATGTCATGGGGTCGGACAGGAAGTAGTCGGTGATGTCGTTGTGAAAATACGTGGCGCCCACCGTCAGCTTCTTGTCGAGGAACGGTTGCTCGACGCCGACATCAAAACCGCTGCTGTAGGCCGGCTCCAGGCGCGGATTGCCGTAGAACGCGCCGGCGATGAGTTGCGGCGAGGGCGGCGTGTAGCTGGTGCCGTAGCTGGCGTGCAACAATGTTTCAAGCTTCGGCACGCGGTAGCTGCTGCCGATGCGCCACGTTATCGGGTTGCCAAAATCGCTGTCGTGGTCGAGGCGCACGCTGCCGTTGAGCGTCCAGCCGTCGAGCGGCTCCCACTCGGTTTGCACGAACGGCGACACGACGGTTTGCGAGTTTTTGACGTCCTTGGTGCCGGCGGTGAAACCGCTGCTGGGTTTGCGGTAATAACTGTCAGCGGTCAGCGAGAGACCGGCGGCGATTTTCCATTTCTCGGCGACTTGGAAAGTGCTTTGATAATCCACCTGCTCGGTGTCCACTTGGATGCGGCTGTTCGGCGTGTAGCTGAGCGCGGAGTAGCCGTAAGCCACCTGCCGCAACTCGCTGTGCGCGTAAAATAAGGTCTGTTTCCACCAATCGGTTGTCTGCCACGTTACGCCGGGGGAGATGAGCCAGTTTTCGCGCAGCAAGCCCTCGGTCAGGCTCGGCGTGTAATCGGGGCCGGGCAGGCCGACCTCGGAATAATTGTAAAACGCGAACAAGTCCACATACAAATCATCGGTGATCTGGTAGCCGTTGCGCGTGATGAAGTTGGCGAGCTGTTGGTCGTTATTGCGGCGCTGGTTGCTGGTGTCGAGGTCGGAGAACTGGGCGCTGTAATCGAAATTGCCGGCCTGCCCGCGCGCGCTGACGGTCTCGCGGAAGGTGTTGTACGAACCGGCTTCAAAACCGGCGACGTACTCCGGTTTCTCCAGCCCCTTGCCGCTCTGGGTGATGATGTTGACCACGCCACCGGCAGCGTTCGCCCCTTGCACGGAACTGAGCGGCCCGCGCAGGAATTCAATTTGCTGTACATTGTCGAGCGTGATGTTCTGGATGGCGAACGCGCCGCTGAAATCCGTCGGCATCCGGCGTCCGTCAATTTGGAACTGCGTCATGTTGGTATCGAGGCCGCGGGTGAACACGCCGACATTCTGGCCGGGGCCGCTGGCGGCGAGAGAAATGCCGGGCGTGGTGGACAGCACATCCTGCAATGTGCGGAATTGCCGGCGCTGAATGTCATCGCTGGTGATGACGCTGGAGGTGACGCCGCCCTGAAACGGCGCGCCTTCAAGGCGCGTGGCCTGGACGAGGACTTCGGGGTATTCCTTGACTGTGCCGGACGACGCGATTGCGGTCGTGCCGGAAGTCGTCGCGGCGGCGGTGCCGCTGCCAGTGACGGGTTGCGATGTAGTTTCCTGCCCGATGACGGGCGAGGCCAATAAGACGGCGGATAGCGCCATCGTCAGTTGATGTTTTAGCATAATTCCACTCTTCCTTGTTAGTAAGAGCGGAAACGACGGTCGCCAAACGGGGAGAACGAGAATTCCACTCTCACGCTTCATTTCTGCGATGAAGTTTTTTCGTCGGCCACTGATAGTGAGTAAGTCACTGTCAGCGCCAACGCTGTGAGGACGGGCAGGCAAGTTTCGGACTTGGGGTTGCGAAGAACCCGATACCGCAGCGCAACTGTGACCGATTTGCACGGCCTTCCCTGGGCTGCCCGTCAACGCCCACGCAATCGGCGCGGGTTAATCTCGCAAAGAACTGAAAGTGAATGTAGGCAACGCAGAATTTTTGGCAAGCAGAAATTTTTGGGAAATCTTGCCGCATGGGCAAAGGAATAATCGGGTGCCGGCGGGCGGGCTGCGGTTACGCGAATCGGTTCCAAAGCGCTCTGTCAGCGGCCTTCGGGGTGGACAAACGCTGACGGTGACGCCATCATGAGCGCATGATTATTCGTCCGAAAATCCGCGGATTTATTTGTGTGACGGCCCACCCGCAAGGCTGCGCGGCGCAGGTGCGGGAACAAATTGATTATGTCAAGGCGCGGCCATTGTCAGCGGGGCCGCGGCGCGTGCTGGTCATCGGCGCGTCCACCGGCTACGGGCTGGCGTCGCGCGTCACGGCGGCGTTCGGCTGCGGCGCGCAAACCATCGGCGTGTTTTTTGAAAAGCCCGCTGACGGTGACAAACTCGGCACCGCCGGCTGGTACAACTCCGTTGCCTTCGAGCAGGCCGCCACCGCTGACGGTCTTTACGCGAAAAGTTTCAACGGCGACGCGTTTTCCGACACGCTGAAGGCCGCTGTGGTTGAACAAATCAAGCGCGATTGGGGCCAGGTTGACCAAGTGATTTACAGTCTCGCGTCGCCGCGCCGCGCCAACCCGCGCACGGGCGAGGTGGCGAAGTCGTGCCTGAAGCCCATCGGCGGCGCGTTCACCTCGCGCACGCTGGACACCGACAAGGCGCGCGTGCAGGACGTGAGCATCGCGCCCGCGAGCGAGCAGGAAATCGCCGACACGGTGAAGGTCATGGGCGGCGAGGACTGGACGTGGTGGCTCGACGCGCTCGCTGACGCTGACGCGCTGGCGCCCGGCGCGACGACGCTGGCGTATTCCTACATTGGCCCGGCGCTGACGCACGCGGTGTACACCAACGGCACCATCGGCGCGGCGAAGAAGGACTTGGAGCGCGCCGCCGCGCAACTCAACGCGCGGCTCAGTGTCAGCGGCGGCTACGCGCGTGTTTCGGTTAACAAAGCGCTGGTCACGCAGGCCAGCTCGGCGATTCCGGTGGTGCCGTTGTACATTTCCATTTTGTACAAGATAATGAAGGAGCGCGGCCTGCACGAGGGCTGCATCGAGCAAATGCAACGGCTCTACACCACGCACCTCGCTGACGGTCACCGTCCGACGCTCGACGCTGACGGTCGCATTCGTCTTGACGATTGGGAGATGCGACCGGAAGTGCAAGCCGCTGTCAGTGAGATTTGGCCGCGCGTGACGACGGAAAATCTGCGCGAGCTGACGGACTTCGACGGCTACCAGCGAGAGTTTCTGAAATTATTCGGCTTCAACGTCAGCGGCGTGGATTACGAGGCGGATTGTAATCCATCTGAAGTGAACGGCCGGCCCGCAATCCTCCGCTGACAATGTAAGAATATTTTTCAACCACTAAAACCAATCTGTGTCTATCGGTGTTAATCTGTGGTTTAAATTTTGTATGCAAAAAAAATTACTCCTCTGGGACATTGACGGCACGATTATCACGACCGGACAAGCCGGCGAAGTGGCGATGGACAATGCGTCATTACGCGCCTTCGGGCGGAAGGCGGATTTGGCGAAGGTTGATTTTCGCGGGCGGACGGATGTGTTGATTGCGCGGGAACTGCTGGCGCAACTCGCCTTGCCGCCGACACCGGAAAATTTGCACGAGTTTTTGGAGGCGTACCTTGCCATTTTGCAGGAACAATTGCCGCTTAACAAAGGCGCGGTGCTGCCCGGTGTGGCGCAAATCCTGGCGCAAGCCGCTGACCGTGACGATTGCGTCAACGCGTTGCTCACCGGTAACTTGGCCCGCGGGGCGAAATTAAAATTGTCACACTACGCGGCATGGCATTATTTCGAGTTCGGCGCGTTCGCGGACGACTCGCATCTTCGTAATGAACTTGGTCCCGTGGCACTGCAACGGGCGCTGACGGTGACCGGTTACGATTTCAAGCCGGAACACGTCTTCGTCATCGGCGACACCCCGCACGACATCGCTTGCGGCAAAATCATCGGCGCGAACACCATCGCGGTCGCCACGGGCGGCTATAGCAAGGAAGAACTGCTCGCGTGCCAGCCGACCGCGTATTTCGACGACTTCAGTCACCCGGAACAATTTTTCGCGCTGCTCGGTGATTGACACTGAATTACCCACCAATACCAATCTCGCGTTATTGTCATTTCAACCGACCGCCGCTGACCATGACAGGAAACCTTAATCCCGGTCACGCGCGCCGGGAAGATTGTCGCAAAACCCGCTTGCTTCAGGCGGCAAAAGAAAACAGAATTGTTCCTCATACATGCTGAATCAGCTCAAGCTCCTGGCTCTTAAAAATCTGTTCGTGAAAAATTACGCGCGGATGTGGCCGTTTTTCAAACCGTATTGGTGGGTGGCCTTGCTGGGCGTCGGCTTAACCATGATTGTCGGCGCGTCGGACGCGGCCTATCCGGCGTTTTTGGGAATCTTCATTGATAAAATCGCGCCGGGCACCACCAAGGGTTTTATTGACAAGCTGCCGGTGTTAAAATCCCTGTTCAATGTCCTGAATATCGAAAACAACCGGGACTTTGCCAAAATCGCGCCGTTTATGATTTTGGGCTTTACCTTTGTGGTCGGCACGCTGACTTATGTCGCCAATTGCGTCAATACCTGGGTCGGCAGCCGGGTTACCATGGACATCAAAAAGCGGCTCTATCGCAAATTATTGGACATGAACCCCGCTTATTTTGACACCAGCACCTCCGGCAATGTGTTGTTCCGCTATAACAATGACGCCGAATCCGCCGCCGCCGGGTTGATTGACAATCTCAAAATGTTTCTCACCCGCCTGTCCTCCTCCGTCGGCTACATCGCCATGTTGCTGTGCGCCTCGTGGCAACTGGCCATCATTGCCATCATCGTGCTGCTGCTGGTGTTCATCCCGCTGGCGATGGTGCGCAAACGCATGAAATACATCATGGGCAAAGCCGTGGCGTCCATGACCGCCGTCATCACCACCTACAACGAAACTTTTGCCGGTAACAAAACCATCGCGGCCTACAATCTGCAGGATTATCAAAAACGCAAGTTTGACGACATCATCGGCGGCGTGTTCAAATTCGCCATTAAAATGGTGCGCAACACCAACTGGCTCTCGCCGGTCATGCATTTCATCGCTTCCATCGGCATCGCCCTCGTCATCGGCGTCGGCGGCCGCATGATTGTCAACGGTCACATTTCTCCCGGCGAGTTCGCCGGCTTTGTCGGCGCGCTCATCCTGCTGTACACTCCTATCAAGGGTATCGGCAATAATTTTGTCTCGCTGCAAATGTCCTTCATCGCCATTGAGCGATTGTATGAAATTCTCGAACTCCGGCCCGCCGTCGCCGACGCTGACCATGCGCGCGAACTGACCGTCGTGCGGCGCGACATCGAGTTTCGCGACGTTTGTTTTGAATATAACCCCGGCGTGCCGGTGTTGAAAAATGTCAACCTCAGCGCCAAGGTTGGCGAGATGATTGCGCTGGTCGGCAACTCCGGCGGTGGCAAGACCACGGTGGTGAATTTGCTGCCGCGTTTTTACAACCTCAACTCCGGCGCCATCCTCATTGACGGCGTGAACATCCGCGACTACA
The DNA here is from genome assembly GCA_031265105.1 of Verrucomicrobiales bacterium. Lineage (GTDB taxonomy): Bacteria > Verrucomicrobiota > Verrucomicrobiia > Methylacidiphilales > JAAUTS01 > JAIRPN01. The sequence goes on from JAISDC010000100.1 coordinate 11,020, forward strand.
CATTGCACTCGCTGCGCCGGCATATCGGCGTGGTGTTTCAAGACAACTTCCTGTTTAGCGGCACCATCCGCGAGAACATCATGCTCGGCAACCCGGCCGCTGACGATGCGGCGTTGCGCCGCGCCTTGCAACACGCGCATTTGTCCAGCTTCATCGCGCGGTTGAAAAATGGCGTTAACGCCGAAATCGGCGAACGCGGCGTGCAACTTTCCGGCGGACAAAAACAACGCGTCGCCATCGCTCGCGCTTTCTTGAAAGACGCGCCCATCCTGATTCTCGACGAAGCCACCAGCGCGCTCGACAACAAATCCGAAGCCGTCGTCCAAGCCGCCATCAACGACCTGATGCAAGGCCGCACCGTCTTCGTCATCGCCCACCGCTTGAGCACCGTGCAAAACGCTGATAAAATCATTGTCCTCAACGAGGGCCAAATCGTGGAACAAGGTAAACACGATGAATTGCTGGCGAAAAACGGCGTGTACACCTCGCTGTATCAGGCGCAATTCAAGGGGCAGTCCGAGCCGCCGCCATTACCGCCTCATTGATGGCGTCGTGCCAGCCTGGGCGTCATCTTGAGTCTTGAACACTGAAAAAAATGTTTTAAGGTTGTGCTAATGAGAACGCTGACGCTGACCGTGCCGGACACGCTGGAAGTGGATGACCGCCACTTGGCGCTGCTGGTGGCCAGCCGCTTGTATGAAGAGGGGCGGCTGTCGCTCGGCCAGGCTGCCGAGACCGCCGGGCTGACCAAGCGCGCGTTTGCCGAGTTGCTGGACGACTGCCAGGTGTCGCTGTTCAATTTTCCCGCCGCCGATTTGCCGCGGGACATCGCCAATGCCTAAAATCATCTAATACAATGTTGATGGTCTCTGGCATGATTTTACTCGGTTGCAAATTTTTGGATGGCTTTAAGCAACTCGCGATACCGGCGTTTTTTTTCCAGATATCCCTTGGCTTTTTTACCAAAGGAAATTTTTGACAGAATTCTGTATTTGATATACCAACGCTTGAACTTGTCCCGATTCATGGCAAGTCGGATCAATTTCAAATCATCATCGGATCTTTTCATGAAACACTTCAATAGCACTGAAGTCTCATTTAGTTGGCCATCAAGCTTTTTCAAATCATCATCAGATTTTTTTATGAAACGCTTCAATAGCGCTGAAGTTTCATCCAGTTGGTTATCAAGCTTTTCCAACGACAATTGCTTCCCCCACCTACGCTGCTGTTCCGATAGAACGCGTTCCTTAAAGATTCTTTTTTGTTCGATCTGGCCAATATAATTTTCATAAAGTTCTATCTGGCGCAAATGAGCCAAATCCTTGTCTCGAACACGGGATGATAGAATCTTTTTCTTTTTCACCACTGCCAGATTTATAAATTTCAATCCATTGAAGATGAAATGATATTCGCAATCATCAACCAGCACTTCATCGTTAATGGTCTCACCGTCAGGCATCAAAATATCGGCACCTTTATTTGCAAGATCAACTCCTTCCAGCAAATTACGGGTGACATTTCCAAGACGCTCCCTGAGAAAATATTTTGTGGTAAAATCCATATCACTAATTCTCTTGATTCCGAAAACAGTCAAAACCGAGCTGCCGATAAAACAGATGTCCTTGGTGTCGATACCCATTTCCAGGCAAAATTTCCGTGCATTCCTACAATAAGACATGAATTTTTCTTCATACCGATAATCCAAGCGCATTTTCACATGCTTGATATTGTTCGGTGACAACAAAACATCCGCTATATATTTAGCTTCACCGGCATTGGACGAAGCGTGAAGCGTGGCAAATATTTCCTTGGGTATTTCAACATCAAAGCATTCGCGAATTATTTGTTTCAAGCCGGTCAGGGTTTCGTGAATATCCGTTGTTGGCGATTTTTCCTGATTGGTCAGAAGTATGACCTTAAATCTGAGTGGTCCAGCCTGCAGCAATTCCGCTTTTGCCACAATGGTATCAAATACCGCTTGAATGTCCCTAGCATTAATTGGTTCATAAATATCCCACAGAATATTTTTAAAAGCGATAAAGTTATCCTCCAAATCCAGTTCGATTTCTCCCACAATATCAAGATGTTCGGTCAATATGGATCGGATGTGACCGATGTTTTTGAACATGGAATGCCAAACAACTGTCAAAGCGCTATTCTCGGGATTAAGTTCAACAAAGCCTTTTAATATCCTCATCTGATCTTCCGTTGAAAAACCCTTTTCCAAAAACCAGTTAAAATCCCATGAATAACCGGCAAGATCCTGTTGATATTCCACATAAATATCCTGCCTCAATGCTCTGGCACAAGCAATCCGATGAGCGCCATTCAGCGGCAACCCGTTTTGAGCCGCAATCGGTACGGGGTTTTTTTCGTCAAATCCATTCTTTGTCAAGGAAGCCAATAACTTTGGAATGGCGTCATAGTAATCCTGAACACCCTGTTTCACGGTATTGCCATACTTGGATACAGGCTCAATGCCGGTTGTTCGCATCAGGATATGCCGCGCATATAAACTGCTAATGGCAGGGGAAACACAACCTCGCAATACTCCACTAGCATATAAGTATTTTACCACCAGATCCAACCGTCGAAAGGTAAACAGTTTTTCCGTTGAAATTTTAATGGAAGCCATACGTTGTTACCAAGCTATCTTTGATCATGTTAAACCTCAAGCATGCACCCTTTTCTTGATGCTAACGCTTCTTTCATCGCTGAACCAGGCGGGACCTCTATTTATTTACCTTCCTGTTTCAACAAATTCCCAAAATCTTTTTCCAGCACATGGCAAAATTCCAGATGCGCCGGCAGCGGCGCGGGAATGGTTTGGATTTCAAGGTCCAGATAGCGGGCGATATCATCCTCCATGAACAGCCGTTTCCGATAAAAATTGAAAATTTTCAGTTTTAACAGGTGCTGCTCATACTGGGTTTCCGGCGTGCCCTTGGTGGCTGCCCAGCGATTCTGCCCATGCAATCGGTAATTGACCAGGGTACGTGCCAGATAGTATTTGCGCGCCCCGACCAGCGCACCACCCGCCAATAAGGCATAATCGGCGGAAATATTTCCGCTCTGGGAGGCAGCCACTTCTCTCAACTGAAGAACATCCGCCGTCTTTTTTCTCATCGAAACACACGAGGTCACGTTACCAATCCACGCGTTGCGATGCACCCGGAAATGCAGATAAGTTTGCACCGTCGTGTAACCGTAATCATAATCTCCGTCCGGGTTGAACTTGATTTGGTTCGGTTCGTCACCGCCGACTGGCTCAAAGCGGCAGAAGACCAAATCCACCCAGGATTGGCGGCAATAAATTTCACCAAGCTCACGCAAATAATTCGGCTTGTAACTGTCGTCCGCGTCCAAAAAACACAGCACGTCACCATCAGCGGCCTCAATGCCTGCCGCAATGGCCGCGAACTGTCCGGCGTTTTGCTGGGCAATTATTTTTACTCGCTGTCGGTTGGCGTAGCGCCGCAATACCGCCAGCGAGTCGTCCGTTGAACCATCGTCCACCACGATGATTTCATGCGCTGGCAAGGTCTGCGCCAATGCGCTGTCCAGGCACTCCGACAGATACCGCGCGTAGTTGTGGTTGTTGACCAACACCGAAAATTTGACCGTTGCCGCACTCATTGCCCGCTCCCAGATTGAAACCATTTTTTGCGCCTTTTCCGGATACTTCGTTCCAAGCGCCGGAAAAAGCCCGCTTTACGCGGCGGTTCCGGTGACGCGGACGGTGATGGCGGCGCTTTCACCGCCGGCGCATTCTGGTTCACCGCTTTGCTATGCAAATACTTTTTCAGGCCTTGGTATCGCTCCACATGGAGCAGCAGCGGGTCAGGCACCGTGGCCAGTTCGTCGTCCAGATAAATGCGCGCCGCGCCGTCAATCAGCGCCTGCGTCGCATAAAAATTGAACGCCGTGTAGCGCTGAATCCGGTCCCGATAAAGTTTGTCCACAGATTGTTTTTGCGGGCCGTTCCACTGATTGGTCTCGTGCAAACGATAATTCACCAGTTCCCGCGCCAGATAAAACTTCCGCCCGCCCAGCAGGGAAACACCCAGCAACAAGCTGTAATCCGCTGACAGTCGGCAGTCCCGCAGGGCAGTGATTTCCCCTAACCGCAATAGGCGGGCCATACGACGGCGCAACGATACGCACGAGGTGATGCTGCCAATGAAGCACTCGTGCTCTTTTTTGAAATAAAAATACGTCCACAAAGCCGTGCGCCCGTAGTCATAATCTTTTTCCGGAGAAAGCCACGGCCAGTTGTTCAGTGCTCGTCCCACCGGTTCGAAGCGGCAAAAGACCATGTCTGTCTTGGGCTGGCGTCGGTAAATTTCACCAAGCTCACGCAAATAATTCGGCTTGTAACTGTCGTCCGCGTCCAAAAAACACAGCACGTCACCGTCAGCGGCCTCGATGCCCGTCGCAATGGCCGCGAATTGTCCGGCGTTCTTTTGCGCGATAATTCTCACGCGGCCACTGTCAGCGTAGCGTTGCAACACCGCCAGCGAATCGTCCGTCGAACCATCGTCCACCACGATGATTTCATGCGCCGGCTCGCTTTGGTTGAGTATGCTGTCCAAGCACTCGGGCAAATACCGCGCATAGTTGTGGTTATTGACCAATACGGAACATTTAACCGCCGCCGTGTTCATGTGCCGTTACCACCTTGAAATGTTTTTGCCATGCGTTGCAGTTATTGTAATATTCATCCATTAAAAATGACAAACAAATTACTCCGCTTCCTGTGTCACACAAAAAAATCCGGGAACCGGTACCGATTCAGCCTGTGCGGGGTGAACATCGACTACTTTTCCCCCAAGGATCTGGCTGCCAAGATTGACAAACTGGAGCAGCATGTTGACGCGCTGAATGAGACCATCCTGTCGCTCATCCAGGATTGTCAGGAAGTGAAGCACGCGCAACAAGCGCTGACATTGGAAGAACTGCGCCGGCGGTTTCCCCATCCAGTGGTTGGCGGCAACATCCCCAACTGGGCACTGAGGGAGCAGCATCCATTTTTGTATACACTGCTGAACGCCCAAAAACTGGTCTCAGTCAACGACCATGGCACTTACGCGGTCAGCCAAAGCGATATCATTTACTCGTTTTCCGGACGCTGGCTGCAATGGAAATTGTTCCCCATTTTGTTCGCCATCAGGAACAAGCCGTTCTTTTTTCTTGAGGACGGCTTTTTGAAAAACATCGTCACTACTGCCGCCAACGCCAAGGAAAACCAAATTGACCCCCGCTACCAAGTCTCCGTGTGCTACAGTATTGACGACCTGACGTTTCATTTCGACGCCCTGCGCCCATCCAGACTGGAGCGTATGTTAAATTCCTCCGAATTGACTGTCAGCGGGGAACAACAGGCACGCGCCCGACGGCTAATGCAGCGGCTGGTTGGCGAAAAACTCACCAAATACAATCATCAGCCCGTTTACACGCCAGTCATCGGCAGCGCCGGACGCCCCAAGGTGCTGGTAGTCGAGCAGGCATACCAGGATTTTTCCGTGGTGCGCAGCGGCGCAAATCATGAAACATTCAAAAAAATGCTGCGGGACGCGGTTACCGAGAATCCCGGCGCGGATATCATTGTCAAACTGCATCCTGATACGTTGGTTGGCGGCTGGGGTGGCAATTCCTACTACGCGCAGGT
>JAISDC010000105.1 GCA_031265105.1 Verrucomicrobiales bacterium
CGGCGTTCGGCGTTCGGCGTTCGGCGTTCGGCGTTCGGCGTTCGGCGTTCGGCGTTCGGCGTTCGGCGTTCGGCGTTCGGCGTTCGGCGTTCCAGCGTTTAAAAACGCTGGTGTTGGCGTAAGCCCTGTTTTCCCTGTTTTTTCTACCAGTGTTGCCGGCGTGTCGAACGCCGGTAACCAGTCTGTGATAATCCAAATGAAGGAAGTGTTATGATTACCAATAAAACCATGAAACTGCGGAGAAATGCCATGAAAACATTGAAACTACTGGTTCTTGCGGGAGCGCTGTCAATCACTTCATTGACTCACGCCGTTTTGATCGAAGGTTCCCTTGGTGCCGTGCCCAATAACATCATCAACCTTAATGACTATGATGCCTTTGCGTTTTACGGAGTCATTGGTAAAGGTCAGACTTATCAGGTAATTTCAGGAGAAGCAACGACTGACGCCAACAATGTCGGCGCTTTTTCCAATTTGACACTGAGCGACGGCATGTTTTGTGGCTCGATTGCTTTCTACCCAGGCAGCATTAGTTATAGCAATGCCGTTTCCAAAATCGGTACCGACGGGCAAAATAATGTTACGGAAACCCATGAGGGCCTATATATCAATAACTGCGCTGATGGTTACTCCTTCACGTTGACCACCACTTTGTTCGCGCCCGAGGAGACCATCAGTTTTTATCTCATGAACTATAATGCAAAGTCGAATTTCTCAGTAATCCTGAGCAAAGATGGCTCTGAAATCTTCAGTTATTCCTTGGAGGGTCAAGTTTTGCCCACGACCAGCAACGGAGATGGGGCGGGAAGCGGCAATACTAATGGAATTCTGACACTGACCGTCTTCGGCGAGATTGGTGACCTGCTGACGTTCACGGATCAGACGGAGTACGATGGGGTCTCAGACCACAGCTTTGGCAACATCGGCATAGCGGCGGTCACAGCGTTAGCCATCCCGGAGCCGGGCACTTGGGCGCTGATCGTGATCGGTCTCGGCACGCTGATCGGCTGCCGCTGTTTTCGCAAGTAACGGACTGGTCGCGCCAGTTTTGACGAAAAGCACATTCAACACCGAGGCGCGGAGGTTTGATAAAAAAATCTCCGCGCCTCCGCGTCTCGGCGGTTAAAATTATTCGCAAAAATCCTTGGTGTCTTGGTGGTGCCACTCCGCGCAATCCGCGGATTTCAATACAGCCAGATTTTTTCATCCACCTCTATCAGCGGTGGATCCTTGCGCGGCGCGTGGTTTTTCGAAGCTAGACGCTGACGGTGCGGGAATATTTTTTTACGCGCCGCCGACGACATATTTTCACCGGTGATTTTTAACATCGCCGTCAGCGGCTTAACGTAAGGATTTTGGGAATTAAAAGTGTACACGCGGGTTTTGCCGACCGCCCGCGCCGTCAACAGCCCGGCTCGCTCAAACCGAGTCAGTTGCTTTTGCACCGCTGACAGTGTCAAATCGTGTTCCCGGGCCAATCCCGACGCATAGACTTCGTGGCGCTGGTACAGGCTCAGCATCAGCGTTGCCACCAATTCACTGTTAAAAATCACGGCTGTCATATCCACCTCTTATAGTGGTGATATTATCCCTTTTTAAGGCGGATGCAAGGCTGTTTGCGCATGACTGCCCGCGGCTGACCGTCAGCGTTCTATTTCAGCCAGGATTTTTTGCATCTCAGGCGTCGGGGTGAAGGATTTCATGCCGTTGGGATGGAACATGACGATCATCGGGCGGCGGGCGATTTTGCAGCCTTGCTTGAGGAAATAATCCTGCTGGTCTTTGAACGGCGTGACGTAAAACGGATGACCGTGAAAATGTTGTCCGACCGCTGCTAACAGTGCCTTGCCCACGCCGCGCCGCTGCATTTGCGGCCGCACCAGCAGCAGTTCCACAAATTCCGCGAAGCCCCGCGTGACGCTGACGAAGCCAACTAAGCCGCCTTGTTCATCGCGCGCGTGGGCGATGAAATGCGCCCGCGCCAACGCCGCGGCGCGTTCTGCCAAAATGGTTGCCACCTCGTCGCGCTCCGCCAGCGGCGGTTCCCAGCCGACGGCAATCAGCAACTCGGTGATTTCTTGCGGGGTGACGTTTTTATCGGAGAAAATTTGAAAGGAATCATTATGCATAGGCGAACAGTTTGGCCCTCACCGTTGGCCCGACAAGTAAAATCTCGACGGTCAGCCACCGCGAGCGTTATTTGTTTTCGCCGAATTTATACACCAGCGCGCCGAGGGCGGTGAAGTCGCCGCGCCGCCGGTCATCCGCCGGCTCGTTGTTGTATTGGTAACGGCCGCTCAGGCGCAGGCTGATGGTCTTGGTAATCGCGGTTTCGATGCCGCCCTCCAGGGTACCGACCCAGTTGTCGGTGCTTTGCAAGTTGTCAAGAAATTCACAGCGCTCGAACAACTTGGCCGTCGGCGTGAATTGCCAGTTGAATTCCTGCGCCAGGCGGCCGCGGATGCTGCTGGTGCTCGGGCCGCCTTCGTTGCGCTCCCAGACGTAGGCCGGGCCGCCCTCGAACAGCAGCGTGACGGCGTCGCTCTTGATAAAGTAGTAGCCCGCGCCGGGGCCGAGAGTGCTGCGGAAATCGAGGCCGCTGACCCCGTCGTGCAGGAAGCTGTAGTTGGCGAGCCAGTACCAGTGGTCGGCGAGGTTGTGGCGGTAGTTAGCCACGGCCAGCAGGCGCTCGGCGTCGAGTTGGCCGCTGTTCCTGCCGTACTCGCCGGCAAGATCGAGGGCGAGATGGTCGCTGACGGTCTCGCGCACGGCTTTGACGCCCAGGTTGACGCGGTAGGCGTTGACGTTGCCGGTGGCGTAATTGCCGCCGGCGGCGACTTCCGAATGCCACGGCTGGTTCAATCGCGCGGTGGCGCTGCCGGTGGTCGCGGTCGCCGGCGGGTCTTGCAACACGGCGATTTCCTGGCGCAGCGCGTCAATTTCCTGGCAGGCCAGCGCATGGTCGGCGGCGAGTTGCGCGTTCTGGCGGCGCGCGGCTTCCAGCTCGGCGCGCAGGCGGGACACTTCAGCGTCAGTGTCAGCGCTTTGCGCGGCGACCGGCAGCGCGCTGACGATGAGCAGGATGGCGGCAAGATATTTCATAGTGAAATTAAATCACAAAAATCACACGACGACAACTGGCGGGCGCGGATTCATTTTAAGAGGTTAACGCCAAGGGGCAAAGGAACAAAGACGCGAAGGATTTTTTAAAGTAAGTTGGTTTATGAATAATTTAAAAAAATTCTTTGCGCCTTTGCCCCTTTGTTCCTTTGCGTTAACCTCTTCAACCTAACGCGCCAGTTCGCGGAGCAGGATTTGGTTCAACCGGATGCCGGCCGCGAAGTTCTCCACGGTGAAGGTCTCGTTCGGCGAGTGGATGCGGGCGTCGGGCAGGGCCAGGCCCAGCAACAGCGTGTCGGCGCCGAGGATTTTTTTGAAGTCGCTGACGATGGGAATGCTGCCGCCCTCGCGCACCAGCGCCGGTTCCTGGCCGGGGAAGGCGAGCGCCAGCGCCCGCCGCGCGGCTTGCGCGCACGGGGTCGCCGGGTCGAGCAAATACGCCGCGCCGGCGTGGCCGGGGGTCACGGTCAGCGTCACGCCGGGCGGGCAATGGTTCCGCAAATGCGCCGCCGCTAGTGACAAAATTTTTTCCGGTTCCTGTCCGGGCACCAGGCGGAAGCTGAGTTTCGCGTGGGCGGCGGCGGGGATGACGGTCTTTGAGCCGACCCCCTGGTAGCCGCCGTAGAGACCGTTCAACTCGGCGGTCGGGCGGCCCCACGCGCACTCGACGCCGCTGTAGCCCGGCTCCGGCGCGAGCGCGGGCGCGCCGGCCAGCCGCAGTAATGCCGCGTCGGTCACCGGCAGCGCCGCCCAGGCGTCGCGCTCCCATTGCGCCAGCGGCGCGACGCCGTCGTAAAAGCCGCGGATGGCGACGCGGCCGTCGGCGGCGTGCAGCGTGGCCAGCAGCCGCGCGAGCACGGTCAGCGGGTTCGCCACCGCGCCGCCGAAAATGCCGGAGTGCAAATCCTTGTCAGGCCCGCTGACGGTGACCTCCAGGCAGGCGATGCCGCGCAGGCCGTAAGTCAGCGTCCCGCGCCCCGGCGCCAACATGCCGGTGTCGCTGACGGCGACTACGTCGCACGCCAACTCGGCGCGCTGCCGGCGCAAAAACTCGGCGAGGTGCGGGCTGCCGATTTCCTCCTCGCCCTCGACGAGGAAAATCACGTTCAGCGGCAGGTCGCCGTCAGCGGCGATGGTCGCGCCCGCGCCGAGGATGTGCGCGAGGATTTGCCCCTTGTTGTCCGTCGCGCCGCGCGCGGTGATGACGCCGCTGTCGCTGAGCGTCGGCGCGAACGGGTCGCTGCGCCACAACGCCAGCGGGTCGGCGGGCTGCACGTCGTAATGTCCGTAAATCAGCACCGTGCGGCGGCCGGCGACGCGCCGGTTGCGGGCGCTGACGATGGGGTGACCGGGGGTTTGATGCACCTCGGCGGTCAGCCCGAGCGCGGTGAATTTTGCCGCCAGCCACGCGGCGCAACGCCGCAGGTCGTCGCGCCGCGCGGGGTCGGTGGAAACGCTGGGGATGCGGAGCAAGGCGAACAGGTCGTCGAGATGTTGGTGCATCATTACTTTTAACCACAGATGCACCCGGATGCACACGGATTTTTTGGCGGCGCGGCGGTGGAATTTTTTTACAGGGAGATCATGGAGAACATTGAGATTGTTGGTTTGGAGCTTATCAGAAAACCGGTTTAATAAAGTTTCGCGTGAGGATTATGCAGATAGGCTCTTAAAACCTTCATGAACTCCATGCTCTCCCTCTAAACAAATACCACCCGCGCGCGGGTCTGTGGTTAGAATCGGGCCTGGGCAAGCGCGAGATGGTGAGGAAGATTGAGGTGTCAGGCGACGGCGGCGGGTTGCAAAATCCGTTCGCCGCCCTGGATGCCGCCGGGCTGCCGCCGGGGACGGACGCGCCGCTGCCGGTGACGCCGCCGGTCGCATCATCAGCGACGCGGCCCGCTCAAAAGGGCCGGGTGGTGTTGCGGCGCGAGACGGCGCATCGCGGCGGCAAGACGGTGGTGGTGGTGGGTGATATTCCGCTGACCGTCACCGGCGCTGAGATTGACGAACTGGCGCGGCGCTTGCGCAAACACTGCGGCTGCGGCGGTACGGTGCGCGGGCGGGAGATTGAAATCCAGGGCGACCAGCCCGCCAAGGTGACAACGCTGCTGGAGGAACTGGGCTTCCGCGTGGCGGGTACGCGCGGTTAGTTCGGAACTCCGGCCGCGAAGACGCCAAGGCGCGAAGATTTTTTAATCCGCGTAATCTGCGGATTTAGTCAGCCCGCCGCGCGGCAGCCGAGCAAGGCCCGGAATTCCACGACCTCGGTTATATTACCGTTCACGGCGGTCTCGTTTAATACCGCGCGCAGTCGCGCGATGACCGGGTTCAAGTCTGCTCCCAGCCGTTCCGGCGAGGTGCTGGAACGGGACAGGGCGCGGTCAATGAGCCGGTCAACCGGGGTGTTGATTTTTTGGATGACGGCGATTTGTTCGAGCCGGTTGAATGCTGACGCGAGCAAAAACGACAAGTGCGGCCGCCAATCCTCCCGTTGTCTCACCTGATAATCCTCATCGCGACTAACGTAAGGTTCCAGCACCGCCTGCACCCTGGCTTGCCAATGATTTTCCGGAATCTGGCAGTGCTGGTCGTCAAACAACCCCACGACTCCGTCGGGAGTGGTCAGTTGCGCGAGCTTTGTCAGCGTCGCCGCCCGGTCCATCCAATGAAACGAACGTCCAATGACCACCAGCCGAAACTTGCCCAGTTGCGGCGTCAAATCATAACTGCTGCCCTGGCGGAACGAGACCTTCCCGCGCGCCGGTTGGACGTACCGCCGCGCTTCCTCAAGCATGGCCGGCTCGGGATCGATGCCGATGACTTCCCCGGCGTGACCGGCAAACGCCGCGGCGAGCAAGCCCGGCCCGCAGCCCAGGTCCAGCACCCGGTCACGGCTGGCCAGCCCGATGCTTGCCGCCACGCGACGAATCAGCGCCGGCGGGTAGGCCAGCCGTCCGCGCGCATAATACGCGGCGGCGCTCCTGAAGCGGCGCGGCTTGAATTGGATAGGCGGCGAATCCATGCGACGATGGCTTAGTCTGGCGCAATTTCCAGTTCAACGCGAAAAAAATCGCCCGCCCGCCCGGAGCTTTTTCGCGGTTAATCGCGCTTGTCATCACGCTGAGCATGGATTATAATTTTGGCCCTTGTCGGCGGTGGTCGATTGACCCCGAAATGATGAAGTTGGACGGGCATTTATGTTGTCAAGTAATGGCGTGAATTTGTTGGCCGCGAGCGGTTCGGCCGGCGGGAAGGGCTGGGGTTGATTAATGAACCTCGTCGTCCCACGCGAAATCCAGCCGGGGGAAACCCGCGTCGCGCTCACCCCGGACACCGCCGCCAGGCTGGGCCGGCTCGGCGCGCACGTGACGATTGAGACGGGCGCCGGACGGCTGGCCGGTTTTCCCGACGAGGCTTACGCTGAGGCCGGCGCGACGATAGCCGCTGACGTCGAAGCCGGCATGACGATAGCCGCTGACCGTCAGGCGTTGCTGCAAGGCGCCGACCTGGTGCTGCGGGTGCGCAAGCCGCCGCTGACCGAGGTGCCGCTGCTCAAGCGCGGTGCGTTTCACGTGAGTTTGCTGGACCCGTTCAACGAGCCGGAACTGGTGCGGGCGCTGGCGGCGCAGGGCGTCAGCGCCATCAGCATGGAATTTATTCCGCGCACCACCCGCGCGCAAAAAATGGATGTCATTTCCTCGCAAGCCAATCTCGGCGGTTACGAGGCGGTGATTCTCGCGGCGCGCTACTCGCGCAAGATTTTCCCGATGATGACCACGGCGGCGGGCACGATTTTCCCGGCGCGGGTGTTCATCATCGGCGTCGGCGTCGCCGGCTTGCAGGCCATCGCCACGGCGCGGCGGCTCGGCGCGAAAGTCATCGCCTACGACCCGCGGCCGGTGGTCGAGGAGCAGGTCAAGTCGCTCGGCGCGCAATTTTTGCGGCTGGAGTTGGGCGCGACCGGCCAGACCAAGGACGGTTACGCGCAGGCGCTGACGGCGGAGCAAATCGAGCGGCAGCGCGCGGCGATGACGCAGACTTGCGCCGATGCCGACGTGGTCATCACCACCGCGCAGGTGTTCGGCAAAAAGGCGCCGCTGTTGGTGACCAAAGAGATGTTGGCGGCGATGCAGCCCGGCAGCGTGGTGGTGGACCTGGCGGTGGAGAGCGGCGGCAACGTCGAGGGCGTCGCCTACGACCGCGTCACCGTCAGCGGCGGGGTGCAGCTCATCGGCCTCGCCAACCTGCCGGGCCGTGTGCCGACGCACGCCAGCCAGGTGTACGCGGCGAACCTCGCGGCGCTGGTGGAGGAATTTTGGGACCCGGCGGCGAAAGTGTTCGCGCCGCGGCTGGACGACGAAATCATCAAGGGTTGCCTGGTCACCCACGGCGGCCGCATCGTCAGCGAGCGGCTGGCGGACCGGAAAAAATAAATCATGGACACCAACCTGCTGTTTATCTTCATCCTCGCGGTCATCGTGGGCTTTGAGATTATCTCCAAAGTGCCGTCCATGCTGCACACGCCGCTGATGTCCGGCACCAACGCGATTCACGGCATCATCTTGTTCGGCGGCATCCTGACGCTGGCCGACGCGGCCTCGCCGGTGGCGCTGACGCTCGGCTTTGTCGCGGTGGTGTTCGGCGCCGCCAACGTGTTCGGCGGTTTCATGGTAACCGACCGGATGCTGCAAATGTTCAAAAAGAGGAAATGAAATGGGCACGGTTTGGTCACTGGTTATTATCGGCGTCGCGGTGCTGCTGATGCTCGGCATCAAGCTGCTCGGCTCGCCGAAAACGGCGCGCTGGGGCAACCGGCTGGCCGCCATCGGCATGTTAGTCGGCCTGCTGGCGCTGCCGGACGCCGGCGGCGACCCGGTCTGGCAGCGGGATTGGAATTTGAACTACCTGCTCATCGTCAGCGGCATTATCGTCGGCCTGGCGCTCGGCGCGCTCGGCGCGTATTCCGTGAAGATGACGGCGATGCCGCAGATGGTGGCGCTGTTCAACGGCCTGGGCGGCGGCGCGGCGGCGCTGGTCGGCGGGCTGGAGTTCGCGCGGGCGGCGGCGGTGCCGCCATCGTCAGCGGCGGCGATGCTGTTCGCCACGCTCATCGGCGCGCTGGCGTTCACCGGCAGCGTCGTCGCGTATTTGAAACTGAACGGCAAGCTGGAGCGTCCGCGCCTGTTCCGCGGCCAGCACATCGTCAACGCGCTGCTGTTCATCGCGACGCTGGCGCTCGGCGGCTGGCTGACGTTGCACGCGACCGGCGGCGGCGCGACGGCGCTGTTGCTGCTGCTGGCCGCGCTGGCGCTGCTGTTCGGCGTCGCGCTGGTGCTGCCCATCGGCGGCGCGGACATGCCGGTGGTGATTTCATTGTTAAACTCGTTCACCGGCCTGGCGGTGGCCGCTGACGGTCTGGTGATTGGCAACCTGGCGATGCTGGTCGCCGGCACGCTGGTCGGCTCATCCGGCACGCTGCTGACGCTGCTGATGTGCAAGGCGATGAACCGGCCCGTGGGCAACGTGCTGTTCGGCGCCTTCGGCTCAGGCGGCAGCGGGCCGGTCGCGGCCGGTGCCCTGGCGGGCAAGAGTGTGAAATCCATCCAGGCCGACGAGGCGGCGCTGCTGCTGAGCTACGCGCGGCAAGTGGTCATCGTGCCCGGCTACGGTCTGGCGGTCGCGCAGGCGCAGCATCAGGTGTGCGAACTGGCCGAGGAACTGGGCCAGCGCGGCGTGGAGGTGTGCTTCGCCATTCACCCCGTCGCGGGCCGAATGCCCGGCCACATGAACGTGCTGCTGGCCGAGGCGAACATTCCCTACGACCAATTGCACGAAATGGAAGCGGTCAACCCCGTGATGGAGCGCGTGGACGTGTGCCTGGTAATCGGCGCGAACGACGTGGTCAATCCCGCCGCCCGCGAGGAACCGGCCAGCCCGATTTACGGCATGCCGATTATCGAAGCCGACCGCGCGAAGGCGGTCATCGTGCTGAAACGCTCCATGGCGGCGGGATTCGCCGGCATTGACAACCATCTGTTTTACAAGGACAACACCCGGATGCTGTTCGGCGACGCCAAGGCTTCGCTGACCGCGCTGGTGAGCCAGGTCAAGGCGAGTTGAAAAACTCAAAACGCAAAACTCATATCGCAAAACCACAAGGCAAAACGCAAAACTCACCCGCAGCGCCAGTCATGGGCGCCAGCTAGTTTTGCGTTAATCAGTTGTGGTTTTGCGATATGAGCTTTGCGTTTTGAGTTTTTTTCGTCTTAACATCAGCAAAGAGTGTGCTACTGTCAGCGCTCCATGTCTCTGATTGTGCAAAAATACGGCGGCACGTCCGTGGGCAACCCGGAGCGCATCCGCAACGTGGCCCAGCGCATCGCGGAATGGCAGCGCCGCGGCGACCGCATCGTGGTCGTGGTCAGCGCCATGTCGGGCGTGACTGACTCGCTGATCAAGCTGGCGCGGGAAGTGTGCGCGGAACCCGCTGAGCGTGAGATGGACATGCTGCTGGCGACCGGGGAGCAGACTACCATTTCACTGCTGGCGATGGCGCTGCATGCCATCGGCGTCCCGGCGGTGTCGCTGACCGGCGCGCAGGCCGGCATTGTCACCGACGGCCGGCACACCAAGGCCAAAATCGCCAACCTCACGCCGAACCAGGTGAAACGGCACCTCGCTGACGGTGCGGTGGTCATCGTCGCCGGCTTCCAGGGCCAGACGATGGAGGGGCAAATCACCACGCTGGGCCGCGGCGGTTCCGACCTGACCGCGATTGCGATTGCCTCGGCGGTGCAGGCCGATGTTTGCCAAATCTACACCGACGTGGACGGCGTGTTCACCGCCGACCCGCGCGTGGTGCCGAACGCGACGAAGATTCAGGAGATTTCCTACGACGAGATGCTGGAGCTGGCCGGCGCCGGCGCGAAGGTGATGCAGGCGCGCTCGGTCGAGTTTGCGAAAAAATTCAACGTCAGGTTCGAGGTGCGGTCGAGTTTCAACAACAACCCGGGGACTATCGTGAAAGCAGAAACCAAGTCAATGGAACAAGTCGTCGTGCGCGGCGTCAGCGTGGAGAAAAACCAGGCCAAGGTCACCATCAGCGGCGTGCCCGACCAGCCGGGCATCGCGGCCAAGCTGTTCCAGACCATCGCCGCGGCCAGCGTCAACGTGGACATGATCGTGCAGAACGTGTCGCAGTCCGGCGAGGCCGACATCACCTTCACCCTGCACAAGGACGACGTGAAAAAGGCCAATAACATCACCGCCAGCATCAGCGAACTGTCGCGCGCCCGCGCCGTCACCGTGCAGGAAGGCATTGCCAAGCTGTCGGTGGTCGGCATCGGCATGCGCAGCCACAGCGGCGTGGCCTCGTCGTTGTTTGCCGCGCTGTCGGCACAGGGCATCAACATCCAGATGATTTCCACCAGTGAAATCAAAATCACCGTGGTGATTGACGAGGCCCGTTCCGCCGAGGCCGCCCGCGCGGTGCATGACAAGTTCGGCCTGAATGTGGCCAGGTAGTCCTAACAAAACTCAAACCTTCGACAATTCGCGCGAGCGGTTGGCAGCCGCGCTGATGGTGGCCGCCAGCAGATCCGCCAGCGCGCCATTCCGCAGCACCTCCAGCCCCGCGACCGTAGTGCCGCCCTTGCTCGAAACCTGGGTGATCAGTTGCTCCGGCGTCATGCCGCTGACGGTGAGCAGCGCCGCCGTGCCGCGCATGGTTTGCAGCGCCATCGGCAGCGCCAGCGCCGCCGGCAGCCCTTCGGCAACGGCGGCCTGGGCAAACCGGTCGGCGATCAGCGCGAAGAACGCCGGCCCGCTGCCGCTGAGCGCGGTGACGGCGTCAAGCTGCGGCTCGCTGACGGTGAACACCCGGCCGGTGACGCCGAAAATGGCTTGCAGGATTTCGTGATGGCTGGCGGCGACTCGGCCGTTGGCGGCGCAGGCGGTCACCCCTTCGCCCACCATCAGCGGCGTGTTAGGCATCACGCGGAACATCGGCCGGTCAGCGCCGAGCGCCGCCTCCAGCCGCGCCAGCGTGATGCCGGCGGCGATGGAAATGAACAAAGTCCGGTCGTTGGCGGCCCGCAATTGCGGCAGCAATTCGGCCATGTTTTGCGGTTTGACCGCGAGCAGCGCCACGTCGGCGTCCCTGACCGCCGCGGCGGGCGTCGCGGCCCAATGCAACGCGCCATGCGGGTCGAGCGCAAGGAAGGCTTGCCTGGCCTGGTCGCTGGCGTCGGCCCCGGTGATGTCGCTAGCGGAAAGAATCCGCTGGTCGAGGAGTCCCTTGATGATGGCCGTGCCCATTTTGCCGGTGCCGATGACGCTTAGTTTGCATTGCATGGGGCAAGGTTAACGCAAAACCCCGGACGCAAAACTCATTTTTTTATTTACAAATGTAATCAACCTTGTATTTACAAGTGTAAATGAAAAATATTCCACGCATTTCCGCTAGCGAGTGGCTGGTGATGAAGGCCGTCTGGGAGCAATCACCGTGCCTGGCCCAGGAGGTGATTGAACGGCTGGAGCACAAGGCGGCCTGGTCGGCGGCGACGGTCAAGACCCTGTTGAACCGGCTGGTGAAGAAAGGCGCGTTGCAATTTGAGCAAGAGGGGAAAGCGTATTGGTATGCTCCCGCCTATGACGAGGAACAATTGCGCTCCGCGGAGGCGGAATCGTTCTTGTCGCGGATTTTTGGCGGGTCGCTGACACCGATGTTGGCGCACTTTGTGAACTCGCGAAAATTGAGCGCGAAGGAACTGGCGGAACTGGAGAAGATTCTGAAATCCAAGAAAAAGGCATTATGATCGCGATGCTGCTGGAACAATCCCTGCGCGGGACGCTGGCCGTGGGTGTGGCTTGGCTGGCCAATCGCTGGCTGGCGGGACGGATGAAGGCGTCGGCCCGGCGGGTGTGGTGGTGGCTGGCGGCGCTGGCGTTTTTGGTGCCGTGGAAACTGCCGGTGCTGTCGGCGGCAGCCGGAACGGTGTTGCCGCCGGGTTCGGCGCTGGAACATCTGCCGCTCATGACGAGACCGCTGACGGTGGCGCTGCCGTCGGGTTCCACCGTCAGCGTGCCCTGGCTGGTGCTGGTCTGGCTGGCGGGAGTGCTGGTGTTTTTGCTTTGGCTGACGGTGCAGACGCTGATGGTGAGCCGCCGCTGGTCGCGGGAACGGCTGTGCACGGATTCACGCTTGCTGGAATTACTGGAAGATTGCAAACGGTTGAGCGGAGTCACCGCGCCGGTTGGATTAGTTGTCACGGAGCGGCTGACGGTGCCGGCCCTGCTGGGCTGGCTGCGGCCGAGGATTTTGCTGCCGGCGGGTTTGGCCAGGACGCTGACGGTGTCCCAATTGTCCGGGGTGTTTTTGCATGAATTGGCGCATTTCCGCTGGCTGGACATTCCGGCGGGCTGGCTGTTCGCGCTGGTCAACGCGTTGCATTGGTTCAATCCGTTCGCGTGGCTGGCGGTTGGCGGCTGGAAAAGTTTTCGCGAGGAAGCGGCGGACGAGATGGCGCTGGACGGGTTGGCGGACGCTGACGGTGAGGTTTACGGGGCAACCTTGTTGCGGATTTTACGCGCGGACGCGGGAGCGCGGATGCCTTTCGGCTCGCTGGCAATCGGCGAGTCGATGCGAAACCTCAAAACCAGGATGATTATGATCAAAAACTATCGGAAAAAATCAGCGTGTTATGGCATGGCGGGATTATTGGCGGCGGCGCTCATGGCGGTCGCCCTGGTGGTGCCCGCCAGGGCGGAAACTGAAGAGGAAGTATTGCAGAAGCAGGCGCTGGCGTTCATGCAATTATGCGATGACGGCAAGTATGCGCAAGCTTGGAACGAGATGTCCGATTGGGCAAAAATCCGTATTCCGAAGGAACAGTGGGAAAAATTGTGCAGCACCACGCGGCCTTCGGTCGGAAAGGTGCTGAAACGCGAAAAGGTCAATGTGATGAGGATGTCTGGCGTGCAGACTGGCGGTGGCAAGGTGCGCGACGGCAGTTTTGTGCTTTTCATATTCAGTTCGTCGTTTGAAAATTTGACGTCGGCGACGGAGCAGTTTGGTTTTGAAAAAAATGCCGCCGGCAAGTGGCAGCCGTTTGGTTACTTGGTTACACCCAAATGAGTTTGAGGCGCGGGTGGTGACCGGCATGAAAAAACCCCGCCGCGGCGGGGTTTTTTGTAAATAACGACACACCAAAACCTATTTGACTTCCTTGTGCAGGGTATGCCGGCGAAGATGCGGATTGTATTTTTTCACTTCCAGCCGCTCGGTTTGCAATTTCTTGTTGCGGGTGGAAATGTAGCGCGACGCGGGCTTGCCTGCCGCTTTGGCTTCGGTGCATTCCAGTGTGATTTTGTCTCTCATAAAGCGGAAAAGGATGGAGAGAAGTCCGGGGAAAGTCAAATAAATTAGTGGCGACTTAAAACCGCGGGTGTTCAGCCGCGACAAGGCTTGTCACCTCCTGTCGCCATGTTCAGGTTTACGCGCGCGCGTTTGCTTCTGTTGACCGCATACCGTTGAGCATGACGCGGCAAGCAAGCACGCCCTATTCCTTCCGCCACCGCGCCAGCAAGGCGAAGACTTGCGACAGCATCAGCGTGCTGGTCACGAAGCAGCAGTAGACTCCCAATGACATGATAGTACCCAGGCTCACCAGGCCGCGATAGTCGCCAATCATCATGGAACCGAAGCCGATGACGGTGGTCAGCGCCGACATCACTATCGCCTTGCCGGTGCTGCCGCTGAACAACGCGCAACGGCCTTCCTCGCGGTAACGGTCCACCACGTAGATGCCGTAGGCCACGCCGATGCCGATGACCAGCGGCAGGGTGATGATGTTCGCGGGGTTGAACGGCAGTCCGAGCCAGCCCATGATGCCGACCATCCACAGGATGCCGAAGCCCAGCGGCAACAGCGCCAGCAGTGTTTGCCAGAGGTTGCGAAAGTGCAGCAGTACCATGATGACGATGGCGGCCAGGGCGTACCACGCGGCGGTTTGGTAACTTTCTTTCAGCACGGAGATGTAGGTGTAATTTTGCACCGGCGTGCCGGTCGCGTGCCGGTCAATGGCGTGCAAGTCGGCGACAAAACGCTCGTTGGCGGCGCGCTCCATGACGTTTTCCTGCGGATAAATTTCGAGCAAAATTTTGCCGCTGGGGGAGATGTAATGGTTGCGCGCCTGTTCGGGCAGGTCGCTGACGGTGACCGGGTGCTCGAAGTCGAAGCCCTTGAGGAAGGCGAATTGTTTTTGGATGCTGCCGATGAGTTCCACTTCGTAACGGTTCAGGCGGCGGACGGCTTCCTTGGCGGGGAGTTTGTCCAGGGCCTCGATGGACTGGCGCAACGCGGGCAGCAGGCGCTCGAAGATGCCGAGCACTTGCTCGATGCGGCTCTTGTTGCCCTTGCCCACCACTTGTTTCCAAATCCCGCCGCCGGAGCGCTTGCTCCATTTCACGGCTTCCTTTTGCCCTTCCTCGCTGTATTGCAGGATGGTCTTGAGGGTCGTTTTCGCCTTGGTCAAATTGACCGAGGATTTCGGGTCGGCGGTGATTTGGATTTGGTCGAGTTCCCGTTTGAGTTGCCGGAGCACCGTCAGCTTGGCGTCCTGGTCTTCGGGCAAAATCTTGGTCGGTGAAATGACCGAGGAGACCGTCGGCTGCGCTTCCAGTTCCCTGGTCAGCGTCGCGGCGCGCGCCAGGTCGTCGGCGATGACCACGCCGAAGATGAAGGGCAGTTGGGGATTGCCGGTCAACTCCTGCGCGAGTTGCACGGATTCAATCTTCGGGTTTTGCAAATTCAGCAGGTTGTAATCGAATTTCACCCGGTCGATTTGCAATCCCAGGAACACGCTGACGATGAGGCACGCGGTCAGCGCCAGCGCCGGCCGGCTGGTCAGCGCCTGGTCCAGCCGCCGCCCCGCCGCGCCGTAATTTTGCGCCGGGCGAATGCCGCCGTTGGCGCGCCGCGAATCCACCACGGTGATGAGCGCCGGGAACAATACGAGGCTGGACAGCAGGCAGAGCAGAATGCCGCTGCCCGCGATGATGCCCATCTCGGACAAGCCGATGAAGTCGTTGAAACACATCGTGAAGAACGCCGCCGCCGTGGTGCCGCCGCCCGTGACCACCGCCACGCCGGTGTGTTGCATGGTGTCTTCCAGCGCGGCCAGCAAGTCCATGCCGCGATGCCGCATTTCCTCGTAACGCCCGACGAACTGGATGCTGAAATCAATGCCCAGCCCCAGCATCATCAGCACGAACGCCTCGGTGATGATGTTCAGGTGCCCCACCGCCAGCGTGGCCATGCCGTAGGACCAGGCGATGCCGCAGCCCAGCGCGAGCAGCGCCAGCGCGGGGCGCACCAGTTGCCGGTAGGCGTAGAAGAACGACAGCGCGATGAGTCCCGCCGCCAGCAGTGACGCGAACAGCATGTCGCGATTGGCGGCGAGCAACTCATCGTTCATCAGCACCGTCTCGCCGGTCAGGCCGATTTGCACCGTCGGATGCCGCTGCCGCACCTCGGCGATGATTTGCTGGATTTGCCGAATGCCCGTCGCGTAGGGCGAAAAACTTTGCTCGTCGCCCAGGCCCGGCGTCAGCGTCATCAACAACAACTGCCCCTGCTCAAACTGGATGTAGGCGTTCAACGCCAGTTGTTGCTCGAAATCGTCAATCTCAGCGTTCAGCATGTTGGGGGCGCGGTCCGCCGCCTCGCCCACCGGCAGCGACAACTCCCGCGCCAGCGCTTCCAGCGTGACAATCATTTGCTCGGAATACGCCTCCAGGTCGTCCAGGGTCGTCCCCTTGCCCCTGGCGCGGTCCACTTTGTCAAACTGCTCAATCGCCCCGTCCAGCAGCCGGTTCAAATTGACCGCCTGTCCCTTGTGGCCGAGCAAATTTTTTTGCGCGCGGATTTGTCCCAGCATCTTCTCCAAATCCTCCCGGCTCTGATACAGCAAGAAATGCGGCTGCATCCGCGAGAGGTCGTTCTTGTAATAAATATCCCGCACCTGCGCCGCCGGCACCTCCGCGCCGATGCGCGCCGCCAGCTCTTCCATCACCGCTGTGTTGGCGGCGAAATCGGGCGAGCGCGCCACAATCAGCATCGGGTCGCGGGTGTTGAACTCGCGCAAATAATCGAGGTAATGCCGCAGCACCGGCGAGTCCTGGCGAATCAGCGCGTTGGTGTCGTTCAACACGCCCAGTCGCGTCACCGCCAGCCAGACGCTGGCCGCCGTGGCGGCGAGCGCCGCGCCAATCACCCACCACGCGCGGCGATAAGTAAACCGGGCCGTCGCCCGCATCAGGCCTTGGATAAAAACATGCATAACCGTTGCTAGGCGCGCGGCGCGTCCACCCACTTGCCGTGCTCGCGGATGAGGTCAATCAGGCGCGCCACCGCCTCGGTTTCGGGGATGTTGAATTTGACAGGCTTGCGGCCGACGTAGAGATTGATTTTGCCGGGGGCGCCGCCGACGTAGCCGAAGTCGGCGTCCGCCATTTCGCCGGGGCCGTTGACGATGCACCCCATGATGGCGATTTTCACGCCTTTCAAGTGCAGCGTCGCGGCCTTGATTTTCGCGGTGGCGGTTTGCAAATTAAACAACGTGCGGCCGCAGGACGGGCACGCGACGTAATCGGTCTTGAACACGCGGTTCCCCGCCGCTTGCAGGATGTTGTAGCCGAGGCGGATGTTAGCGCCCGGCGCCCGCTCCCGGCGGATGAGAATGGCGTCGCCGATGCCGTCGCACAACAACGCGCCGAGCGGCGCTGACGCTGACAGCAGGGCTGGCGCGTCCGCTGACGCTGATGCCGCCGGCAGGAACGTGTCCTTGAGCAAAATCGGATGGCGCGGCTGAAGTTTCGCCGCCAGCAGGCGGTAGGCGGCGACGGGGCTGAACGCGGTGCCGTCCCGCACGCTGACGATGCGCGGCTGCTCCAGCCGGTTCACCGCGTCGATTTGCGCCGCGTCGTCCAGGTCGATTTCCACCACGTCCGCTTCCTCGTAAATCACCTCCGGCACCGTGTCGCCGAGCGCCTGGCGGCGCGGCTCCAGCAAATCGTACATCGCGCGCGTGACCGCCACGCGCGGCACATTTTCCCCGCCGACGCCAAGGCCGCGCAGACGCACCACGGCACTGTCGCGCCGCGCGTAAACATACGGGTCGAAACTCAGCGCCGCGTCCGTCGCCGGCGCGGGCAGACGGCTCAACTCCCCGACCTGCCGCGCCAACTCCCGCGCCACCGGCACCTCATGAATACTGTCCTCCGTCAGCGACACGCGAATGGTGTCCCCCAAGCCGTCCAGCAACAGCGAGCCGATGCCGATGGCGCTCTTGATGCGCCCGTCCTCGCCCTCCCCCGCCTCCGTCACGCCGAGATGCAGCGGGTAATGCCAATCGTCACCCTCAGCGGCGAGCCGCGCCGCTAACAACCGGTAGGCGCCAATCATCACCTTCGGGTTCGACGACTTCATCGAGAACAAAAAATTGTGAAACCCGTGCTTCCGCGCGACGCGGGCAAATTCCAACGCGCTCTCCACCATCCCCTCCGGCGTGTCGCCGTAACGGTTCATAATGCGGTCGGACAGCGACCCGTGATTGGTGCCGATGCGCAGCGCCAGCCGGCGTGCCAGGCAAATCCTCAGCAACGGCACAAAACTCTCCTCAATCCGCGCCAGTTCGTCCGCATACTCAGCGTCACTGTAATCGCGCACCTGGAACTTTTTCTTGTCCGCGAAATTCCCCGGATTAATGCGCACCTTCTCCACCCACTTGGCCGCCTCCAACGCCGCCTCCGGCTTGAAATGAATATCCGCGACCAGCGGCACATCACAATCAGCGGCCAGCAACTCGCGCTTGATATGCTGCAAATTGGCCGCGTCCTTCACCGTCGGCGCGGTAATGCGGACGATTTCGCACCCCGTGGCGACCAGCGCCAGCGTCTGCGCCACACACGCGGCCGTGTCCATCGTATCGCACGTCAACATCGACTGCACCCGCACCGGATTATCCCCGCCGATGGCGACCTGGCCGACCGTGACCACGCGGGTGTCGCGACGATGGTAGGCAAACGGACTGGCGCAATACGGTTTCATGGGACGGATTATTCCACGGTTTCGATTTTTTCCATGCTGTGCTCAAGCGCTTTTTGTCGCTCGCTCGGACGGTAATTGCGCCACATGCGCCCGCCGTCGTTGAGCGTAACCATCAGGAAAAAGAGCAGCAGGATGACCATGGAGCAAGTCATCAGGACATTGACCACCTTGATATTCAGCGGCCGGCGGGTGACGCCCTCGATGCAGGCGAACAGGATGTGCCCGCCGTCCAGAATTGGCAACGGCAGCAGGTTCAGCACCGCCAAATTGACATTGAAAAACACCCAAAAACTGATCAGCGCGTGCCAGTCAACAAACAACTGGCGGACCAGGTCCAGGATGCCCAGCGGGCCGCTCATGTGCTTGATGCCCACTCCCGATTGCGGGCTGACCAGCGCCTTAATCATGCGCCACATTTTGTCCAGACTGTCCTGCACCTGTGTCAGCGGCGCGGGATAGCGCAGCGTGTAAAAATCATTTTTAAACTCAATGCCCAGGAGTTTTTCTTCCGTCCCCGCTACCGGCTGGGCCGTCAGCGCGACGGTGTGCAAAACCCCGTCGCGCTCGAACTCCACCCGCAAGGCCGCTGACGCTGATGATTCCTTGACCATGGCAATCAATTGCGCCGGACAATAAACGGTTTGCCCGTCCACCTGCTTGATGACGTCGCCTTTTTTCAAGCCGGCCTGCTGCGCCGGGTACCCCTTTTTCAGCCTCTCCACAATGGCCGGCTTGGCCCAAGTATTTTCAAAACCCACCGTGCGCAGTTGTTCCATCCTGGGATTGGCGTCCACCTGGCGCGGCACGGCAAAAATCATGCGCTGACCGTGACGTTCCACCTCAATATTGGCGACCCCGGTGGTGAGCAGGAGCAAGGTTTGCTGGATGGAGTGCGCCGAGCCGCCCCAGCTTTCCATCCGCTCCCCGTTGATGCCGATAATCTGGTCGCCCGGCAACATGCCCGCCACCTGCGCCGGCGAACCTTTTTCCACGTAACCAATCGTGGTGGTGGCCACGGTCGTGTTGTAATTTTCGCCAACGAAAAAAATGACCACCGCCAGCACAAACCCCAGCCCCAGGCTGAACAGCGGCCCGAAAAACGCCGTCACCATTTTCGCCCACGGCGTCGCCGCCGGCAAATCCTTCGGCACCTGCGCCACCAGCCCCTCCACCGCGTCCATCGGCAGCATCTGCGGGATGGACACAAAGCCGCCCAGCGGCAGCCAGCGGATGCTGTATTCGACCCCGTTGCGTTTGAACCGCCACGCCACCGGCCCCATCCCGACGGCAAAGCGATCCACATACAATCCCATCCATCGGGCGGCGATAAAATGCCCCAGTTCATGCACCAATACCGTCACGCCAAACAACAGCAGCGCGCCGATAATCGTGGCCGCCAATAACAAAATATCCGCAGTAGTCATAGTAAGTTCAATCGAGCCGGGCACAGGCCGCCCGCGCCCAAGCGTCGGCTTTCAGTATAGCATCGAGGTCGGCTGAGGCAACGCTTTGATGCCGCGCCATCACTTTTTCCACCGACTCCCAAATTTGCGGAAACGTCCCGCGCCGTGCGAGGAAGCGGGCGACGGCGACCTCATTGGCAGCGTTGAACACGGCGGGCATGGTGCCGCCGACGGTGCCCGCGTGCCGCGCCAGTGTCAGCGCCGGAAAACGCGCCGGGTCGGGGGCCTCGAAGGTCAGTTGCGCGATTTTGGCAAAATCCAGGCTGCCCAGCCGGTTCGGCAACCGGTCGGGATAGGTCACGGCGTACTGGATGGGAAAGCACATGTCCGAGTGGCTCAATTGCGCCAACACCGAGTGGTCAACAAATTCCACCATCGAATGCACGATGCTCTGCGGATGCACAATCACGTCAATCCGCGCCATCTCGACGTTGAACAGCCAGCGCGCTTCAATCATCTCCAGGCCCTTGTTGAACAGCGTCGCCGAGTCGATGGTGATTTTTTTGCCCATGTTCCACGTCGGGTGTTGCAACGCCTGCTCGACGCTGACGTTGACCAGTTGTTCCCGCGGCGTCCGGCGAAACGGGCCGCCCGAGGCGGTGAGAATCAGCCGCCGCACCTCACGGTCAGCGGCGCCGCGCAGGCATTGAAAAATCGCGTTGTGCTCCGAGTCCACCGGCAAAATCGCGCGGCCACGGTCAGCGGCGGTCTTCATCACCGACTCGCCGGCCATCACCAAAATTTCCTTGCTCGCCACGGCGAGATCTTTGCCCGACTCCAGCGCCGCCAGCGCCGGCGCCAGCCCCGCCGTGCCGACGATGGCGACCAGCACCATGTCAGCCTCGGTCTCGCGCACCAGTTCCACCAAGCCCGCCGCGCCCTTGAACAAACGCGTCCCGCTGACGGTGGCCAACTCGCGCTCAGCGTCAGCGGCAGCCTTGCCATCATACACCGCCAGCGCCTTGACGCCGAACTCCCGCGCCTGTTCCAGCAACACGCTGACGCTGCCGTTGACCGCCAACCCGACAATCTTCATCCGTTCCGGCAATTCGCGCGCGACCTTGCACGCGCTCTGCCCGATTGACCCGCTGGAACCCAACAGAATGACCCGTTTCATAATCTGATTAAAGCCAGGTAAAAATAAAACACCGGCGCGGTGAACAACATGCTGTCCACCAAATCCAGCGCCCCGCCGATGCCGGGAATGACCGCGCCGGAGTCCTTGACTTCCGTGTCGCGCTTGATGACCGACTCGATGAGGTCGCCGACCACGCTCAGCGGCGGCAAAATCACGCCCAGTATCAGCGCGTGCCGCCACCACAATTCCGGCGTCAGGAAATACGCGAACACCAGGCTCACCGTCAGCGCCAGCAGCACCCCGCCCGCGCAACCTTCCCAGGTTTTCTTCGGGCTGGATTGCGGACACATCTGGTGTTTGCCAAGCCACGAGCCGACCAGATACGCGCCGATGTCGGTGCATTTGGTGACAACGACAACATACGTCGCGAGCAGCAGGCCGTTAGGCAGCGCCATCGACCAAAACAAAAAATTAAATAAAAACGGAATGTACAAAAACCCGAAAACGGTAACCGCCACCCGCGCCAGCGGATTATTTTTCGTGGGTTTCAGCGCGGCAAATCCAAGGACGCTGACAATGAACAATACCAGCACCGCGCCCCAATACGGCACCTCGGCCGCCCACCTATAATTCGTCGCCAGCAGCAGCAAGGCGAATCCGAGCGCGATTTTTTTGAACGGCGCGACACCTTTGTGCTCCGCCATTTTATAAAACTCCCACAGCGCGCCCAGACACAAAATCAGGCCGATGACGTAAAGTCCCGTCACATTCTTCAAAGCCACCATCAGCGCCACCGCGCCGACCAAAACCACCGTTGAAAAAGTCCGTGTTTTCATACGCCCCCAAACCTCCGTTCCCGCCGGTTATACTCGCTGACCGCGGCGAAAAAATCCTCCCGCCGGAAGTCCGGCCACAGCGTCGGCGTCACATACCACTCGGTGTAAATCGTCTGCCACGGCAAAAAATTGCTCAGGCGCATCTCCCCGCTGGTGCGGATGAGCAAGTCGGGGTCGGGCGCGCCCACCGTGTACAACGCGCCGCTGACGGCGGCCTCGTCAATGTCAGCGGGTGCCAACTCGCCCGCCCGCACCCGTCGCGCCAGCGCGCGCACGCCCTCGATTAACTCGACGCGCCCGCCGTAACTGAGCGCCAGCAGCAGCGTCATCTTCGCGTTGGCGGCGGTTTTGGCCTCGGTGATGTTGATTTGCGCGCGCACTTTCTCCGGCAAATCCGCCAGCCGCCCGATGGCGCGCAAGGCAATCTGATTGTCAGCGAGTTCCTTGGCGTAACGCTTCAACGTCTCCATCAGCAGCGCCATCAACCCTCGCACCTCCAGCGTCGGGCGCTGCCAGTTTTCCACGGAAAAAGCGTACAGGGTCAAGTATTCCACCCCGATTTCCCGC
The DNA here is from genome assembly GCA_031265105.1 of Verrucomicrobiales bacterium. Taxonomy (GTDB): domain Bacteria; phylum Verrucomicrobiota; class Verrucomicrobiia; order Methylacidiphilales; family JAAUTS01; genus JAIRPN01. Next base: position 22,177 of record JAISDC010000105.1, read on the forward strand.
GCCGCGCGAATCACCGCCTCGACGGATTTGGTACCCTGCCGGTGGCCTTCAATGCGCGGCAGGTTGCGCGTTTTCGCCCAGCGCCCGTTGCCGTCCATGATGACCGCGACATGGCGCGGCACACGGACAAAGGCAGGGACTGGGGCAATGGCAGACACGGCGGGCAAGTGTAACGTCCGCCACCGTCAGCGGCAAGCGGCAAAATGTGTCTTCCTCACGTCCCCGTGCCGCTGATAATGGTTAACCACGGATGGACACGGATACACACAGATAAAAAAATGAAAAAAAACTTGCGCAAAGTAACTTGATTCCATATCGTCAAAACAGCGTTATCGAAACCCGCTGAAGATGAGCAAGATAAGTCATAAACCAAGTGTTGCCGCGCTCACGCGCTCACGCGCTCACGCGCTCACGCGCTCACGCGCTCACGCGCTCACGCGCTCACGCGCTCACGCGCTGAGCATGACTCTTGCCCCGACCTTTTAATTTCTCCGCAGAATTTTATCCGCGTCATTCCCCATGCGGCAGACGGGTGCCCGTCAGCATCAGCGGCGCGTAATCACCGCTGGTTTTACCCCCCCTTCCTCCCGGAAGAAATCAACCCTAACAATTCTAACATTCTTATGAAAATTATGAAAAAACATCGACTAACCAAATGGACTGCATTATTCACCACCATCTGCGGCATGGCCGCGCTGCCGTTGAACGCGGTGGCGCAGTATGGTCAAATTTTAGCCATGTCAACCACCCGGACCACAGTGGTTGGCGGCACTTATTCCTATGCGCGACCGAATGCCGGCTACCAGGGAGAAACGTGGTTTGCGATCGGCAGCGGGCTGATTATCGGCGACCAAAACACGGTCATACAAACCAGCACTTCAGCGCAGATCGCGGTTTACACTTACAACGGCGGTATCATCCAGATGGGTGATCATGCCACTGTCATCAACAAAACCGACAACTGGGGCATCCAAGCCCAGGGCGGCTTGGTCAGCGCGGGTGACGGCTTGAGGGTCTTTTCGCAGGGAAGTGTCGGCATCGCTCTTCGCTTTTCATCGATGTTGGGAATACTGGATTTGGGCAATCATGCCGAGGGTTTTTCGGGGCATGGTGGGCTGACCTCGGACGTTGGTGGAACGATCACCGGCACCAACGTCACGATTTATACTGGCTTGCAACTGGACGCCGATAGCAATCCGGTGGATGCCAACGGAGTCCCCACCGCTGACCCGGCCAAGTTTGTGAGCAATGAGCGCGCCGCGATAGTTTTTCAAGCGCGCAATGGCGGACTGATTGAATTATGGGACGCCAAGGGGGTCATTGTCAGTGGTTCTGGCAGCATCATTTCGACACTGAATAGCGGCACCGTCATCCTGCACGGCGGAGAATTGACGGGCAATGGCGCGCTATTGGTTAGTAGCGGCGGCATCACCTTCGGCACCAGCACCGTGGTGTTGGAACAAGTCGTCGCGCAAAGCACGGGCACCGCGGTCATGGTTACCGGCGACGAGACGCTGAACCTGACCGTGATTGACACCTCGCTGACCGGCAACGTGCTCGGCAGCGGCAGCGCCATCATCGACGTCACCCTCAGCGGCAGCGACAGCACCTTCCTCGGCGACATCGCGCAACACGACACCGCCGTTGTCACCGTCACCCTCAGCGACGGCGCCACCGGCCGCGGTGGCTTCAATGACGGCAACCTCATCACTGGCAGCGACAGCGCGTGGACTTTCGATAAAGACAGTCACGGCAACTACGGCGAGAACAATGGCACATGGAACATCGGTGATTATGAAGTCATCTTCGACAACATGATTCACACCGGCACTCTCAACATCAGCGTCAACAGCGACACCGGTGAAGGTGGCTCCATCACTGTCACCGACACCGCTGACGGTGATGGCACAGTTCACATCGACACCACCGGCGATGGCAAGGCCGACCCGAATAAAGTCCTCCCCAACATCGTCAGCGGCGACGGCACGGAAAATTGGCAGTGGGATCCGATCGACTGGGGCATTGACCAACTCATCAAGGACGGCGACCACTTTGTCAAGAACGGCACCAGCCCCGCCGGCGCCGTCCTCAACAGCAGCGTAGCCATCCAACAAGCCCTGTGGTTCGCGCAGCAAAACAGCTTGCTCAAACGCATGGGCGAGTTGCGCTATGGAGCGCGGGCGTCTCGCCCGCCAGCGGGCGGGACGCCCGCGCTCCATATAATCGAAAACATCTGGCTCAGAAGCTACGGCCAACAGTTAAACGTCGGCAGCCAAGTAGCAGGCAAAGCCTATGAACAACTCATCTACGGTGTCGATCTCGGCACTGACCATAAGTTCATTATCAGCGCTGACAGTGACCTCTACCTCGGCGTCTATGCCGGCTACGGCCGCAGTGATATAGACTACCGCACCCCCGGCACTGACGGTGAGATTAACAGCTACTACGGCGGCCTCTACGCTACGTGGCTCCACTCCAGCGGCTTCTATATCGATGCCACTTTCAAGGCTGCCAGCGTCAACAACGACCTGAAAGCCCCGTATGGCAACACCCAACTCACCGCCAGCTACAGCGATGTGAACATCGGCGGCAGCATCGAAATCGGCAACAAGTTCACCTTCGCTGATGATTGGTTCATTGAGCCGCAACTCCAAGTGAACTACCTCC
>JAISDC010000131.1 GCA_031265105.1 Verrucomicrobiales bacterium
GTATTCGCGGGTGTGTTCGTAAACGGTGGTGGAAAAAGAGAGTTGCTGGATGAGGTCGGGGTCGAGTTTGTAGATGCTGGAGAAGCGCGGCAACTCGGTCTTGAAGTTGAGGAGCCAGATGAAGGCTTGGTTTTCGTCAGCGGGCAAGTAGTTGCGGCGCAGGGATTTGATGAGTTCGGTGGACATGGTAGGATTCCTTTAGTTGTTGGTTGATATGGGGTTGAAAGGGGTAAAAACGGGTTTGGAGTTGTCTTCTCCATCGATGGAGTTGACGACTCCACGAATGGAGTTGACGACTCCACCGATGGAGTTGACGACTCCATCAAGGGAGTTGACGACTCCATCGATGGAGTTAACTACTCCACCAAGGGAGTTGACGACTCCATCGATGGAGTTGACTACTCCATCAAGGGAGTAGCTGACTCCATCAGCGGAGTAGGCTACTCCATTGGCGGTATTGACAACCACATCGGGAATGAAGTGGTTAAAATTCCGCGGGGAAATTAAGGAATGAGGGCAAGAGTCATAATGAGCGCGTGAGCGCGTGAGCGCTGCTCACTTGGGTTATGACTTAGGTCGTTCATCTTCAGCGGGTTAGCGGGATATTACTTTGGCTTGGGCTACCATGCTTTCTTGGTAGGTAGTAGATAGTAGGTAGTAGGTAGCATTAGTTTTTCCCGATAACGGGAGGGGACGATATAGAATTTGGCTGTCTTGCGCAAGGGTTTTTTTTATTTTTTTTTATTCACCCAATTCGGGCCTCCGCCGGTAATTCGGCCCGGTGGATGAGGTCGGTCAGGCGGCGGTGCCAGGCCACGTCGCGCCACATGCCGCGGAATTGCGGGCCGCAGAAGTTGCTGGTGGCGATGGCCGCCCAGCGACCGGTGGCGGCGGCGGTCTCGGTGCCGAGGGCGCACAGTTCCTTCACCCAGCCCCAGTCCAGCAGCGGCCAGTCCTTGTAATCGACGATGCCCCAGCACTCGGTGGTAATCAGCGGGTGGCCGCTGGCGCGGGAGCGGTCGGCGTGCCAGTGAATCAGGTTTTGCAACTGCGCCTGCCAGTAGCGCGGATTGCTGCGATATAACGGCTCGGCGTGCTTCGCCACGTTTTCATAGCCTTTGCCGTCGAAGCGCTCGAAGTTGTAATCCACTTTCCGGTAAAACTCGCCGCCCGCCATCCAGATGTGCGGGTCGAGCAAATCGAAAAACGGCAGGTCGCCCGCGCCGAACGGGTCTTCCGGGCCGAGGCACAGCGAGTAGGTCAGCGGCAGCGTCGGATATTCGGCGCGGAGGTTCGCCACCGAGGTTTGCATCCAGGTCTGGCAGCGCGCGGAACGCCAGTCGTGGTCGTTGTCGCCGGGCCGGTTGAAGAACGGCGCCCAGCAGGCAAACGGCCACTCGTTGCACAGGTCAACGTAGAGCAGCGCGTCCAGCAGGCCGGCGTCGCGGACCACTGCCAGCGTCTTCAGCCAGATGTCCGCGTGCGCCGCGCCGTCGGCGAGGTTCATGCGCGTGTTGTCCAAGTCCTGGCGGAACCAGGTGGACAGGCCGACCTTGAGGTTGCGCGCCGCGCATTTGCCGATGAACTCGGTCAGCGCCGGCAGCACCCGGACGCGGCAGCGCGCCGGGCTGCCCCAGTCCTGCACGCTCCATTCCGGCAGCAATTCCCAGGTCTTATGACCGTCAGCGGCGACGAGGTGCGGATAGGCGTCAATCCGCACCGCGTCGTAGCCGCGTTCGGCCAGTTCATCCAGCGCCAGATCCCAATCCTCGTAACCCGCGCCCGGCCAGCGGCGTTCCAGCCAGGAAAAATCCCACATGGTGACGGCCAGCGGGCGCGATAATTTCAACGGCGCGTTCATTGGTCAAACTTTCACCACCAGCGGCCGGCCGACTTTGGCGCTGCCGTTGACGGCCAGGGTTTTGGTCTTGCCGCCGACGGTGAGTTGCAATTCGTTCACCGGCAGCGCGCCTTCCAGCACGGTCACGGTCAGCGTGGTCTTGGTCAGCGCGATGGTGCCGTAACCGCTCGCGGCGCTGAAGAACACCTTGAACGGCCGGGTTGGCAACTGCGGCCCGAACCACAGCGTCTTGCTCACCGCCGAGTAACGGTAGCCGCTCAGCGCCGGCAGCAGCGCGTAGGACGCCATCGCCCGCGCGTAGTAGCTGCCGCACTCGTACTCGTCATACGGGTTGCGCGCGGTGCCGTCGTAACGGCCGCGCACGGTCTTGACAAGCTCCAGCCCTTCCCTGACCTTGCCTTCCAGTATCAAGTGCACGGCCACCTGGTACTCGATGCCCGTCCACACCTCGTCGCTGTACACGAACGGCAGCGTCGGTTTGCCGCCGCGCGGCCAGGAGCAGAGCAGCAGCCCGGCCTCGTGGCCGATGGCGTAGCCGGGGCGCTGCAAGTTGGCGTGCCCGCTGAGGTCGCGGCGGAAATTATGCTTGTATATCGCGGACAAGGTCTTGCGGACGTTGGCGCGGTTGACGGGCGTCTCGATGCCGTACAACAGCGCCATCCACGCGCCGATGACGCCGTCGGACAAACAGCCGGTGCCGTATTGGTATTTCGGCCCTTCTTTTTTCAACAGCCGCGTCACCTCATCGTTAGCGGTGGTGTTGATTTTCTCGACGAACGACTTGTCGCGCAGGTTTTTGTATTGCACCTGCTGATAATAATACTCGCCGTTGAACAGCTCGGCGTCCAGGAACTTGGCGCAGGCCGCCGCCAGCCGCCGGTACTCCGCCGCGTCAGCGTCAGCGCCCGTCGCGTCGGCCATCAACGCCGCCGCTGACAACGCGCCGAGGTAAATGGTGTTGCACATGCCGTCCGGCCCCCAGAACTCGATGTCGTAGGTGTTGTGGTGCGGCTCGACCAGCGCGCCCTGACGGTCGGGATCCCACTTGCCGATGCAAAATTCCAGGCTCAGCCGCGCCGCCGGCCACATCTTCCCTAACCACTCGTTGTCGCCGGAAATCTGCCACTCGCGCCACACCTTCATGATGCCGCCGAGCTGACCGTCAGCGGCGGCGTGGTAGTGGTGGCGCTTCGGCCCGTCGGGAATCGCCGCGCGGAAATTGACGTGCCCGTGCTCGTCCATCGAGCGCAACAACTCCTGCTCGCGGACGGTGCGCTCCAGGTCGGGGAACAGATGCGGCATGACTTGCGCGTAATTCCACACATGCGTGCAGGTGCCGTCGCACGAGCCCCAGCCGACGCCGCAGCCTTCCCAGCCCCAGAAGTTGCCGTTCTTCTGCCGCAGCGCGGTCGGCGATTTCAGAATGCCGAGGTTGGCGCTGACCGCGTCAATCACCTCGCGCGGCAATGTCGAGCCGAACAGCGCGTCCTTGAACGCCAGCGTCCGCGCCCGCAGCGTGGCGTAGTTCGCCCGCACATATTTGGCAACGTCAGCGGCGTCGGTCCATTGGCCGGCGTAATACGGCTGCCAGTACGGCGTCGCGTCCTGCGGGTCGAACAAATTGCCGTCGCCGCGCCGCCAGCACACGTTCGGCAGATACCAGGTGAACACCAGCGGGAAAGTCGCCGACGCGCCGGGCTTGAGTTGGCCCTTGAACAACAGCGAGCCGCCGACGCGCCCGTCCTGCCCGTCAACCGTGGCCTTGTTCGCCGCGAACCGCCCCTCGTCCACCTCGCGCCACAACGCCGACATCGCGTCGAACCAGCCGCCGCGCAGCCACGCCGCCTTGATGACCGGCGCCGCGCCGAGCGACCACACCCCGCTGCTGCCGAAGGTCTCGCTGTTGGCGGCCTCGTCGTTGGTGAACAGCACGCCGCGTCCGGGCACCGCCTGGCTCTTCTCGCCCTTCCAGCCGTTGGTCTTGCCGGTGGTGAGGCTCGACATGTTGTACACAAAATCAAACTCCACCGGCCGCCGCGAGCGGTTGGTGAAGGTGTATTCCAAAATCACGCACGGGATGCCGGAGTTTTTGGCATCGAGCGGGATGTACGGATTGAACGCCGTCAGCGTCACCGCCAGCGGCAGTTTCGGGTCGCTCAAATGCACGTGGCCGAACGGGAACTCGCCCTCGAACTTCGACTTGGCGAAGCGCGGCATTCCCTCGTAACCGGCGCGCCGGAGGCCCTGCCCGTTGAGGCCGAAGTTGTAGATTTTCTCCACCGGCAGCGGCCCCTCCAACAGGCGCGTCACCGGTTGTTGGCCGCGAATATGCACCAGCCCGAACGCTGACGCTGCCGGCTGCCAGCCGTCCGGCACGGCGCTTTTTTGCGGCACGTGCCGGATGGAGAAATCCTCCAGCGCCCCGTTGCCGGCCAGGCTGACATTGCCCGCGCCGATGCCGCCGACCGGCATGGCCACTTGCAAGGCGTGTTTTCCCTCATATGTGAACGATGTTTTTTTCATGATTAATTTTCTGTTTTTGGTTTGGTTTGATTTGGTTTGAGATTGAAACTGGCCCGTCACCGTCGCGCTCCCCTCACCGGCAGCGCGTTCCACCCGGAATGACGGCGGGAAGCAATCGAACTTTGCATTTTGCATTTGGCATTTTGAATTTTTTCTTACTCCACAAAACTCCGCTCCCGCAGCCAGGCGAGACAGTCGCCCGCCCAGCGGTGCTTGTCGCCGAGGCCCATGCCGTGCCCGCCGCGCTCGTACACGTGCAACTCGAACCGCACGCCCCGCTCGCGCAGCGCCGCCGCGAAACGCATGGAATTTTCCACCGGCACCGCGCCGTCCTCCCAGGTGTGCCAGACAAAGCACGGCGGCGTCTCGCCGGTGACCTGCAACTCGGCGGACAGTTGCTCCACCAGCGACGGCGGCGGGTTTTGGCCGAGCAGCGCCTCCCTGGTGCCGCTGTGCGTGAACTCGCCGAAGGTGATGACCGGGTAGCATAAAATCCCCAGGTCGGGCCGCGAACTCTCGCGCTCCACCGGGTCGGCACTGTCAGCGTCGCCCGCGTCAAATTGCGTGAGAATCGTCGCCGCCAAATGCCCGCCGGCGCTGGACCCCATCACGCCGATGCGCTGACGGTCAAGCCCCAGCCGCGCCGCGTTGGCCCGCGCCAGCCGCACCGCGCGCGCCGCGTCCTGCCACATCGCCGGATGCCGGTGGCCCCTGGAGCCGAGCCGGTAGTTGACGACGATGCCGGCGACCCCGTGCGCCGCCAGCCACTCCGCGTACCCCGGCCCCTCGTGCGGCGCCAGCCCGCAATAGCCGCCGCCCGGAAACACGACGACGGCCGCGCCGGTGGCGCGTTCCGCTGACGGTGCAAACACTTGCCAGGTCGGGATGTTCCCTACTTCCGCCGCGTAATCGTCCCGTTGGTCGCGCGGCCACAATGGCATTATTGTTGAGATATTCATAACCAATCATTCATTGGCACGCTGACGGTGCCAGACCGTCCGTCCGGCAGCGGCTCGGCGCCAGACGGCGCGTAATCGAATCCAGTTTTCACAGGCAAAACGCACATGCTGCTGATTTCCCGTCAAATGGCAAGTGCGATTTTTGCCGGGCGGCCCGCTGCCAGTGACAGCAACATTTTGCCGTGGCCGGTGGCCCGGTCGTAACCGGTCGCTGCCGGCGCGCCGTTCACCGTCAGCGCCGGTGGCCGGGGCGAATAATAACGCAGCCAGACGGCGGTGCCGCCGCTGACGGTGAGGGATAGTTTTTGGCCGCGCACCATGACGTTTTCCAAAGTCGCGCCGTGGCAGCTCAACAGCAGCGGATGATTCGGCGGGCGGGTTGTGCGGACGACGCTGACCGTGTTGCGCCGGCGTAGCGCGGCTTGCGGCAGCTTGCGGGTGCCGCGCACGGCGCGACCGTTCACCGTCAGCGAGCGGATGAACGCGCCGCGCCCACGCAACGTCAGCGTATAGCGCCGGCCTTGGAAATTCAGCCGGTCGATTTTCACCAAGCGCCGCAGACCCTCGGCAAATTCCAGTCCGCCGAGGTCGAAATGCACGCCGGCGACGCCGGTGAACAGCGCCAAGTACAGACTTTTCGCGCCGAACGACTGCTTGCCGCCGGGCGCGTCGGGAGTGCCGCTGTCGTTGACCGTCTGCGCACTGTAGCCTTCAATGTAAGTCTGCTGCCGCCAGAACCAGCCGCTGGACTTGAGCCAGTTCTCCAGCACCTCGTCACGGCCGGCGGCGGCCTGGCAGCGCGTGTCGAACACGTCGCTGGTGCTCCAGATTTGCGCCAGTTGATTGCCGTCGCCGTCGAACGCGGCGTCCCAGCGCGGGTAAATCAAAAAGCCGCGCTTGGTCGCCAGGTGCGCGCGCTGGAATTTGCCGCAGGCAGCCAGCCGGTCGCCCGCCAGATCGTGCAGCCACGGCGTCTGCCACAGCAGGGCGTGGGCGGGGTAGGACTTGCGTTGCGCGCCACTGTCAGCGTCCACCGAGTCCACGAAATAGCCGCGCCGGGCGTCCCAAAAGGCGGCGGCGAAATTTTGCTCCAGCCGGCGGGCCAGTCGCGCGGCGGCGCTGACCGTGGCGGCGTCGCCACCGTCAGCGGCCAGCGCCTCCATGCAGCGCGCGCCCTGGTAAAGCAGCGAATTGTTGAACACGCTGAGGTCGCGCCCGGTGTGCCCGCACAGCGCCGGAAAATCCGGGAACAGCGCGGGGCCGGCGCCCAGGCCGCGCTCGTCCACGTCGCGCAGGCTTTGCGTGAAGATTTTTTTGGCAAAGGCGTAGTGCTCGCGCCACGGGCAACGGTCGCCGGTGTGGACGGCGTATTGGTACAGCACGATGAGCCACAACAGTTGCGCTGACGGTGCCATCGGGATGCGCGCGCGCGGGCGGCGGCCGACGGCGCGGCTGAACATGTGGCCGACGCCGTAACGCGGGTCGGCGGTGGCGCGGTAAAAACGCAGCAGGTCGCGCGTAAAATCCGCACGCCCGCCCAGCAGATAGGCGTCGCTGCACATCAGCGTATCCCAGCCCCAAATCCAGTAATGCATCGAGGAGGCGCGCATCCCGCCGGGCAGGTCCGCCACCATCAGCGACTCCAAGGTCGGCGGGACGTTGGCGAACGCGGAGGAGAACACTTTGTCGCGTAATTCAATGGCCGGCGCGGTCGCCAGCCGCTGACGGTGGGCGCGTTCCTTCGCCGCCGCGAGGCCGCGGTCGGCGGTCAATTCCTTCGCCCGCCGCGCCAACGTCCGCGCGTCCGGCGCGAACACCAGCGCGCTGACATGGGTGCCGCCGGTGAAGGCGCCGCCGATAAAATAACGCCGTCCCGATTGCGTGGTCTGCATCGTCAGCGGCCGGTCGCCGCACAGCGCCAGGTGCGCGGTGAACTCGCGACTGCCGCTGTCCAGCAGCGGATAACCGACTGGCGGCCGCTGCCGCAGCTCGCGTTGCAGTCGCGCCCATTCCGCGTCCGTCAGCCGGTCGCGCACCCGCTGACGCCAGCCGCCAAGCGCGGCGGCGCGTTCCCAGCCGCTCCAGGTCCGCGCCGGATGGACGATTTGCGTCTGGTCGTGATGCTCGAACCGCTGTTGCAACCGGCAGCGGCGGGGATTTTTCAGCACGCTGACGGTGAACAGCAGCGCGTCATTCACCACCGTCAGCCGGTGCTCGACTAGCACCCGACTGGCGCTGACGGTGAACCGGCTGGCGTAACCGAACGGAAATTGCCGCGTGTCCGCGAATTCCAGATTGTAGGGCAACCCGTCCACCAGCAGTTGCGGGCGGAAACAGCGCGTGTAGGCGCCCTGCCCCAGCGTTTGAAAATAAACGTGCGGCTCGGCGTCAGCGGACTGGCTGTTGTGACCGCTCCAGTAAGGCTGGTCGCCCCAATACACAATCCGCCCGAACCCGCCGAAATGATTGACCAGCGCCCCGACCCGCCCGCCGCCGTAGGTGTTATACAGCACGCCGAGGCCGGCGCCGGCGCGCGGCACCAAGTCGTCGAACGTCAACTCATCCGGTTGCATGAACGGAAGCGTCTCGCGCGGAGCCGCAGAGACGCGGAGTTTTTTCATTAATCTAATCTCTGCGTCTCCGCGTCTCTGCGCGAGATTTATTTATTCAAACACAATCACGGTCTTGCCTTCCTGCGCTTGATCCGCGATTTGATAGGCTTGCGCGGCCTCGCTCAGCGGCAGTTTCGCGCCGACGGTGGCTTCGGGGTGGACGTCATGCCGGCCCAGGATTTCCGCGAGGTCGGACAAATGCTTCACCGACGTGACCCAGGAGCCGAACAGCGTGATTTGCTCGTGGATGAGGAACGGCGACACGTCGAACTCGACCTTGCCGCCCTCGCCGACGAAACCGCAGCGGCCCCATTGCCGCGTGCCCTTCAGCGCCAGCAACCGCGCGGGCGCGGCGCCGGAGCAGTCGATGCTCGCCTCGCAGCCGGCGCCCTTGGTTAGTTCCTTGATCGCTGACAGTGCGCCGGCGTCGGACTGGATGACGTGGTCCACCAGCGGCACGCCTTTTTTGAACTCCAGACTTTTCACAAATGCCAGCCGCCCCAGCGACAAATCCGCGCCGATGATTTCCGTCACGCCGAGCACTTTCGCCAATTGCGCCGCCGCCAGTCCCACCGGGCCGAGGCCGGTGATGAGCAGCCGGTCGCGCCCGCTGACGTTCATTCGCGTGATACACTCCCACGCCGTGCCGAACCCGCAGGCCATGAACGCGCCATCGACAAAGGTCAGGTTGTCCGGCAGCGGCACGCAGTCCACTTCCTCCGCCAGCAAATATTCCGCGTGCCCGCCGTCGCGCTGCCAGCCGTAGGCTTTGCGGTGCGCGGGATTGTGGCAACTGATTTGATAGCCGTGCAAACAGTCCGGGCAGCAGCCGCAGCCGCTGATGTGATAAATCACCACGCGGTCGCCGACCTGGCGCGCCTTGCAGCCGTCACCGACAGCGACAACCTCGCCGCTCGGCTCATGGCCGGCGATGACGCCGTTGTAGCCCTCCGGCCCCTTGCCCAAGTGCTCGCGGTAGATGGCGCGGATGTCGCTGCCGCAGATGGACGACGCGCGCATTTTCAACAACACCTGCCCGTGGCCGGGGGTCGGCACGGGATATTCACGGAATTCAACGGTGCTGTTTCCCGGCAGCACGACGCCGGTCATTTTGGATGGTAGGTTCATAAGAAAGTTTTTTAGGTTGCTTGGGTTTTTTAAGTTTTTTTAGTTGTTAGCGGTCACGGTCAGCGGTGGTTTTCTGAACTTATTAAACTGAATAAACTCAAAAAACTTAATAAACTTTTTACCGCGTTATCTCCCCGTCCAAGTCCCACAAATCCTCCCAGGACTGGTCTTCCCTCCAAAGAAACACCTGCCCCTTGATGAGGCGGCAATTTTTATCAATGGCCGCGATGGCGTTCATCTCGTCCGCCGTCAGCGGGGCGCCGCACACGGCTTGCAAATTTGCCAGATAATTTTTGCGCTTCACGGAAAACGGAATCGGGATTTGGCCGCGCTGTTGTCCCCATTTCACGCACAGCGAGGCGGGATGCAGGCCGTGGTCGGCGGCGATGTTCACGATGACCGGGTCGTCCATGTCCACAGTGTCAGCGGGCGTGCGGTCGCGCTCAGGCCGGCCCGGCGAGCCGATGGGGCTGTAGCCGATGGGCACGATGCCGCTGTCGGTGACGAACTTGAACAACTCCGGTTGCTGAAAATGCGGGTGCAGTTCCATTTCGTTGACCGCGGGTTTGATGTTCGCGTCGCGCAACAACAGCTTTAATTTCGGAATCGTCATGTTCGACGTGCCGAGGTGCCGCACCAAGCCTGCCGCTAACAGTGACTCCATCGCGCCCCAGGTCGCCATAAATTTCTCGTGAATATACGGGCGCGAATCCTTGCTGCGCGAGGTCACGTCGCAGCCGGGCGGATGAAAATTCGGGAACGGCCAGTGGACGAAATACAGGTCGAGATAATCCAGCCGCAAGTCGCTGAGCGTCTGCTTGCACGAGGCGACCAAATTCTGCGGCGCGTGCTTGTCGTTCCACACCTTCGAGTTAATCCACAACTCCTCGCGCCTGACGCCGCCGCTGATAATGGTTTGCAACGCGCCGCCGATGAACTGCTCGTTGCCATAAACGGACGCGCAGTCGAAATGCCGGTACCCGACCTCTGCCGCGCCAACGACCGCGGCGGCGACCTCCGCCCCGCTGACACTGTCCGAGCCGAAGGTGCCCAGCCCGATGGCGGGAATTTTCGCGCCCGACGGCAGCGCGCGGGCTGGGACTTGTTGCGGATTGACACCGTCAGCGGCGGGGCGAAATGTGCTCATAGTTGGGAAGAATTTCCCGTGAGCTTATGGCAACGGTCATGGTTTTCAATAGGAAAATCCCGCGATTCCACCGGGTTTTATTCCGCGCGTTCGCCGGACGCGTGGTGGCAAATTTCATGCCGCACCGTCTTGAAGGGCGTCGGCGCGAGCATTCTTTGCCAGACGCCGTAGCGCAGCCCGCGCGTGGTGCAATGGACGGTGTTCGCCCCCAGCGCTCGCATGGCCGCGAGCAGGACGCACGCGCCGGCGGTGATAATCTCGGCGCGGCGGTTGGGAATGCGCGGATGGGCGCGCAGTTGCGCGAGGGTGCGGGAGGCGAGAAATTCCAGCAGCGTCAGCGCCTCGGCGCGGCGGATGGCGAGGCCCTCCAGTTCATGCACCGGCACGCGCGGATGGTCGGCACGATGCAACGCGGTCAGCGTCGCGCAGGTGCCGCCGGAGCCGAGAACAACCGCGCCGCCGACGGTGAATTTTTTGAATCCGACGCGCATCTGTTCAGCCAATTCGCTGACCGTGGCCGCCCACAACTCGCGCGGCACCGGCTGACGGTCACGCAGCAGCGCGTCGCGCACCCGCACGCAACCGAGCGGCAGGCTCCCGGCACGGGTCAGCCGGCCGGCGCTGCCGGTGACAAACTCCACGCTGCCGCCGCCGATGTCGATGACCAGGATGTCGCGTTGCCGCCAGCGATGATAAGAGGTGGCGCCGGCATAGACCAGTTCGCCTTCCAGCTTGCCGCTGACGACGCGCACCGGCGCGCCGAGGATTTCACGGGCGGGCGCGAGCAACTCATCGCGGTTCGTCGCGGAGCGCAACGCGCTGGTGCCGACCGCGATGATTTTTTGCGCGCCGTATTGTACCGCCGCCCGCTGACAGTGCCGCAGCACCCGCAGCGTGGCGTGGCGCGCGGCGCGGCAAATTTCGCCGGTTAGCGCCAGTTGATGACCAAGGCGCGTGGTGATGGCTTCCTCGCGGTGGACGGTGAGCCGGGCGCCGTCCTGCTGGCCGAGCATGAACTTGACAGAGTTGCTGCCGAGGTCCAGCACGGCGGCGCGCAAGGGATGACGGGAAGCGGTGGGCATGGGGAGAATGGTAAACGCTAAACGCAAAATGCGAAACGCAAAACCACGGTCGGTTGACCGGCAGCGGGCGGCGTTTTTTCCGTTGGACAGCATCAGCGTTACGCCCTTTAATTTCCCCCTTATGCTCGACATTCGTTTGGTGCGGGAAAATCCCGCGATGGTGCAAGCGCGGCTGGCGGCCCGCGGCCACGGCGCGGAACTGGCGGTGGCCGAGATGCTGGAACTTGACGGTCAGCGGCGCGCGAAAATCCAGGAGGTCGAGCAACTCAAGAGCGAGCGCAACACCATCAGCAAGGAAATCGGCGCGCGCAAGGCCAAACAAGTGCCCGCTGACGAACTGCTCGCGGGGATGAAGGAAAAATCCGCGCGCATCGCGCGTCTCGACACCGAGGTAGCCGCGGTTGACCAGCAGCTCGAGCAAATTTTACTCCGCACGCCGAACCTGCCGCACGCGCAGTGCCCCGCCGGCGCCAGCGCCGCTGACAATCCCGAAGTCGGGCGCTACGGCGCGCCGCCGGTGTTCGAGTTCCAACCGCTCGACCATGTCGCGCTGACGGAACGGCTCGGCCTCGTGGATTTCGCGGCGGCGGCGAAAATCAGCGGCAGCGGCTTTCTGGTGTTCAAAGGCGCGGGCGCGCGGCTGGAGCGGGCGCTGATTAATTTCCTGCTCGACCTGCACACGCGCGAGCACGGCTTCACCGAAGTCAACACGCCGTTCGTCGTCCGCGAGGCCGCGATGCAGGGCACCGGGCAGTTGCCGAAATTTCGCGAGGACATGTATCGCGTCGAGGGCGAGGATTTGTTTCTCGTGCCGACCGCCGAGGTGCCGGTGACGAATCTTGACCGCGAGACCTTGCTGAGCGTCAGCGACCTGCCGATTTACAACGCGGCGCACACGCCGTGCTTCCGGCGCGAGGCCGGCAGCGCCGGGCGCGAGACGCGCGGCATGACCCGGGTGCATCAGTTTGACAAAATCGAACTGGTGAAAATCGTCGAGCCGTCCGCGTCCTACGCCGAGTTGGAACAATTGCGCCGCCACGCCGAGCGGGCGCTGGAGTTGCTGGGCTTGCACTACCGCACCATCGAACTGTGCGCCGGCGACCTCGGCTTCGGCGCGGCGAAGTGTTACGACGTGGAAGTTTGGGCGCCCGGCACCGGCGCGTATCTGGAAGTTTCCTCGTGCAGCAACTTCGAGGATTTCCAGGCGCGGCGCATGGGCCTGCGTTATAAAAACGCCGCCGGCAAGAACGTGTTCTGTCACACGCTGAACGGCAGCGGCACCGCGCTCCCGCGCCTGTTCATCGCGCTGGTGGAGACCTGCCAGCAGGCCGACGGCAGCATCAAGCTGCCGGCGCCGTTGCAGCCGTATTTCGGCGGCGCGGTGATTGGATAAAAATTAACCGCGGAGACGCGGAGTTTTTTTTGGTGAGTCACAGAGGGACACAGAGTAGGCACAGAGTTTATTTTTTAATTTTAATAAAATCGCTGTGGTTCTCTGTGTCTGCTCTGTGTTCTCTGTGGGCCAAGGTGCCGTTAGGACGAACGGCGGCGGATGAGGGCCAGCGCGCCGAGGCCGGCGCCGATTAGGAACCAGGTGGACGGTTCGGGGACGGCGGTGGCGTTGAAGGTCAGTTGGTTGTTCGCCACGCTGAAGGTGCCTTCGATGCCTTCCCCGGCGATGTTGAATTGGTCTCCGCTGATGGTGCCGCCGGTGACGCTCGCGCCGCTCCAGTTGAGTACTTGATAACTCCCGGTCTCGGTCAGGCTGCTGAAGTCGATGATGATGCCGTCGCCGATGGTGATGCGGTCGGTGACCAGCAGCGTGTCGGTGAAGCCGATGATCGCGCCGCTTGCCAGGGTCAGGCTGTCCAGTTCGCCGCCGCCGTGGAGGAGGGCGTCCGCGCCGAGGGTGAGATTGACGACGCTGTTGGTACTGAACTGCCTGAAGTCGCCGTGCAATTCGGTGCCAGCGTCAGTGAGGGTGATGTTCACGAACGTCTTATCGCCACTGTCAATACCACCAGTGATGACGCTGCCGTTGCTGCCGGTCAGGGTCACGGAGCCGGAACTGGCGACACGGATGCTGACGCCGGCACTGCTCAGGGTGTTACCGTTCAGGTTCACCATGGCGTTGCTGGTGCCGCTGACAGTAAGACCGAACGCCCCGCTACCGGTGACGCGGATATCACTGTCAGTCAGCGTCACGGTGGAGGTGACGGCCAAATATACACCGTGGCTGTCATTCCCGGTCGTCTCTACGTTCACGTTGCCCACCGTACCGCTGCTAGTGTTGCCGATAGAAATTCCACGCACAGCACTGCCGCTGGTGCTGATGTTGCCACCGGTCAGCGTAAAGACGGAGCTGCCCGTAACCACGCCGTAGCCGTTGTTCCCCGTCGTCTCAATGTTCACATTGTTTACCGTGGCGTCGTTGCTGCCGGCGATAGAAAGTCCGCGCCCACCGCTGCCGCTGGTGCTGATACTGCCGCCAGTCATCATCAGTGTGGCGTTATTGACATTCACGCCGTAACTTTGATTCCCCCCAGTCTGAATGTTTACGTTGTTCAAGGTGCCGCTGCCGGCGTTGGTGAGACTAACCCCATGCCCGTAGCTGCCGCTGGTGGTGATGCTGCCACCGGTGAGGGACAGGGCGGCGCCGTTGTCAATATAGGCGCCCCTGCCGATCGGATTGTCAACAGAGCCGTTATTGGTGGCGCTGAGGGTGATGTTGGTGCCGGTGTAGGTGACGCCGCTGGTGGTGACGTTCAGGGCCGACTGGGTGGTGGTGTCGCTATCGTCGTAGGACTGGTTCGACTCGGTGGTGCTGCTGGTGACTACTTTGTTTTCCGCGAAGACATTCAACGCGGAGACGCTGAGGGCGCTGAGGAGTAGGATTGATTTTAGTTTGGTATTCATGTTGGTGGGTTCTATTGGGTTATTTCTGTTTGGTTTTGGTTGGTTTACAGGGAGAGCATGGAGATGATTTTTTAAAACCTTCATGAACTCCATGATCTCCCTGTTAAAAAAAATTCCTTCGCGCCTTGGAATAGTGGGGCGCGCCGGATGGGGAATGAAACGGGTAAAACTAGGCGGGGAAATTAAAGAATCGGGGCAGGAGTCATGCTTAGAGCGCGTGAGCGCGTGAGCGCGTGAGCGCGTGAGCGCGTGAGCGCGTGCAGTTTACTTTATGACCCAGGTCTTTCATCTTCAGCGGGTTATCGGGGTTGCTCGGCGGCTTGGTCAGCTGCGGTGAGGGTCGATAACGCGATTTGACGGTGGGACGATATGGAATCGGGCGGGCCAAGGCAAGGATTTTTTTAATCTTTATTCTTAATTCCCCGCAACTTGTTTCTTGGAGGTGATCACGTGGTCCACGATGCCGTAGCTTTTCGCGTCCGCGGCGGACATGAAGCGGTCACGGTCAGTGTCTTTTTCCACTTGCGCGAAGCTTTGGCCGGTGTGGCGCGCGAGGATTTCGTTCAGCGCGCGCTTGGTGCGCAAGATCTCCTGCGCCTGGATGTTGATGTCGGTGGCCATGCCTTGCGCGCCGCCGAGCGGTTGGTGAATCATGATGCGGGCGTTCGGCAGGGCGTAGCGCTTGCCGCCGGTCCCGGCCGCCAGCAGCACGGCGCCCATGCTGGCCGCCTGGCCGATGCAGTAGGTGGCGATGTCGCAGGTGACGTATTGCATGGTGTCGTAGATGGCCAGGCCGGCGGTGACGTAGCCGCCGGGGGAGTGGATGTAAACGTGGATGTCTTTTTTGGCGTCTTCCATTTGCAGGAACAGCAGTTGGGCGGTGACGGCGTTGGCGACGAAGTCGTCGATCGGCGAACCGATGAAAATCACCCGGTCTTTGAGCAGGCGCGAGAACACGTCCCAGGTCTCGGTGCCGCGGACGGTTTGCTCCACCACTTTCGGCAATACGTAATTATTTTGCAGCGGGGTATCCAGGCGGGTCATAAAGTTATTCCATGATGGCCGATTGCAAGAGGAACTCGACGGTCTTGCGGTTCAGCAAATTGTCGCGGAGGTCGGCGAAGCCGTCGTGGGCCTGCAATTGTTGGATGAATTTCCTCGGCGCGACGCGCTCCTGCGCGGCCAGGCGGCTTACTTCGGCGGCGAGTTCGTCGTCGCTGACGGTGAGCTGTTCCGCCGCGGCGATTTTGCCGAGGATGAAGCCCAGCCGGACCTGGCCCTTGGCGGTGTTTTGTGCGTTGGCGAAGATGTCCTGTTTCTTTTCCTCCAGCACGTCGCGCGCCACGCCGCGCATTTCGTTCTCGCGCACGATGTCGTAAATCAGGCTGCGCGTCTGGCTCTGCACCGAGGATTCCGGCAAGTCAAAGTTCGCCGCGCCGCCCAGTTGCTCGAAAATCTGCCGCACTTGCTCGTTGCGGATTTGCTGGGTCTTTTGCGTTTGCAGGTTCTCGGTGACGCGCCGCCGCAACTCCTCCGCCGTGGTGTGGGCGATTTGCTGGGCGAAGGCGTCGTTGAATTCCGGCAGCACGGTCGCCTTGATTTCCTCAAGTTTCACCTCGTAGTCGGCGACTTTGCCGCGCAGGTTTTCCTGCGGGAAATCGGCCGGGAAGGTGACGCTGACCGCGCGGGTGTCGCCGGGGTTAGCGCCGAGCAGTTGTTGGGTGAAACCGGGCAGGAAGGTGTCGTCCCGCACCAGCATCCAGAATTTCTCGTTCTTGGCAAGGTGCTTGGCGTTGGGCAGCAAGTCGAGCAGCGGCTGGCCGGCCAGCTTGCCCTCGTACGTGACCACCGCCAGGTCGCCCGTCTGCAACGCGCGCCCGCTGACGGTGACGTAGTCCGCCATTTGCTGCCGCAACCGGTCCAGCGTGTCCGCCACCTCGGCGTCGCTGACGGCGGGGTCGCCTTTTTTCACCTTCAGCCCCCGGTAGGCGGGCAGCGTGAAGTCGGGTTCCACATCCACCAAGGCGGAAAAACCCAGGCTGGCGCCGGGGACGTAATCGACTTCCTCCAGGTTGAGGGCGGTGGAGACTTTCAATTGTTTGCTGGCGACGGCTTCCTGGAACGCGCTGGAAATCAGCAGGCGCTTGACCTCCTCCGCGATTTCCTTCGCGTAATGCCGCGCCACCACCGCGCGCGGGGCTTTGCCGGCGCGGAAGCCCTTGAGCTGGGCGTGTTGCTGGAAATCATCGGTAATCCGGCTGGTTTCCGCGGCCACGCGGTCGGCGGGCACCTCGACGCGGAGGCGGCGACGGCAGGCGGAAACTTCTTCAATGGCGATATTCATAGGCGGCTAAACTAGCGGAACCGGTGCTGAATGCCAGTGTAAAAGAGTTTTTTACAGGGAGATCATGGAGTTCATGGAGATTTAAAAAAATAATCTCAATGTTCTCCATGATCTCCCTGTAAAAAAATTCTTTGCGCCTTGCCTCCTGCTTCGCAGGGGAATTTGAAGCGGCGTGTAATTGCCGCTTTCGCCTTTGCCCCTTTGTTCCTTTGCGTTAATGTAGCTGGCAGCTAATGCCCGCCTACACCATCGAACTAATCGCGCCGTCCGGTTATCCGGCGGACGCGGCGCGGGTGGCCAGGGGGGTGGCGCGGTTGACTGCGGCGGGGCATGTCATCGTCGGCGAAGAGCGGACGCGGCGGCGGTGGCAACGGTTCGGCGGCACGGACGCGGAGCGGTTGGCGGACTTGAATGCGCTGGGGGCCGCTGACCATGCGCCGGCGGACCTCGTGCTGGCGGTGCGCGGCGGCTACGGGCTGACGCGGCTGCTGGCGGACGTTGACTACGGGAATATCGCGCGGCGGTTGCGGGCGCGGGGGACGCGGCTGGTGGGGCACAGCGATTTCACCGCGCTGCAACTGGCGTTGCTGGCCAAGACCGGGCTGGTCACCTTCAGCGGGCCGCTGTTGCACGCGGATTTCGGCGCGGAGACGTTGAGCCGGTTCACCTGGGATAATTGCTGGCGGCTGCTGGCGGCGGCGGCAGGCACCTGCTCCTGGCCGTCACCGTCAGCGCCACGGCTCACGGTCAGCGGCACGTTGTGGGGGGGGAATCTGACCATGCTGTGCAGTTTGCTGGGCACGCCGTTTTTCCCCGCCATCGACGGCGGGATTTTGTTCGTCGAGGAGGTCAACGAGGCGCCGTATCGCGTTGAGCGGATGTTGTATCAACTGCACCTGGCCGGGGTGCTGGGGCGGCAACGGGCGCTGTTGCTGGGCAGTTTCACCGGCTGCCGGAGCACGCCTGCCGACGGCGGTTACGATTTGGCCGCGGCGCTGGCGCAAATCGCCACGGTCAGCGGGGTGCCCATGATTGGCGGGCTGCCGTATGGCCACGTCGCGGATAAACTCACCTTGCCGGTCGGGGCGCAGGCGGAGTTGGTTAGCGGGGACGGGCAGGCGGGGTTGCGGATGGCCTTATTAACAGACTAGCCAGCCGCATTAATACACTAGCTTCATTAACGCAAAGGCGCAAAGGAATGAAGGCGCAAAGTTTTCTTCACCAAGAGAACATTTTTCAAGGCATATCCCTTGTCTAGCGACATTGCTAGACCGTCTATCTCTGTAACTAGACCGTCTAGCCCGGCGGCTAGACCGTCTAGCTTTTCTATTTAGCGACAAAAGCACCTTCAACGCAGAGACGCGGAGACGCGGAGGAATTTTTTTTTAACAGGGAGATCATGGAGTTCATGGAGATTTTTAAAAAAAGAAGCTCCATGTTCTCCATGTTCTCCATGTAAAAAACCTCCGCGTCTCCGCGCCTCCGCGTTGAAGGTGCTTGCATCTTAGCCCCAAGGGGGCGAAGACATAACAGCCTAGGGCAACGCCCTAGGTAACGGGTCGAAAGGATTATTCAGCCCTGTAGGGGCGGCGCAAGGTGCCAAGAGGATGCCTCGCCCCTACAGGGCTGCCCCCGCATCCTTAACAAAACCTGGGGCGTTGCCCCAGGCTGTTATGCTGTCGCCCCGTTGGGGCTGCGGAGCCGGCTGGAAGCCGGCGCTCCCAGTTTGGGAGTTAATTGGAGCTTGGAGCTTGGAGCTTGGAGCTTGGAATTTAGTCCTTGTCCTTCTTCAAGGCGACGTAATGCGTGAAGCCATTGTCCCAGAGGTATAACCGCACGGTGGTTTTACTTTGCCGCACGGCCTCAACCGCTTCCTTGACCGTGGCGACGGGTTGGTCGTTGATTTCCAAAATCACCGCGCCGCGCCGGCAGCCTTTGTCGGCGGCGGCGGAGTTGGGGTCAACTTTGGTGATGAGCACGCCGCCGGCACTGTCGCGCAGGGGCAAGCCGCGCCGCAATTCGGGGGGGATGGCGCGGATGTCCAGGCCGAGGCCCTTGAGGAGCGCGCCGGCGCTCTCATCGTCAGCGTCGCCGTCCGCCGGGTGGTCGGGGTCGTCCGCGGCGGGGTCAGCGGGGAGCTGGCCCAGGGTCACGGTGGTGACGGCTTCCCGGCCGTGGCGGAAATAGGTGACTTTAAGGGCGGTGCCGGGGGGCAGTGAGGAGATGGCCAGCCGCAGGGTCTGGGCGTCCCGCGCCGGTTCGTCGTTGACCGCGGTGATGAGGTCGCCGCGCTGGAGTTTGGCTTTTTCGGCGGCCGCGCCGGCCTCGACCTTGGTCACCAGCACGCCCTGGCCGGGGTCGCGGCCGTAGCTGGCGGCCAGTTCGGCGTCGAGGTTCTGGATTTGCACGCCGAGGTAGCCGCGGGTGACTTTGCCGTGGGTGATGAGTTGTTCCATGATGAAGCGGGCGAGGTTGACGGGGATGGCGAAGCCGATGCCGAGGTTGCCGCCGTGGGGGCTGATGATGGCGGTGTTGATGCCGATGACGCGGCCGGCGGTGTCCACCAGCGGGCCGCCGGAGTTGCCGCTGTTGATGGCGGCGTCGGTCTGGATGAAGCTGGCGTAGGAGCCTTGGCCGAGGATGCGGGCGTCGTTGCGCCCGAGGCCGCTGACGATGCCCATGGTGACGGTCTGGCCGAGGTCGAAGGGGTTGCCGATGGCCAGCACCACGTCGCCGACGGCCAGCTGGCCGCTGTCGCCGAGGGTGGCGGCGGGCAGGTCGCGGGCGTTGATTTTCAGCACGGCGAGGTCGCTTTTGGCGTCGGCGCCGATGAGCTTGGCCTCGTAGTCGGTGTCGCGGTCGGGCAGGTTGACCTGGAGGCGGTCCTGGCCGGCGACGACGTGGTTGTTGGTGAGAATGTAGCCGTCGCCGGTGACGATGACCCCGGAACCCTGGCCGCCGCGGGGCAACTGGCGGTCATCGTCAGCGCCGGGGAACGGCGGCCACTGGCGGCCCGCGGTCGGGTCGCCGGGCTTGACGTGGCGTTTGGCCTTGATGGTGACCACGCTGGGGGCGACCAGTTGCACGACGGGCGCGTAACTGGTGGTGACGCGCGGGTCGCGGGCGACGGCGGCGTGGTTCACCGTCACCTCGGTTTTCTTTTTGCCGAACGGCCACCAGTCCTGCGCTGGCGCGGGACAAATTCCAAATTGCAAACACCAAATTCCAAACATGACGATCAGCGTCATGCGCCAGCGATTTGAAGTTGGTAATTTGGCCCTTGAAATTTTTTTGGTATTTGGAGCTTGAAATTTGGAATTTATTCTCACGCCGGCAATATAATTGCCACCGGTATTTTTACAATCTAATCTCGCCGGATGCCCGCCGCCATCCAGGTATGTTACGCGCCCGCTGATTATGAGCGCCGCCCGCCGGCCTTCTGGCGCGGGCGCGCCGCCGTGGTGTTCGACATCCTGCGGGCCACTTCCACCATCGTGACGGCGCTGGCCGCCGGCTGCGGAGGCGTGCGTTGTTTTCGCGCCGTGGCCGCGGCGCGCCGCTACGCCGCCCGGCACGCGCGGACTGCCCTGGCGGGGGAACGGGACGGGGTGCCGCCGCCAGCGTTCCAATACGGCAATTCCCCGCGCGAATTTTTGTCCTGGCCGGCGGCTTACGACACGCTGGCGCTGACCACCACCAACGGCACCCGGGCCATCGCCGCCGCCGCTGACGGTGGCGCGGCGCGGGTGCTCATCGGCAGCCTGTTGAATTTGTCGGCGCTGGCGGAGTATTGTCGGCGCGCCGGCCTGCCGCTGACGCTGGTGTGCAGCGGCACCGGCGAGGATTTTTCCCTGGAGGACGCGCTGGCGGCGGGGGCGCTGCTGGCGGAATTGCGCCGCGCGCACCCGCTGGTGTCGTTGTATCGCGCCAACCGCGACGACTTGCGCCGCGCCTTGCACACCTCGCGCAACGGGCGGCGCCTGCGGGAACTCGGCCTCGCCGCTGACCTTGACTTCTGCCTCCAACGCGACCGGTATCAAGTGGTGCCGGCGCTGGCGGCGGACGGAGTTATCGGAATTTAAGATTTACGCCTTGTGAACGGTCACGGCAAGGCTTTGAGCGCTTGCGCGGCCAAGGCCCGGATTTCCTGGTCCGAGTTGCGGATTACCGTGGCGCTCATGGCGGTCTGGAACTCCCGCCGCGCCAGGTCGTATTCCCCCACCGCGACGAGGTGGAAGGCATAGTAATAACGGAAGAAGCAGTTGTACGGCTGGTTGGTCAGCGCCTTGGTGTAAAACAGATGGGCTTCATCGTAGCGTCGCAAGGTGTCCAGCGTCAGCGCCTGTTTGAGCAGCGGGCTGTCGGACAAGCGGTTGGCGAATTGCGCGAGCGTGTAGTAGCGCAGGGCGGCTTGGCCCAGGGTTTCCCGCTCGGTCAGCAATCGCGCGGCCGTGGCGTCGGCCCCGGTGTCGCCGGCCTCCTGGAGTTGGGGGTTTAACGCGGCGGCTTGGTAACGCAGGATGTCGCCGGCGGTCTCAAGGGCCGTGGCGTTGGCGGGGTCAAGCCGGCGGATCCGCGCCACTTCCTCGGCCACTTGTTCCGGGGACAGGGTGACGAGCTGGCTGGCGGGCTGGTTGAAGAACCGCCGGGATTCCCAGACTTTCATCGTCAGCGTGGTGAGGAAAAAGATGGCCGCCAGGGCGCTGACCATGAGCGCGACGCCGCCGGCGTGGTCGAACCGGGAACCGACGGGACGATACCTGGTTTGCGCGCTGCCGATGGCCAGCAGCGCAAAGCAGGCGATGGCGCAGGCGGGAATGTGCAGGTTGAAATCGAACACGGCGTGCACCGCCACGGCCGCCAGCGCGCACCAGGCAATGCGCACCGCGATTTGCTGCTCAATCGGCTCCAGTTCCCGCCGGGTACGCACCCGCAAGCGCGCCGTCAGCGCCGCCAGGAAACCCAGCACAATGACCGCGCCAATCGCGCCGTAATCCGCCAGCAGGTTGAGATAGTCGTTGTGCGTGTAAATCGCCCGCCCGTAAAACGCCGCCTGATGCAGCCGCTGATGCCAGAAATCGAAGGTGGCCATGCCGCTGCCAAACCACGGCTGGCCGGCCCAGATCCGCAGCGCGTCCTGCGCCAGCAACAGCCGGATGTCGCCATGCGCGGCTTGCTCGACGCGAGACATGGCAAATTCATTGTTGGCAATGAACAGCACGCAACCGCTGATGCCGAGCAGGATGGCGCACAGGAACACCAGCTTTAACTTGATCGGCGTGCGGCGGTCCAGGCACAGGAACAGCGTCGCCACAATGATGCCCGCCGTCCAGGCCAGCGCCGAGCCGCGCGAGAACGAGTAAAAGATTCCCACGGTGAACATCACGAACAGGTAAAAACACACCAACCGCACCGGCCAGCGCAATTTGTTATAAAATCCCAGTCCGATGGCCACCAGTCCGCTCATGGCCAGGAAATTGCCAAAATGATTCGGACAGCCGAAGGTGCCCGAAATACGCTGGCCGTAATCCGGGCGCGGCAGGCCCCAGATGGCATACACACTCTCGTGATGCAACAGGCCGAAGACGCAGGTGCCGGCGGCGCAGACCAGCAGCCAGCCCAGCAACCAGTAATACCAGCGCGGCGAGCGCACCAGATTGCGCAGGGACAGGAACACCGCCGCGTACACCAAAATCCACAGCCATTCCAGCCGCGCCGGATACTCCGCCGGCGAGCGCAGCCAGGAAAACAGCGCGTACACCAGCCAGAGCAGCACGAACACTTCCACCCAGCCGCCGGTGATGATGCCGCGCTGGAAATTCCGCGCCGCGCCCAGCAACACCAGCAGCCACAGCGCCGCGCCGACCGGGAACAACCAGACGGCGACGTTCAACTCTATGCCGCCCCAGTGCAGGGAAGTGACCGCGATGAGCACCGCGTTCAACAGCAGCGTCGTGATGGAAATGAGTTGGGTCGGCACGGAAGCGCCGCCATTGTATTCACGACTGGCTGATGGTGGATTCATTGTCAGGCGCCAATCATGGACATTCCGACTAACGAAGTCAATTTTTGAACCCGGCGGACAGGAGAGGATTCGAACCTCCGGTACCTCGCGGTACACGCGCTTTCCAGGCGCGCACAATAGGCCACTCTGTCACCTGTCCCGGCAATGAAGAATGCAGCGAAAATGCTAACGATGTTTCACCGTCAGCGCCAGTATTTAATTCGCCCGCCCCGCTAAAATTGCGCTTTGCATTGGATTTGCGCGTAGGCGGCCGGGTCGGAGTGGAATTGCAGGTCGGCGCCGCTGTAGTAAAACTGCCGCGTCACCGCCGAGCCGCCTTCCGCCTCCAGCGTCACGCCGGGCCACAGGGTGTAACGCGCGCCGAGGCCGACGCGAATTTCCCGGTAGGCCAGGTTCGCGTTGGCGAGATTGCCGCGACCCGCGGCATGGCCGAAATTTTTGCCCGTGCGGTAATTGCCGCCGCGCAGCCGGGCGCCGACATAGACCTGCAAGTCGTCCAGCGCGTCATATTGCAATTCCGGGTCCGGCAACATCGCCAGCAGCGTCCATTGGTCGGCGAAACGCCAGCGTACGCCGACGCCCGGCAGCACCGGGCAATCGTCCCAATGGTACAGGCCGGTGCCAAAGCGCGGATCAAGCTGCGCGCCGAAAAACCATTGCAAATCCGCGTTCACCAGATAGGTGGCGCCGATGATCAGCGGCACATTGACCTGATCGGTGGTCACGCTCTTGAAATCGCCGTACACGCCGGGCCGCGCCTCGAAGCGCAGGATCCATTGCGCCGCCAGGTTAAAGTCCGCGCCCAGCACCAGCGCCGCGCCGCTGAGGGTGTCGGGCAACAAGTCGCCACGCAGGGAGCCGAAATCGTAGCGCTGGTAATCCAGCCCGGCGCGCAATTGCCAGTTAGCCGCCAGCGGCGCGCTGACGATGTAGGAAAGTTCCAGCCGGTTCTCGCGCAGGCGGCCGTAGGAGGTGGGGCCACGGTGAATATCGCTGCCGCCGACATAGGACTCGGAGAAATTAAACTCATGCGACACCGCGGCGGCGGGCCGCTGTTGCGGCGTGTCCAGTCGCAACCAATCCGGCTGCGCCAGATCGGCCGCCTGGCCGCCACTGTCAGCGGCGACGGCCAGGCGCGCCCCCAGTCCCAGGCACCACAGAATGAGTAAACCACGCATGACAGCGTAGTCTGCCGCAAGCCGGAGCGGAGGGGAAGTTTAATGTTTGGGCAAACATGAGTGCCATTGACTAAATCATCCCAAACATTATATTTCCCCGCCATGACCCATCATGCCACGCCACCGTCCCTAGCCCTGCTCGCTTGCAGGGTGTTGGAGAATGAAATCGCCCTGCACAGCGCCGGCGCCACGCATCTGCGCGTCGTCCGCTATTTTGAAGTCGGCTTGCACGACCAGCCGGACGGACTGCGCGCCACGTTGCAAAAGGAATTGGACGAACTCGACGCGCGCGCCGACATTGACGCCATCGCGCTCGCCTACGGGTTGTGCGGCTGCGGCACGGCGGGCCTTCGCGCGGGGCGGCATCCGGTGGTGATTCCGCGCGCGCATGATTGCGTGACGCTGTTCATGGGCAGCAAGGAGACTTACGCGGCGCACCAGCGCGCCAATCCGGCGGCGTATTATTACACGCCGGGCTGGAACCGCGAGCGGCGCGTGCCGGGGCCGGACCAGGAGGAGCATCAGCGCCAGGAGCTGGCGAAGCGGTTTGACGACCCGGAGGACGTGGAGTTTCTCATGGAGGCGCAGCGGGAGCAGTGGGCGCAGCATGACACGGCGGTGTGGCTCGACCTCGGCACGGACGACGCGCCCGCCGAGGCGGATTACGCGCGCCGTTGCGCGGCGTGGCTGGGCTGGCGCTTCGAGCAGGCGCCGTGCGACCCGGCGTTGTTGCGCGCGTTGCTGTGGGGCGAGTGGGACGCCGCGCGGTTTCAAATCATCCAGCCGGGCCGCTGTTTCGCGCACTCGCCGGACGAGCGCATTTTGAAGGAAGCATAAACGTATGAGCCAGGCCATCACCGTCAGCGCCGGCGCGGGTACGGAGTTGTTAGCGGAACTGCTCGCCGCGCGGGGGCATCCGCTCAACACCCGTTGCGCCAGCCGCGGGTTGTGCCACGGGTGCGAGGTCGTGCTGGACGGCCAGACCGTCCGCGCCTGCCAGACGCGCGTCAGCGGCAGCGTCACCGTCAGCGTGCCCGACCGCTCGCGGCTGGAGCACCGCGCGCAGGTCAGCGATTCGTTCAACACGGACATCCCCTACGCCCAGGCGCCATTATTTGAACCCATCGCCGGCGGGCGGGACACCGCGTTCGCCGTGGACCTCGGCACCACCACCGTCGCCGTGCTGTTGGTGGACTTGGCGACCGGTGACGTCCTCGCGCGCGCGGGCGAGTTCAACGCGCAAATCCGTTTCGGCGACAACGTGCTCACGCGCATCGACGCCGCCCGCACGCCCGCCGCCATCGCCGCGCTGCAAGCCGCCGCGGTCACCGACACCATCGCCCCCTTGCTCCGCCGCGCCTGTCAGCGGGCCGGGCGCGGGCTGGAGCGGCTGGCCGGCGGCGCCATCGCGGGCAACACCACCATGCTGCACCTGCTCACCGGCACCGACCCAACCCCGCTGGGCGTCGCGCCGTTCACGCCGCGGTTCCTCGAGGCGCGGCGCGTCACGGCGGGGGCGCTGGGGCTGACGGTGCTCGCGGCGGACGTGCCGGTGCAATTGCTGCCGGGCATCGCGGCGTACATCGGCGCGGACCTCACCGCCGGGATTCACGCCACGGGGATGATTTACGACGAACAACCCAGCCTGTTGGTGGACATCGGCACCAACGGCGAGATTATCCTGCAAAGCGGCGGCCGACTCACCGGCTGCGCGACGGCGGCGGGGCCGGCGTTTGAAGGCTCCGGCCTGCGCTGCGGCATCCGCGCGCGCGCGGGCGCCGTCGGCGGCATCCGCCTCGGCCTCGACCCGTTCCGGCTGGAGTTGCAAATCATCGGCGGCGGCGCGGCGGACCAAGCCGCCGGCATCTGCGGCTCGGCCTACGTGGATTTCCTCGCCGCCGCTCACGGTTGCGGTTTGCTCAACGACGCTGGTCGCCTTGACCCCGCCGCCTGGGCGCGCGTGCCCGCCGAGTTGCGCCTTGACGCTGACGGTGAGAAGGCGCTGCGCCTCGGCGCGAACGGCAAGACCTTCATCAGCGAGGCGGACATCGCCGTGCTGCTCCCCGCGAAGGCGGCGATTGGCGCGGGCATCGAGACACTGCTGACCGTCACCGGCACCGACCCCGCCGCGGTGTCGAAACTCTACCTCGCCGGCGGCTTCGGCCTGCACCTCAACGTCGCCCACGCCATCGCCATCGGCCTGCTGCCCGGCTTCCGGCCCGACCAAGTGCGCGTCGTCGGCAACACCGCCCTGGCCGGCGCGCTGCTGACAGTGCTCGACCGCTCCGCGCTGGCGGAGATGGAACGGTTGCGCGCGGGGGTGAACGTGTTGGAGTTAAACCTGCAAGAAGGCTTTGAAGACCGCTTCGTGGACCACCTGCTGCTGCCGTAAAGTATGAACACCCCCAACGACTTCCCCGCCATCCCGCTGCTGGAGTTCCGGCCTTACGACCGCATCCGCGAATTTTACCTGTACCAAGAGCCGGCGTTGCTCGCCGCCATCCAGCGGCGCGACCGTGGCGAGACCATCCACATCATCAACCACATCCTGCTGCACATCTACAGCGCCGGGCAAGAGCGCAACGACCTGCTCAAGGGCCTGTTGCTGGAACTGGTCGTGATGATTTCCCGCGCCACCGTCGAGGCCGGCGCCTCGCAGTCCGACGTGCTCGGCCTGAACTTCCAATTCATCACCGAACTGGCCGGCATCAACGACGACGAGCAACTCGCCCGCTGGCTGCGCGCCACCTTGGAACGCATCTTCAGCCTCATCGAGGAACAGCGCGATTACACCCCGCCGCTGATGGTCACCAAAGCGCTGCACTACATCCGCAAGAACCTGCACCGCGACGTCACGCGCGACGAGACGGCGAAATACGCCGGCATCTCGCCGAGCCACTTCTCGCGCCTCATCCGCGAGCGCACCGGGCGCTCGTTCAGCGAACTACTGCGTCAATGCCGCGTGGAACTGGCGGCCAAGCTCCTGCAAGACACCGAGCGCCCGCTGGCGGACATCGCGGGGGAATGCGGGTTCTGCGACCAGAGTTACTTCACCCACGTCTTCCAACAAGCCAAGGGCCAAACCCCGCGCCAGTTCCGCGCGGCGCGGAGCTGAGGGATTGAAACAGCTTTTCACCACCAAGACACCAAGGCACAAAGGCTATTTTTAACAAACCTTCGTGCCTTAGTGTCTTCGTGGTGCGAATTTTTTGGAGCGCAGCACGGCCAGTAATGCGACGCCGGTCACGATCAGCGCCCAGGTGGACGGTTCGGGGACGGCGCTGTAGTTCAATAACAGGTTGGTGCCTTGGAGGTTCAGCGTGAAGCCCGCGTCTGCCGCTTCTTGATTCAGGCTCCACAGGCCGAGGTTGCCGGCTTGCAAGCCGCTGAGGATGGTCCAATTTTTATCATCACTCAACACGTCGAGGCCGTTAAGGGCGTTGACGTTCACAGTGTACTCGCTGCCGTCCAATGTGGTCAGACCACCGGTGAAGTTCAATAAATCATAATCATCGTCAGTGGCGATGTCCCATTGGTAGGTGAAGTCGTCCAGGGTTAGCGCCTGAGTGAGGGTCAGCGTGCCGGTGGACAAGACGCCGCCGCCGGTGAGTTCCGCGTTTTTCGCGAGGGTAAGATTGACGCCGCTGACATCGCCACTGCCGCCGAAGAGGCCGCCTTCGCTGACGGTGACCGCGCGGTCGAGCGCCACGGCGCTGTCGTAGATGAACGCGCCGCTGTCGTTGACATTGATTCCCGCAGTGCGGCTCAGGCTGCCGCTGCCGCTAACCAGCAAGACGCCGCCACTGACGGTGGTGGTGCCGCTGTAGGTGTTTAGGTTGGTCAGCGTCAGCGTGCCGCTGCCGACCTTGGTCAGCGCGGTGATATGGTCGTTGGGATTGTTATCAAGAAAGTTAAAACCTCCGCCGATATAGCCCCCGTTGGAATTGCCCCAATTGCTGATATGGCCGTCGAAAGTGCCGCTGAGGTTGAGATAGCCGATTTCAAAGGTGGTGGTGCCGGTGGCGACATTGCTGCGCAGGATGAATTGGTTGTTGTAGCCTTGGCCTTCGGAACCGTCAGCGGCGTTATTGATGGCCGACAGGTTGCCGAGTTTGTAAGTCTGGTTGACCACCTCGCTTTGCAACCAGCTTCTGACGTAGCTCGTGTTGGTGACTTGATCAAGCACCACATCGACGGTGGACCAGTCGGTGACCGTGTTGGTCGATGAGAAATAAGACGATCCCACCAAGATCCGCTGGGTATTATTGACCCCGGAACGCAGGCGCAGGGTGCCGGAAAAATCGGACAGGTCGGCATTGATACCGACTACCGGGCCCGAGGTGACTTCGACAATCAACTCGCCGCTGCCGCTCCAAGTGTTATTGAAGTTGAGCGCGCGGTTGGACGTATTGGCAATGCGATTGTTGTCGCCGATGATTTGCATGGCGTTGGTAAAATTATCCCAGCCGGGGGTGTCGGCACTGGCATCTTCGATGTAAAAACCGGCGTTGCCGCCCAGCGTCAGCGTGCCGGTGCCGAACCAGCCGGCGTTTTGGATCTTCATGCCGTACATGCCGGCGATGTTGTCATGGATGGTGACGCCGCCGGTGTGCGTGTTGGCGAGCCAGGCGGTGAGCGCCAGGTTGGTGGAGGCGCCGCTGCTGATGTCCAGGTGGATGTTGCCGCTGATGGTGGCCACGGTGAGGCCGCTGATGGTGGTGTCAGTGGCGCCGTTGAACGGCGTGATGTACAAGGTGGACATGGGTTCGGCTTCGTTCGTGATGCGCGACGGCGTCAGCGCGGTGAGGGCGGCATTGCCACCGACTCCCCTCACCCGCAAATCGTGCCCGTTCATGTCCAGCGTGCCGCTGTATTGCATCAACAGCATGTGCGCGGTGGCGTCGCCCCAGTTGGC
Organism: Verrucomicrobiales bacterium; assembly: GCA_031265105.1. Classification (GTDB taxonomy): domain Bacteria; phylum Verrucomicrobiota; class Verrucomicrobiia; order Methylacidiphilales; family JAAUTS01; genus JAIRPN01. The sequence goes on from JAISDC010000131.1 coordinate 28,691, forward strand.
GCCGAGCTTGAGCACGCCTGCCTCCAGCGCGATGCCGCCGTTGGTGGCGGTGGAGATGTCCTGCGGGCTAAACTGACCGTTCAGCGTCAGCGTGCCCTCACCGACTTTGGTGATGGAACGCGCCACGATGTCGGAGTTGATGGTCAGCTCGCCGAGGCCGCTTTGCCAAATCAGGAATTCGTCAATGTTGTCCTGGCCCATCCGCAGCGTGCCGCTGTCGATGAGGTAATTTTTCGCGCCAACAAACATCAGTCCGCCGCTCTTCACGGTCAGCGTGTTGTCAGCCAAGTTCAGCATGTCTTGTTGCGCGTCGCCGCTGCTGCTGTCCAGCTTCAGCGAATTTATGGTGAGGTCCCCGTCAATGCTCGCGCTGTCAGCGTACAATACATTGGTGTACTCATCGCTGAGGTTGTTGTAATCTTGGAACGCCTTGATGTAGTTGTTCTCCTTGAACGCCCAGTCGCGCCCGGCACCGCCCTCGCCGCCGACTGTCACCCACGGGCGGATGATGCCGTTGAAGTTGTCGTTGGCATAACCGGTAGTGTTGCTGGTGTTCACGGTGTAAATAATATCATCCTCGCTGAGAGACAATGTGGCGTTGACGGTGTCATTAAGACCACCCGAGTTAAAAGACGTGCGTCGAATACCACCGCTGACATTGATGGTCGCCGAACCAGACGCGCGTTCAATCACCGTGACGCCGCCGCCAAACTGATAATTGCCATGACCCAGAAACATATCGTTGACGGTTTCTTGCGTCGTGCCGCTGGCCAAGGTCAACCGGCCGGAGTTATAAAAAATCAGGTTGCCGCTGCCCAGCTTGCGCGCGTCGGCGCCGGTGGCGGCAGTATAATCAAGGACGAGGTTGGCGTTCGCCAAAACGGTGTCCCCGGTAAGGTTATTTGAACCGGTGAGCCTGATTTCGCCGTATTGCACCTCGCCGCCGTATGCATTGAAGAAACTTTTGCCGGTGATGTCACCCACCACCGTCACCGGCAGCGGCTGGCCGATGGCCAGCGGATGAGTGGCACCGTAATTCGGGCCGGCGATTAACACATCGTTCCCGCCGCTGTTGATGCCCCCCAGCGCCAGCGTGCCGCCGACCATCCAATTGGTAACCCGAGTGGTGGTGAATATCGTGCCGGTCACCGTGATGTTGGAATAATAATTGCTGGCGCTCTGGTTGCTGAACACCAGCATGGTATTGGCTTGGATGTCCCCCTGCACCGTCAGCGGCTTCGAGCCATTGTGATAAAAACCCTTATTGCCGTCGCCCTTGAACACGGTGGTGCCGCCGGCGATGGTGTAGGCGGTAGTGCCGTTGAAATATAACCGCGCGACATCCACCGTGAGGTCGTTGGTCAACGTCAGCGCCTCGCCATCAGTGCCGCTGAAAATCAGCGTGTCACTGGCAGCGGGCGCCCGGTTCAAAGACCAGTTCCCGGCGCTGGAAAACTTCCTGTCATCCGTGCCCGCGCCGCCCGTCCACGTCATATCGGCCGCTGACGCTGACGAAAGCAGCGCCCCGCCCGCGATGACCACCATACTACCTATCAATTTGCTTGTTGTTATTTTCATAATATATGTTCCATTGGAGTTAAAATTGGCCGACCGCCGCTGACCGACACGACGGCAATATCAAGCGCCGCCGGGCGGCAACCGCCGGCAACACCAGTATGAAAAACAGGGAAAAAAGCGCTTGCGGTTCCGCTTACGCTGAAATTGGCAAGTTTATAGAACGCTGAACGCTGAACGCTGAACGCTGAACGCTGAACGCTGAACGCTGAACGCTGAACGCTGAACGCTGAACGCTGAAC
>JAISDC010000133.1 GCA_031265105.1 Verrucomicrobiales bacterium
CCCCCCCCCAGCATCATGGTTTTCATAATGATGATAATTAGCTGCTTGCAAGCACTGTGGCAAGCAAAAATTGCAATTTTTTTTAACCGCAAAGACGCGGAGACGCGGAGTTTTTTAAATTTAATTTTTTCAAAAAACTTCCGCTCTCCAATAACTCCATGCCCTCTTGGTAAAATAATTTAAAACAAAACTTCATGCCTTGGTGTCTTAGTGGTTCAAAAATCTGCTCAACGGCTACAGCTTGGGATAAAAAATATCGCGTTTTCCATACCGCGCCGCCGCTGCCGGTGATGTTTTGAGATTGGCATTTGCGCCGCGCCGGATAAATTTTTTCGATGGAAGTCACATTGAGCAGAGAATTCCGGTTCGACGCCGCGCAGGCGCTGACCATCTTTCCCGCCGGGCACAAATGCCGCCGCCTGCACGGGCATTCGTTCAAGCTGGTGGTGCAAGTGCGCGGCCCCATCGACGCTGACAGCGGCTTGTTATACGATCACGCGGCAATCAAGCAAGCGGTCGCGCCGCTGCTGGAGATCGTCGATCACTCGTATCTCAACGAAATTCCCGGCCTGGAAAATCCGACCATCGAGCTGATGTGTGTCTGGTTCTGGGAACGGCTCAAGGACCAACTGCCCGGCCTCGACGAAATCGCGCTGTGGGAGACGCCCGGCGCGTGGTGCCGTTACCGGGGAAAGTGACAGTGGCAGCCACTATCAGCAACGGGTTTGTTTTTGACAGGGCGTTTGACGTGGTGATAATGCGCATATGGGCAGTCGTGAGGAACGGAACCAAGTTTTTTTGCACGATACGCAAAATGCGAAGCGTCGTGCGCAGAGCCGTTCTGATGACAAGGCCAATTTAGCTCAATACATGACGCCGTATAAAATCGCGGCATTTATGGCGTCGTTGTTTGGACACGGCAATAATGACGAGTTTCATTTGCTGGACGCTGGCGCCGGAGAGGGGGCCTTGACCGCTGCTTTTTTGGAACGCTGGCAAAAGCGTAAGTTTCAATTTTCCACCGGCAGTGTCACGCTCTGTGAAATAGACCAAAACTTGCTCGGCCGGTTGGCTGAAAAAACTAGCCAGTCCGCCGTCACTTTGCCGGTGACCTGCGCCGTGCGGCGCGAAGATTTCATCGAGACGGCAGCCAACATCATTGCGCGACGTCAGCGGCCTTTTACCCACGCCATTCTGAATCCCCCATACAAGAAAATCAGCAGTACTTCACGACAGCGTTTGATTTTGGATGACTTGAAATTATCCACGGTAAATTTATACGCGGCGTTTGTGTCGCTGTCATTGACGCTGCTACGGCCCGGCGGCCAGTTGGTGGCGATTATTCCCCGCAGCTTTTGCAATGGCGCCTATTATCGCCCGTTCAGAAAATACCTCTTGCGCCACGCGGCCTTGAAACGGATTCATTTGTTTGCCTCCCGACGCAAGGTGTTCGCGGCCGACGGGGTGTTGCAGGAAAGCCTGATCATTTGTTTGGAGCGCGATGCCGCCCAAGGGAAGGTGGTGATTTCAACATCCGCTGACGGTGAGCTGACGGATTTGCGGGTCGGCGAATTTTTGTTTGAAACAGTGGTCAACCGTGATGATACAGAATCTTTTATTCGTATTCCGCTGGCAGTGGAAAAAGTGCCGAAATTAAAGAACATCACTTGCGCGCTGGATGAGCTTGGGGTGGAGGTTTCCACCGGACCGGTGGTGGATTTTCGGGTAAAAAAATATCTTCACCCCATGCCTGGTCGCGGAGATGTGGCATTGTTGTATCCGGGACATTTTAACGGCGCGGTGCAATGGCCCAAACTGGGCTGGAAAAAACCAAATGCCATTCAACTATGCCAGGAGACTGTCAAGTGGTTGTATCCAGCCGGTTTTTACACCGTGGTCAGGCGACTGTCCGCCAAAGAGGAGAAACGACGGGTGGTAGCCAACACGGTGAATCCAGCCGGATTCAAGGGCATGAATTTTTTTGGATTTGAAAACCATTTGAATATTTTTCATCACCGCAAAAGTGGCTTGTCCGAGGAACTGGCACTGGGGCTTGCCGGTTATCTCAACTCCGGTTATGTGGACTCAATGTTCCGCCAATTCAACGGTCATACGCAGGTAAACGCCACAGATTTGCGCGCCTTGTGTTATCCAGCCCGTGAAAAATTGGCATCGCTGGGGCGTAGAATAAAACAGCAACGCTTGTCACTGCCCGTGGAGATTGACCGGCAATTGGCGGAGATTTGTAATGCATAAGCGAATTAGCGAGGCGCTGTCAATTATCAAGGCCTTGGGTTTTCCCAAGGAACAGCGAAATGAACGGTCGGCATTGTGCTTGCTGGCGATTGGCAACATCACCAAAAAGAAAAACTGGTGCCAGGCCGAGTCGCCGTTGCTGGGCATTACGCCAATCATGAATTGGATTGCCAGACATTATCAAAGGCAATACCAGCCCAACACCAGGGAAACCGTGCGCCGCCAAACCATGCATCAGTTTGTGTCAGCGGGGCTTGCCATGTTTAATCCTGACGTTCCCGACCGCCCGATAAACAGCCCTAAAAATGTTTATCAATTATCACCGTCAGCGTTGAATTTGGTGCGGGCTTGCGGGCGCGTCGAATGGGAAAATTTATTGCAGGAATTTTTGAGTAAACACACTCCGTTGACCGAGCGCTACGCCCGTCCGCGACCAATGAATCAAATCGCCGTGTGTGGTCCCGACGGCCAAGCCGTCAAATTGAGTCCTGGCAAACACAGTGCGCTAATCAAAGCGGTGATTGAAGAATTTGCCCGGCGGTTTGCGCCGGGCAGTGAATGGATCTACGTGGGAGACCCCGGGGCCAAATGGAGTAATTTTCGCTGTCAGCGGCTGAAGCAGCTAGGGGTAACGGTGGACGCGCATGGCAAAATGCCCGATGTGGTGCTTTATTTCGCCGCCAAGCAATGGTTGTTGCTGGTGGAAGCAGTGACCAGCCATGGCCCGGTTGATGCCAAGCGCCGTGATGAATTAGCGCGACTTTTTACCGGAGCCAAAGCCGGCATCGTTTATGTGACGGCTTTCCCTGACAAAAAAACATTGACTCGTTATCTTGGCAAAATTGCTTGGGAGACTGAAGTCTGGGTAGCAGACGCGCCGTCACACCTGATTCATCTTAATGGGGAAAAATTTCTGAGGCCATACCGCTGACAGTGAGGTTTTACGCTGACATTTTTTGCCTGATGGCTAGCTTCGTAAGAGTTTATGAAATACTTCGCTACCATCACATTGATCGGCAAGGACAAATCCGGCGTCATCGCCGGCGTCACGCAATACTTGTTCCAGACCAGGGCGAACATCGAGGGCCTGGAGGAACAGGTCTTGCGCGGGCAGTTCAGCATGACCTTGCAGGCGTCATGGTCAGCGGCGGATTTCGCCGAGGACGCCATCCGCGGCGGCTTGCAAAAGCTCGCCGCGACGCTGCGGATGGAGTTGAAAGTTCACTTCGCGCGCCGGGGCCAGCATCAGCGCATGGCGCTGTTCGTGACCAGGGAAGCGCACGCGCCGGAGGCGATTCTCGCGGCGGTGAGGAAAAAACAAATCGGCGCGGACATCGCGGTCATCCTGTCGAACAGCAAGGAACTGCAGCCGCTGGCGGTGAAACACAACATCCCGTTTTACCTCGTAGATTTCAAGGAGCGGGCCGCCGCCGAGACGCTGACGCTGGATATTCTTGAGCGCGAGCGCATTGACTTCATCGTGCTGGCGCGCTTCATGAAAATCCTGTCGCCGAATTTCGTCTGGCGCTGGAAAAACAAAATCATCAACATCCACCCCTCGCTGCTGCCCGCGTTCCCCGGCGCGTCGGCCTACCGGCAGGCGTATGAAAAAGGCGTCAAGGTCATCGGCGTCACCGCGCACTTCGCCACGCCCGACCTCGACCAGGGGCCGATTATCTGGCAGGAAGCGTTTCGCGTGAAAAGCGACGAGACCCTGGCGTCCATCATCAGCCGCGGCCAGGCGGCGGAGTCGAAATGCCTGGTCACGGCGGTGAAACTGTTCTTGAAAAACCGGCTCGACGTGCATTGGGGCCGCGTGTTCGGAGGGTGAGCATGGCACTGGCACGTCAGAACCGGAAGGCGCTGGTCACGCTGCTGTTGTTGGCGGTGGTGCTTGGCGGCGCGGGGTGGGGGTACTGGCAGACGCATGACGCCGGGCGGGGCACTGTCAGCGGCGCCATCTTGGGCGCGAAGGTCAGCCGTAGCGAATATCTGGCGGTGCAGGCGGAAAACATTTTGTTGAAAAAAATGCTGGGGGCAATCGCGGGACAAGTGGTGGCGCTTGGCCCCGCCGCTGACCAGGCGGGAGCGGCGCTGGGGCGGCTGGTGTGGGACAAGTCAACGCAAGGCGGCTATTTGTTTGCCAAAGACCTGCCGGAGTCGGCCGCCGGTTATTCGCTGTGGATCGAGGACGCTGCGGGTGAACTGTTTTTTGCCGGCCAGTTCAGTGTCAGCGCCGCCGGCGAAATCCACAGCGGTTACCAGTCGCGCCAGCCCGTGTACAAACCGAGGACTTTTTTGCTGGCCAAGGGACCGACCGCCGCCGAGGTCATGGTACGCGGAGATTTGCCGTGATGGTTATGACACCGACCGCCGAGGAATTGCAACGCTACGCCGAACTGGTGGATGAAATCAGCCGGCATGACGTGGCGTATTACACGCTGGCGCGGCCCACCGTCAGCGACTATGACTACGACCAACTGTACCGCGAGTTGAAGGAGTTTGAGGAAAAATATCCCGCCCAGCGCGCCATCAACTCGCCGACGCTGCGGGTGGGCGCGGCACCGCTGACGGAGTTCCGGCAGGTGGCGCACCGTCAGCGGATGGAAAGTCTGGACAACACGTACAACTTCGCCGAGCTGGGCGAATTTTTCACGCGCGCGCAAAAATTACTCGACGGTCGCGCGGTGACGTATGTGGTCGAGCCGAAGATTGACGGCGTCGCCGTCAGCGCGCGTTACGAGCGCGGGGCGTTGACGGTGGGCCTGACGCGCGGCGACGGCCGCACCGGCGACGACATCACGGAAAATCTGAAAACCATCCGCCAGTTGCCGCTGACGCTGACCGGCGCGCCGGAGGTGCTGGAAGTGCGCGGCGAGGTGTTCATGACGCACGCCGGTTTCGCGCGGCTCAATGCCGAGCGCGAGGAGCAGGGGCTGGAATTGTTCGCCAACGCGCGCAACGCCACCGCCGGCACGCTGAAGCTGCTCGACTCGCGCGAGGTGGCGCGGCGCCCGCTGACGGTGATATTTTACGGCGTCGGCGAGGTCAGCGGCAGCGGCTGCGCGGCGCAAACCGAGGTGCTGGCGCGGCTGGCGGCGCTGGGCTTCCCGGTGCCCGCCTGGCGCGCGCAAGCCGCTGACGGTGACGCGGTGTTGCTGGCGATTCAGGAGTTAGACCAACTCCGCCGGGATTTTCCCTACCCGACCGATGGCGCGGTGGTGAAGGTCAACGAGCTGGCCGCCCGCGCCGAATTGGGTTCCACCGCGAAGGCGCCGCGCTGGGCGATTGCCTACAAATTCGCGCCGGAACAAGCGGAGACCCGGCTGCAGGCGGTGACCTTTCAAGTCGGCCGCACGGGCGTCATCACGCCGGTCGCGGAGTTGGAAACGGTGCAACTCAGCGGCACCCGGGTCAGCCGCGCCACGCTGCATAACGCGGACGAAATCGCGCGCAAGGACATCCGGGAAGGCGACACGGTCATCATTGAAAAAGCCGGGGAAATCATTCCGAAAGTCGTCGGCGTGGTGACGGCCAAGCGGCCGCCGGCAGCGGCGCCGTTTGACTTCGCGGCGCGGCTGGCCGAACTCGGACTGGACGCTGACCGTGAGCCGGGGCAAGTGGTGTGGCGGCTGCGGCAGCCGTCGCGGGCACAACAGATTCGCGCCCTCGCGCATTTCGCCGCGAAGCAGTGCCTGGACATTGACAACCTCGGCCCGGCGGTGGCCGAGGCGTTGATTAACGCCGGTTACGTCAAGACGCCGGGCGACCTTTTTTCACTGCGACACGAGCAGTTAATCCTGCTCGACAAACTGGCCGACAAATCCGCTGACAATCTACTCGCCGGCATCACGGCGGCCAAGCGGCGCGAATTGTGGCGGCTGATTCACGCGCTCGGCATTCCGAACATTGGCGCGCAAACCGCGCGGGATTTGGCGCAACATTTCGGCGGCCTGGACGCGCTGGCCGGCGCGGCCTATGAAAATTATCTCCGCAAAAAAACCGGCAAGAAAGGCCAGGAATTGAAGGCCGTGGAAAGCGTGATTCCCGGCGTCGGCGGCGTGGTGGCCGAAAGCCTGCTGGTGTGGTTCACCGACCCGGCGCACCGGGCGCTGCTGGAGCAACTGCGCGCCGCCGGGGTGAACTTCAGCGCCGCCGCCGACCATGACCGCCCGCTGCCGCTGACGGGCAAGATTTTCGTCATCACCGGCGCGCTCTCCAAACCGCGCCCGTGGTTCGAGGAGCAAATCCTCGCGCTGGGCGGCGCGGTCAGTAGCAGCGTCGGCAAAAAAACCACCCATCTGCTCGCCGGCGCTGACGCTGGCGGCAAGCTGGCAAAAGCGCGGCAACTGAACATCCCCGTGCTGGACGAGGCGGCGTTTGAAAAACTCATATCGCAAAACCATAATGAGTTAACTGGCTAACGAGTTATATGGCATTGCGCTTTGACCTAGCGCCAGCAATTCCCCTCTCGCAGGGGGGAATTGGCTGGCACGGAGGAGACGGTCAGCGGGGAGGTGAGTAAACTCTGCGTGCCTTAGTGTCTTCGTGGTGAAAATTTTCTGGCGCGGAGCACGGCCAGCAACGCGACCCCGGTCACCATCAGCGCCCAGGTGGACGGTTCGGGGATGGCGCTGTAGTTCAATAGCAGGCTAGTGCCTTTGAAATCCAGCATGAAACCCGCGTCCGTCGCCTCTTGATTCAGGCTCCACAGTTCAAGGCCGCCGCCTTGCAAGCCACTGAGGATGGTCACATTCTCAAAATCACTCAGCACGCCGAGGCCGTTGATGGCGTTGACGTGCACGATGTTGCCGCCGCTCAAGGTCAGGCCGTCGGTGAAGTCCAGCAAATCATAGTCACCGTCAGCGGCGATGTCCCATTGGTAAATCAAGTCGCTCAAGGTTAGCGCGTCACTGACGGTCAGCGTGCCCGTGGATAATACGCCGCCGCCGGTGAGGCCCGCGCCCGCCTCGAGGGTGAGCAGCGCCCCGCTGATGGTGCCGCTGCCGCCGAAGATGCCACCTTCGCTGACATTGACCGCGCGGTCGAGCGCCACAGTGCTGTCGTAAACGAACGCGCCGCCGTCGCTGACGGTGACGCCCACCGTGCGGGTCAGTGCGCCGCTGCCGCTGACGAGCAGGACGCCGCCGCTGACGGTGGTCGTGCCGGTGTAGGTGTGCAGGTTGGTCAAGGTCAGCGTGCCACTGCCGACCTTGGTCAGCGCGCTGACGCGGCTGACGGTATGGCTGTCATAGTAGCTAAAGCCGGCGGTTTTGCTGCCGTTGACGTTGCCATAGTTGCTGATGTGGCCGTCGAACACGCCGTTTTGGTTGGCGGCGCCAATTTCAAACGTCACGACGCCGGCGTCGAAATTGTTGCGCAAAATGTACTGGTTGCCAACCGCGCCGTCAGCGGCGTTGTCCGCGGATGACAGGTTGCCAAGTTTGAAGGTTTGGCCGACCAGCGTGTTTTGCAGGAAATTCCTGGCGTAAGTCGTCGTATTGGCCTTGTCGAGCACTACCGCTGCCGTTGACCAGTCGGCCACGGCGTTGGTTGACGAAAACGTCGCGATGTCGGTGGTGCCGTTGTTCGGGTCCGCGCCCGCGCGCAAATGCACGGTGCCGGTGAAGCCGGACAACTCGGCGTTGATATTGACGGTCTGGTAGGTGTTTTCAACAATCAACTCGCCGTCGCCGCTCCAGGTGTTGTTAAAATTCAGCGGCTTGTAAAAGCGGTTGGAGACCAGATTGTTGCTGCCGGTGACCCGCAAGGCGTTGGTGAAATCGAGGGTGCCGCTGACGTTGCTGCCGACGGCAAAACCGGCGTTGCCGGCCAGCGACACGGTGCCGCTGCCGAACCATTCAAGGTTATACACGGTGAGCGTATAGGCGTTGAAGTTGGACAGCTCGACGCCGCCGGTGTGGGTGTTGGCGTGATACACGATGAGATTAAAGGCGTTGGCGGAGTCAAGGCCGTTGAGGACGAGCTTGACATTGCCGGCCAATTTCGTCGAGGTGAGGCCAGCGACCGCGATGGCCGCGCCGTCGTGCGGCGTCACCGTCAGCGTGCTCATGGCATCGCTGTCGTTGATGATGGCCGCCGGCTGCGGCGCCACGCCGTCGCCGCCGACCGACATCACTTGCAGGTCGCGCCCGTTCAGGTTCAGCGTGCCGCTGTAAAGCAGCAGCCACATATGGTCGGTGCTCGCGCTCCAGTTGTCGCCAAGTTTGAGCACGCCTTCGCTCAGGCTAATCATGCCCGTGGTCGCGCTGGCGATGGCCTGCGGGTTGAACGCGCCGTTGAGCGTCAGCGTGCCGTGGCCGACTTTGGTGATGGAGCGCGCGATAATGTCGGCATTCACCGTCAGCTCGCCAAGACCGCTTTGCCAAACCAGAAATTCGTCAGTATTGTCCTGCCCCATCCGCAAGGTGCCGCTGCCGATGGTGTAATTTTGCGCGCCGACATATAGCAGGCCGCCGCTCTTCACGGTCAGCGTGTAATCGTCGAGATTGAGCAGGTTGTTGTTCGGGTCGCTGGCGAGGCTGTCCAGCTTCAGCGAATTAATGGTGGCGCTTTCCTCCGTCACGTTGCCGCCAATGAACAATACGTTGACGTTTTCATCAACGGTGGCGTTGTAATCGTCGAACGCCTTGATGTAATTGTTCGTGCCCTTGAACGCCCAGTCGCGCCCGGTGCTCCCCTCGCCGCCGACCGTCACCCACGGGCGGATGATGCCGTTGAAGTTGTCGTTGGCATAACCGGTGCCGTTGTTGGTGTTCGCGGTGTAAATAATGCCGCCCTCGCTGATGCTCAGTGTCGTGTTAACCAGCCCGGCGAGCGGCGCGTTAAAGCCCGCGCGCATAATGCTTCCCTCAACCTTGATGGTGGACGAGCCGCTGGCGCGCTCAATCACCGTGTTGCCGCCGCCGATGGCGGGCGCGTAATGACCGAAGCTCAGCGAGCCGACCACATCCTGCGCGGCGCCGCCGACCAGGGTCAGCTTGCCGCCGTCAACAAACCCCAGCCCGCCGGTGCTGAGTTTGCGGTCCGCTGAATCGGTGTAATCCAAAACCAAATTGCCGTTGGTCAAACTGATGTTGCCGATGTTGTTGGAACCGGTGAACCGGATTTCACCGTAATACACCCCGCCGCCGTACGCGTTGCCAAAAGCGCCGGCGACATTGAGGCTGTTAATAATCGTCTTGGAGTGCGGCGCGCCGGTGAAGATGGGCTGCGTGTCACTGTAACCGCCCCCGGCCAGGAGAAAATTCAGATTCCCCCCGTTGACCACCACGGTGCCCAGCGTCAGCGTGCCGCCAATCATGTTGTTCATCATGCGTTGCCCGCCGGTCGCGGTCAGCGTGCCGCCAACCGTGATGCTGCCGTAAGTGTTCGTGCCGTTTTCAAAGGTCATGCTACCGGCGAGATCAATGCTCGGCGTGATGGTCTGGGTGGCCGTGTCCAGATTGCGAATCACGCCCCAGTTCGGCATGGAAAAGTCGCTGCCGATGATGCGGTAAGGCGTGTGGTCGGCGCCCGCGTTGTAAAGAATGGTGTTGACCGACAACCCGCCGAGGTCGTTGGTCAGCGTCAGCGGCTCGGCGCCGTTGGTGCCGCTGAATATCAGGATGTCATTGTTAACCGGCGCTGTGCCGGAACTCCAGTTTTCCCCGCTGGAAAACAGCCCGTCCTCCGCGCCGCCCGTCCACGTCAAGCTGGCCGCCGACGCTGACGCAAGCAGCGCGCCGCCCGCGATGACCAATATAGTGCCTATCAGTTTGATTGTCGCTATTTTCATAATCTATCCTCCATTTGTGTTGCCGCAGACCAACCGCCGGCACTCGGCACGACGGCACTATCAAGCGCAGCCGGGCGGCAACCGCCGGCCACACCTGTTGAAAAAAATGGGAAAAAATGACTTGCAGTTCCGCTTACGCTAAAACTAACAAGTTTATAGAACGCTGAACGCTGAACGCTGAACGCTGAACGCTGAACGCTGAACGCTGAACGCTGAACGCTGAACGCTGAACGCTGAACGCTGAACGCTGAACGCTGAACGCTGAAC
>JAISDC010000164.1 GCA_031265105.1 Verrucomicrobiales bacterium
TAAGGTTTTCCCGGCTCGTCGCGGCGGCCGACGAAGGTGAAGATCAGCACCCAGAAGCAGAAAATCAGCGCGGTGACCGGCAGTTGCAAGGCCAGCGGCAGGAAGAAGACCACGAACGACACCGGGATCCACAGCATCCAACCGCTGACTTGCAGCGGCAGATATTGCGTCAGCCAGAAGGTCGCGGTCGTCAGCGGGCGCCACGCTGACAGTGCGTAGCCGTGCTCGCGCCACTTGAACACGATCAGCGCCACGGCGGTGCCGGCCGGGCAGTAGAGGCCCATGTTGACGGCGGTCTTGACGGTCACGGTCAGCGGGTCGGCGCCGGTGCCGAAGCCCAGCGCCAGCAGGTCGTAAAAGCCCTGGGTGGCGACGCCTTGGAGGCCCCAGAACCACACGCCGAAGCCGAAGTTCAGTCCGTTTTTCCAGCGCGGCCGGCCTTGTTGAAAAAAAACGATTTGCAACAGCTCCGGCAGCGCGGCGGCGAACAACACATACACGCCGAACGCGAAGCGGTACTCGGCGCCCTGCTTGGCGTCGGCCACCCACTGCAACGCGCCGCGAAAGCCGGCGCTGAAGAGCCAGGCCAAGACGAAGGCCAGCAGCGCCAGCCACAGCACGACGCCGGGCCGCAGGTTGGCGCGGACGGCGGCGGTGACGGGAGTCAAAATCGGTTGCATATTATTAACTCCGGCCACGAAGACGCTAAGACGCTAAGAATTTTTTCTAAAAAACTTCAGGTCTTGGCGGCTTCGCGTCTTCGTGGCTGGAGTTTGGGATTTCCAGCTTATACTCCGTAGGCGATTTTCTTCCAATCACCGGCAGCGAGTTGCGGCTTTGAAACGTCCGTCCGCAACAGGCGCAGGAAGAAGCCCCACGCCGCGCCGCGGTTCAGGTCCATGCCGACGGTCAGCGGGTGTTTGCCCGCCGTCAAGGTCAGCGCTTTCTCGTGTTTATCGGCAATCGCCGGGTTAAGGCCCGCCATGTCGCGCCAGATTTCCTTGCCGTCGAGCCACAGCCGGAACGGGCCGTCGTAGCCGAACAACAGCTTCACCTTCAGCGGCTCCGGCACGTCGAGCACGGCGGCGAAATACGCCTGGCCGGCGCGGCGCTCCCAGTTCAGGTGCTCGTTGACAAAGTGATTGGCCTGCGTGTATTCGCGCACGACGCCGCCGAGCGCCGCGACGTCCGGCTCGGCGATTTGATCCAACGGCTCATTCACCGTCAGCGGCGGCGTGACGCGCCAGGTGGTAATATAAGGCAACCAGGCGCGCGGCGGCAGCGGGCGGGCGGCGCCGATGTCCAGCGGCCCGCTCACCGGCAGCGCGTGACCGCGGCCGTCGGTGATGTTGCACACCGGCGCGCGGCCCAGGCCGTAACACACGCGGGCGTCGGCCAGCACGAGGTTGCCGGAGCAATGCAGCCGCGCGATGTTATCGTGCAGGCTGACGCGGAACACCGCCTCGGTGTCGCGCCCGGCGGCGTCCACGACGCGGAAGCCCAGCGGCTCGCCGGCCGCGCGCAGGCCGCTGACGACGTTGGCGTATTCCACGTCAATCAAACAGTGCCCGGTCTTGGTGAACACGCGGCGGCCGATTTTCTTCAAGCTCGGCGGCGGCGGCTCCTGGAGGCCGTACACCACGCGCCGGGCCTCGCGCGCCAGGCGGTCGGCCAGGAGGCGCTGACCGTCGGCGGACAGGTGCACGCCGTCGTCCAGCGGCAAATCAATCGCCGGCACCACCGACAAATTCCTAATCAGCCCCGGCAACTGCCGCTGATACTCCTGAATCAAATTCCACGACTCCGCCTCGCCCGGCCCATAGACCCGCGCGATTTGCACCGTGAACCACGGCAGCGCCGGCTGCCGCAAATCGCGCCGCAACGCCGCCACCAATTGTTTCATCCGCGCCACATACAACGCCGCGCTCGCGCGATCCGTGTCACTCTCCCCCTGATACCATAACACGCCACTAATCGGCTGGCCGACCGCGCGCAACGACGCCAGCGCCGAGGCGTACATTTGCGGCTCGCCGTCAATGATTTGCCCCGGCTCCCACTGCGACATGCTGGTGCCGCCGTGCGCCGTGCAGATCAAGCCCTGCGGCACGCCGCCGGCCCGCAACATCTCCAGCGCGAACCAGATGCCGCAGCCGACGCCGTTGGGGCGGACGCGCCGCGCCGCCTCGCCCTCCTCGCGGGTGAGCTGGCGGGCGACGTGGTGGCAGCGGTCGGGCGACTCGCCCATGATGTGCAGCGGGTACTCCGCCAGGCGCCACTCGCGGCGCATGGAAAAGGCGCGAATCAGCGGGTGACTCGGCGGGTTGGCAATGTTCGCGCCGCACCCCTCCCTGTTGCTTTGCCCCGCCAGCAGCCACAGGTCGCCGACGTAAAAAGACTTCACCGTCAGCGTCTCGTCGCCGACGGTCAGCGTCAGCCGGTACGGGCCGCCGACCGGGAGCTGGTCCAGCGTGACCGTGAACGCGCCGCCGCGGGTTTTGCCGACGACCCGGTGCCGCTGCCAGCCGGTGGGGACGCGCCGGCCGCTGAGGGTAGCCGTGATCACGCCCGGCCGCGCGCCGCTGCCGCTGATGGTGACACTCGCGCCGTGCCGTCCGCGGCGCTGCAAGACCTGGCCTTCCGCCAGCCCGTTGATGATAGTAATCATAGAGGGGAGGAGTTTTGCTGTTTGCTGAAAAATTGCAAGCGCGATGCAATGCTTTATCAAGGGGGCAGATACTTTTTCACCACGAAGACACGAAGACACAAAGTTTTATTAAAAAAACTGCCGCCCTTCGTGCCTTCGTGACTTCGTGGTGAAAAAAATGCCCCTCCCCGTGCTGAACTGCTATAGTACATACCATGCAACGTAACCGCTGGTCATTGGCAGCGTGGCTGCTGGTCGGGCTGACCGGGCTGGGTTGCCTGGCGCTGCTGGCGCTCGGGCGCGGGGAGCAGGTCAACGCGCTGTGGCTGGTGGTCGCCGCAGTGTGCGTGTTCATGCTGGCGTACCGCTTTCACTCCGCGTGGTTGCTGGCGACGGTGCTGACGGTGGACGAAACCCAGGCCACGCCGGCGGTGACGCGCGAGGACGGGCGCGATTTCGTGCCGACCAATCGCTGGGTGGTCTTCGGCCATCACTTCGCCGCCATCGCCGGGCCGGGGCCGCTGGTCGGGCCGGTGTTGGCGGCGCAATTCGGGTTCCTGCCCGGCCTGTTGTGGATTTTAATCGGCGCGACGCTCGGCGGCGCGGTGCACGACACCGTGGTGCTGTACTGCTCGGTGCGGCGCGGCGGGCGGTCGCTCGGCCAGATGGTGCGCGCGGAGGTCGGGCCGTTCGCCGGCGCGGTGACGCTGGTCAGCGTGCTGGCCATCATGGTCGTCATCCTCGCCGTGCTGGGCTTGGTCGTGGTCAAGGCGCTGGCCGACAGCGCGTGGGGCCTGTTCACCATCGCCGCCACCATCCCGCTGGCGCTGTTGATGGGCGTCGCGATGAAGCGGCGGCTGGCCGGCATGAAACTTATCAGCGCCTTTGGCGTCGCGGGGCTGGCGCTGTCGGTCATCGGCGGCAAGTGGTTGCAGGGCACGGCGGCGGAGTCGTGGCTCACCCTCAGCGGGCCGGCGTTGGCGTGGCTGATCATGGGCTACGGCTTGCTCGCCTCGGTGCTGCCGGTGTGGTTGCTGCTGGCGCCGCGCGATTACTTGAGTTCGTTTTTGAAAATCGGCGCGGTCGGCTTTCTCGCCGTGGCGATTGTGCTGTTGGCGCCGGCGCTGCAAATGCCCGCGTTGACGCGGTTCATCGACGGCAGCGGCCCGGTGTTCGCCGGCAAAGTGTTCCCGTTCTGCTTCATCACCATCGCCTGCGGCGCCATCAGCGGGTTCCACGCCATCATCGGCAGCGGCACCACGCCGAAGCTGCTGGCGCACATGCGCGACTTGCGGCTGGTCGGGTACGGCGCGATGATTACCGAGATGCTGGTCGGCGTCATGGCGCTGATTGCCGCGTGCGTGATGTCGCCGGGCGAGTATTTCGCCATCAACATGCCCGGCCCCGCCGCCGAGGTGGTGGCGCGCGTCACCGCCCTCGGCTTCCCCGTCACCGAGGAGCAGATGGCCGCGCTGGCCGCCGCGGTGGGCGAGCACACGATGATCGGCCGCACCGGCGGCGCGCCGACCTTCGCGGTGGGCATGGCGCAAATGTTTTCCCGCCTGGTCAACAACCCGCTGGCCGTGGCGTTGTGGTACCACTTCGCCATCATGTTCGAGGCGCTGTTCATCCTGACCACCATCGACGCCGGTACGCGCGTCGGGCGCTTCCTCACGCAAGACCTGCTCGGCTGCGTCTGGCGGCCGCTCGGCAACACGCGCTCCACCGCCGGCAACTGGCTGGCCAGCTCGCTGTTCGTCGGCGCCTGGGGCTGGTTTTTATATCAAGGCGTGATTGACCCGCTCGGCGGCGTGAATTCGTTCTGGCCCATCTTCGGCGTCGCCAACCAACTGCTCGCCGTCATCGCGCTGGCGCTGGGCACGACGGTGTTGCTGAAGATGGGGCGCGCCCGCTATTGCTGGGTGACGGCGCTGCCGCTGACGTGGCTGCTGGCCGTCACCGTCAGCGCCGGCTGGCAAAAGATTTTCGCCGCTGACCGTCGCCTCGGCTTCCTCAGCGCCGCGCAGGCGTTGGGCGAGCAAATCGCCACCGCCGGCGCCACGCCGGAACAAGTGGAGACCTGGCGGCGCTTAATATTCAACCACCACGTCAACGCCGCCGTCACCGCGTTGTTCCTGTTATTGGTCATCCTCATCGTCAGCGCCAACGCCCGCGTCTGGTGGCAAATCCTGCGCGGCCGGCCTTACCCGCCGTTACAGGAAGAGGTTAACGCAAAGGATTTTTTTACAAAGAGATCATAGAGTTATTGGAGAAAAGGTTGCCGCAAGCAAAAGTCCCCCGCCATTTCCTCCATGTTCACTTTGTAAAAAAATAATGAAAACCATTGCTTTAATATGACGATTAATGTAACGTCACGATTGTTGTCGGCGCAAACTGATGGTGACCATCGAAAAAAACATGGGTGGTTTAGCCGAGGTGAGAAGCCGATAACCACTTGAAGATGATTGATATAAGTCATAAACAAAGTGAATCGCGCTCTCGCGCTCTCGCGCTCTCGCGCTCTCGCGCTCTCGCGCTCTCGCGCTCTCGCGCTCACTGAGCGCGTTAATTTCTCGGCAAGGTTTTACTCGCCTCATTCCTCTTGCGGCACGACCGCGCCAGCGTCAACGGCGCGGGGCGGGGTTGACACCCGTTTTATCAAGTCATCCCCGGCCTTGTTCTGTGCTTTTTTGTGGCAATAAAACTGAAGATAAACTGAATACAAACTAGGAGTAAACATCATGAAAACAAGCAAGCAAATCGGTAAATGGTTGGTAATGGGAGTGGTGGTGCTGGCGTCGGGCACGACGGCGCAGGCGGCGTATAGAACATGGACCGGCACTGGCGGTGATAACCTGTGGAGCAACGGCGCCAACTGGGATACCGGGGCCTGGGACAATGTTGACGCCGCCCGATTCGGCAACATCAACCCCGGCGGCTCCGTCGCCGTCAACCACGACAGCGCCATTGCCAGCGGCACCGTGTACAACATCGAATTTCAAGCCGGCTCCACCGCCTACAACCTCGGCGGCTCCCCCATTACCGTCAGCGCGGACACAATCGTCACCAATAACTCCTCCGTCAAACAAACCATCAGCGCGGATTTTTATTCCATGTATGGCAGCGGTGGCCATACCGTCAACGGTGGCGTGGCGGGGCTGGAGTTCACCGGCAAGTTCGTCAACACCAGTACCAACAACTGGGCCTATTCCTTTAACAGCGGCACCACCTTCATCAGCCAATTTTATATTGCCAACGACGACAGTGGCAATGGTGGCACCCACAATAGTGGCTACCAAGTGGGGCTGACCGGCAACGGCACCGTGGTGTTCAATGAAATTTATGACAGCACGGACAGCGAGAACACCAGGGCGTTCGGACTGGGATTGTATTACGGGCAGAAAATGATTCTCACCGGCACCAGCTACACCAAGGGCAACATCGATATTCGCTATAACAGCATGATTATTTTGCAAGACAACGCCGATCTCAACGCGGCGGCAAATTTGAGTACGGAGACCTACCAGTCCGTCCTCATCAACAACAGCAGCGTCCGCCTGGACAAACTGACTTGGAAAAACGGCACCCTCGGCGGCACCGGCAGCATCCTCGCCACCAAGGGCGCGTTGGCGGCGGCGAGCGGCACCTACTACATCGCCCCCGGTGACATCAACAGCGTCGGTCAACTCAGTTTCACCGGCGGTGATCTGGTGTGGAACAACGGTGACAGTACGGTGACGTATGACTGGAATTTCAGCGACCTCGCCGCCGCTGCCGGTGTCGGGTACGACCAGGTTTTCGCGGACGGCAGTTTTGATCTCGGCACTGGCACGCAATACGTGCTTAACTTGATCGGACTGAACGGCGCGTCACTCGATGACTTTGCCGACGCCGCTCCCGGCGCCAGTTGGGACATCATCAGCGTCGGCAGCGGCATCACCAACTTTGAGCTGGACAACTGGACGGCCACGTTGCCGGATGACGTGGTGCTGACGCTCAGTGCCGACCACACCAAACTGCAACTGATGTTGATTCCCGAACCCTCGACCTGGGCGCTACTGGGCGCCGGCGTCGCGCTGCTGGCGTTCCTGCGCCGGCGGCGTTGAAAGAGAGCTTCATTAACGCAAAGACGCAAAGGGGCAAAGGCGCGAAGGATTTTTTGGGCCTGCAATTTCCTTGCCGTGCAGGGGTGGCACACGACGGCTCGTTGGCAACTACCATTCTTAGCGCGCAACATCATGCCAGCACTGGGAGCGCCGGCATCCTTGCCGGCTGTGCTGAGACCATCTGCCGGCTGGAAGCCGGCGCTCCCAGTGGGGCAGCGCCGGTGGCGGTGAAAAAGCTTCATTAACGCAAAGGCGCAAAGATTTTTTACAGAGAGAACATGGAGGAATTGGAGGGGGCTTTTGCTTGCCGCTAACCTTTCTCCAATAACTCTATGATCTCTTTGTAAAAAAATCCTTCGCGCCTTTGTTCCT
>JAISDC010000175.1 GCA_031265105.1 Verrucomicrobiales bacterium
CGGCGCTTTTGATGTCGGCGCAGATTTTCTGGCCGCTGACCATGCTGCCGACGTTGTTGTAGTCGGTGACCACGATGCCGCGGAAGCCCCACTCGTCCTTCAACACCTCGGTCAGCAGCCAGCGGTTGGCGGTGGACGGCACGCCCTCCATGGATTGATAACCGGTCATGAACGTCATGCAGCCCGCGCGCGCGGCGGCCTCGAACGGCGGCAGGAAAAACGAGCGCAGCTTGCGGCGGGAGATGTCCGCCTCGCTCGCGTCCAGCCCGCCCTTGGTCTCCGAATAACCGGCGTAATGCTTCGCCGTCGCCAGGATGCCGTCGGGGTCCTCGATGCCGCGCCCCTGGTAGCCGCGAATCATCGCCGCCGCCAGCACGCTGATGATGAGCGGGTCCTCGCCGAACGTCTCGCCGACGCGGCCCCAGCGCAAGTCGCGCGCGATGCACAGCACCGGCGAATACGTCCACTGGATGCCGGTGGGCTTGACTTCCTTCGCCGTCACGCGCGCGACCTGTTCCACCAGCAGCGGATTCCACGCCGACGACAGCGCCAGTTGCGTCGGGAAAATCGTCGCGCCTTTCCAGAACGAATGTCCGTGGATGCAGTCCTCGGCGAACAGCACCGGGATGCCGAGCCGCGCGCGCGCCGCCTCGTCAATCGCGTCATTCAGGGCGCTGCCGTTGATGTGGAACAGCGAGGCCGGCTGATAATCGCGCACCCACGGCACGCCGTTGCCGTTGGCGTTGATGGCCATCAACTGGCCGGCCTTCTCGCGCAAGGTCATGCGGGCCAGCAAATCGTGCAGGCGGGTTTCGACGGCTTGGGCGGCGTCCAGATAGAGGGGCTTGGGAGTTGACATAAGGCGGGCAATTTACCAACTTCGACCTGCCGCGCCAGTAGAAAATGATGCGCTGTTGAAAACTCAGAACCACGAAGACACCAACAAAAAGCACAAAGCATTTTTTACAGGGAGATCATGGAGAGCATGGAGATTATTTTTTTAAAACCTTCATGATCTCCATGTTCTCCCTGTAAAAAGTTCTTCGCGTCTTCGCGTCTTCGTGGCCGGAGTTTGGGTGACGACTTGCAGGCGGGCGTCGCGGATTCACCACGAAGACACGAAGGTTTTTTCAAACGAAACTTTGTCGGCGCAAAGTCCCCTGCCCTCAAGTTCTCATTGCAAATCAATGGAACCCACCACATTATCGGCGCTTATGTGCAAAAAATTAGTCAGCGTGTTGGCCGGCTTGGTGCTGGCGTTGGGGTTCGTCTGTGACTTGTCGGCGGAATATATTGACGCCAAAGCCTTTCCTTTTGCCACGGCCATTCAAGGGCCGCCCGCGCCGGATTCGCCCGCCGGGCAGGCCGAGTTCGCCGCCATGCTCACGTTGCAGGAGTATCGCGCCGCTGACGATGTGCAGCGGGTGCGGGCGGACAATTTGCTCAACTTGCACCTGTCGTTTGACGATGTGATGGGCGACTGGTTTGTGCACGGCAGGCTGCCGCTGACGATGAAGCTGCTGCGGCACGTGGTCACGGATATCGGCGCCGTCACCGACCTGGCGAAAAAGAATTGGAACCGCGCCCGTCCGTACCAGCAGAACCGCGATATCAAGCCCTGTGTCGGTGTGCCGGGCAACGCCTCCTATCCCAGCGGCCACACCTCCAACGCCTTTTCCAACGCGCTGCCGCTGGCGGATTTGTGTCCCGACCTCAAGGACGCCATTTTGGCCCGTGCCGAGCGCATCGGCAAGGGACGGGTGGTGGCCGGGGTGCATTTCCCCAGCGATGTGCGTGACGCCCGCCTGCTGGTGGAAGCCGTTTACCGGGAAATCGCCGCCACGCCGCAATTCCAAGCCGACTTGGCCGCTGCCAAAGCGGAAGTGGAGCAAGTCCGGAACGCGGCACGCTAAATGTGGCGGCTGCACGGCAGCGCGCTGACGGTCACTGGCAGATGAACGCCTTGTCCGTCACCTTGGGGCCGGATTGGCCGGGGGTGTATTTGTCAGCGACGCCGGGGCGCTTGAGCGGCGCGAGTTCGAAAATCGGCAGCACCGGCCCGTATTTATGCTCAAGGACGACTTTTTTCGTTTTCTTGGGATTGGCCGGATCGGGGGTTTCCCGCTCCTGCCGGAGGACGCCGCCGTCCGCGTATTTTTCGTCCCGTTTCTGGATCAGTAAAAACGCGGAGAAGTCGCCGCCGGGACATTCGCCAATCAAGATCGACAACGGATAAGGCTGGCCGCTTTCCAGTTTGAACCAGGAGCCGGCGAACAGGCGGAAGCCGTTGGCCACGGCCAGCCCGATCGGCTCGCTGATTTTATTGTCCTTCGTGATGAAACAGTTGCCCCAGCGCAGCGAGCCTTCCATGACGTTTTTGTTGCCGAGCCGCACGACCATCACGTCGTCGCAAAAACCGACGAAGCGGAACCAGCCGGTGTCCGGCGCGACGAACGAGCCGCGATAGACGATCACCCAGCGTTTGGGCAGGACTTTTTTCCGGTCAAGATTGAACGCCTCCGGCGCGCCCTCGGCGCCCTGGTGCGGCAGAAAAATCCGGAACGTGCCCATCGGCTGGCCGCGCCGGTTTTTGTCCACGTGGAAATATTTTTCCAACACCGAATCCTTCCAGCCGCCATCCACGAACTTGCGCACTACCTCGCCGTAGAGTTGGTTGGCGACCGGCCCCTCTTTGGTCGCCATTTCCGGCCCCATGGCCAGCTCCGGATGCCCCCACATTTCCGACGGCTTACCGTCAGCGGTTTGTTTTAAATCGTAGAAGGTCGCCCCCAGCGCGCCCTCGTCGGTGGTGGCGGCGACGGCGAAGGGATTGGACATGGCGCGGGTAGCATTGTTAGCGCGTTTGTCCGCGCGGCTAGCGGCACTGTCAGCCTGGGGCGGCGGCGTGCCGGAGGAACTGACCGGCAGGGCGGAGGGCGGGGCGATGGCAAAGGCGGGCGCGGCCGAGGCGTTGGCGCTGGAGATTTGCTCGATGCTGAAGGACGGCACCGGGGCGGCGGTCAGCGCCGCGTCCTCCTGCGGGGTGACCGGGTTGGGCGTGTCGGGTTGCTCGTCGGGAACGTCGGGCGGCGGCGGGATGTCATTGACAGCGGCGGCGTCGGAGTAATCGCCGGCGGGCACGATTTTCGGCGCGACGGCCTGGATGAGGATGATGCCGCTGATGCCGAGAAAAATGGCCAGATGCAGGATCAAGGAAATACCCAGCGCGCCGATGGGCAGGAAACGTTGCAATTTTTTCAGGCGGTTCATGACATTGCGGAGATATTACTATGCAACTGGAATTGTTAGCAAGCCCGCTTTTGGCCGCGCGCGGCGCTCACCGTCAGCGGGCGGCGGCGGCGAGATCGGCCACGGTCAGCGGCGGCAATTCGCCCACGGTCAGCGTCCGCCCGGCGCGCGCCCAGGCCAGCCCCTGCTCCGACGGCAACGCGCCGCGCTCGTGGCACGCCGTCAGCGCCGCGCCGATACGGTCAAGGTCCACGCCCTCGTCGTTATCCTGCTGATACGGCCTGACCCATTGTTCCGGGATGGAGTGAATGCCGCCGGCGGCAGCCAGCGCGGCGTTGACGGTGGTGACGAACGGCAGCGCGTCCGCCAGCCGTGTGGCCGGGCGCGGACGGCGTTGCCGGAGAAAATCGAGGAAGTCGCGGTAGCAGTTGAGAAACGCGACGTGCTCCTCGGCGGGCACCGGCAGCGCCGCTGACGATGCGGTGACCGAGCCGTCCTCGTGCAGCCGCAGCCAGCCGCGTTCGCCGCGCGCCTCGGTGACGTGGGGAACCGCTTGCCGGCAGGCGTGCGTGTACAACGCGCTGAAG
>JAISDC010000177.1 GCA_031265105.1 Verrucomicrobiales bacterium
TCGTCCTGCAACGCCACCAGCCCATTCCCGTCTGGGGCAGCGCCGACGCCGACGCCACCGTCAGCGTCACCCTCGGCGGCCAGCCCGTTACCACCGTCGCTGACCGCGACGGCCACTGGCGGGTCAACTTGCCCGCCAGCCCCGCCGTCCACACCCCGCTGACCCTGACCGTCACCAGCGGCACCGCCACGCGCACCGTCAGCGACGTGCTGGTCGGCGAAGTCTGGCTGTGCTCCGGCCAGTCCAACATGGCGTGGCAGGCCGGCAACAGCGTCAACGGCAAAGCCGAGGTCGCCGCCGCCGAGTTCCCCAACCTGCGCCTGCTGACCGTGCCCATCCGCACCTCGCCCAAGCCGGAACGCGACCTCCCGGCCAAATGGCAGGTCTGTACCCCCGAAACCGCCCGCACCTTCACCGCCGTCGGCTTCTTCTTCGGGCGCGAACTGTATCAAAAACTCGGCGTGCCGGTCGGCCTCATCAACGCCTCGGTCGGCGGCACCCCGGCGGAAAGCTGGACCCGCCTCGGCGCGCTCCAGAACGGCGAGCCGGAGTTCGCCGAATTGCTACACACTCGCGCACTCAGCCTCGACGATTCGCCGGAAAAACTCGCCGCCACCAAGGCGCAACTGGCCGCCGACCGCGCGGTGTGGGCGAAAAAAATCACCGCCCTGCTCGCCGCCCCCGGCGCGCCCGACCCGCGCTGGTTCGACCCCGCTTACATCCCCGCGCCGCGCGAATGGTACAACTGCGCCGTCCCCGGCTCCATCGAAAGCGCCGCCGGCGCGCGCCTCGACGGCTCGTTCTGGTTGCGCAAAGTGTTCGACGCCCCCGCCACCGCCGCCACTGACGGTGACGCCACGCTGCGGCTCGGCGCGATTGACGACTACGATTTCACCTGGCTCAACGGCCAGCTCATCGGCAGCACGGGCGAGGCCAATCCCGACGCCTACAAAACTCCCCGCGCCTACCCGATTCCCGCCGGCCTGCTGCGCCCTGGCAAGAATGTCATCGTCAGCCGCGTCGTGGACCGGCACGGCGACTGCCTGATTCGCGGCGAGGACGCGGACCAATTCATCGCCACCGTCAGCGGCAGCATCCCGCTGGCGGGCGCCTGGCAGACCAAAATCGAGCACAACCTCGGCCTCGAACCCGCCGAGACCTACTTCTCCGGCGTCGCCGGCACGTTATACGACGGCATGATCGCGCCGCTGGTGCCCTACGGCCTGCGCGGCGTGATTTGGTACCAGGGCGAATCCAACAGCGACCGCGCCGGGCAGTACCAAAAATTATTCCCCCGCCTCATCACCAACTGGCGCGAGGACTGGGGCCAGGGCGACTTTCCTTTCTATTTCGTGCAACTGGCCAACTTTTCCCCGTGCCAGGACTTTCCCACGGAAAGCCGCTGGGCGGAATTGCGCGAGGCGCAACTCATGACGCTGTCGTTGCCTAACACCGGCATGGCGGTCATCATCGACGCCGGCGACGCCAGGGACATCCATCCCCGCGACAAGCAAACCGTCGGCCACCGGCTGGCGCTCATCGCCCTGTCCCGCGACTACGGATTCACAGAGAAAAAATTCCTGTGGTTCAAACAGCCGCTGGAATATTCCGGCCCTATTTTCCGCCAGATGACCGTCAGCGGCGGCAAAATCATCCTGGAGTTCGACCACCTCGGCAAAGGTTTGGTTAATAAAAACCCCGCGGGCGGACTACAAGGCTTCGCCGTCAGCGCCGACGGCCAGACTTTCGTCTGGGCCGACGCCACCATCCGCGGCGACCGCGTCATCGTCAGCGCCGACGGCGTGCCCCATCCCGTTGCCGTGCGTTACGCCTGGGCGGACAACCCGGCGGCCAGTTTGTACAACGCCGACGGCCTGCCCGCCAGCCCGTTCCAGGCGCGCGAGCCTTAAAACTCCGGCCATCGGGACGCCGGGGCGCGAAGTCTGTTTGCTCAAACAAAACTCCGTGCCTTGGGGTCTTGGTGGCGCAAAAACAGCTTTAAAAAACTCCTTGCCAACAGCGCGTTTCGGGTTAGAAGTGACAACCATTACATTCATCGTTCATGTCGAACCCCGAATCTTTTATGAAAAAACCTGCCGACCTTTCCATCATGGCCGCGCGTGTCGCGGCGTATAATCAGGCCACGGTCAGCGTGGCAAAAAAACTTTATAACGCTGACGGTGATTGGATCTGGCCGCAATTGCCCGCCGCCCCGCGCGAGCGGTTCTGGATTTGTTGCTCGCTGTTCCCGGAACACGAGGACGCGCTGGCCAACGCCATCATTGAAAAGACCGTCATCAACACGCGGGTCGAGCCGATTTCCGGCGTGGCGCACACGTTCGATATTTTCCACAGCAACACCGCCGCGCAATTGTTGCGGCATCACGCCGCGCAACTGTCACCGTCAGCGCGCGCGAAACTGGAGGCGCTGGTGCGCGAGAGTTTTTCCGTCGAGCACGGCAACCACAGCCCGGATTTGCAGTTCCACGGTTACAACGACAACATGCCGTCCGAGGCCAGCATGGGTCTGATTCTCGGCGGCGAACTGCTGGCTGACCGCCCGGCGGTGGCGTGCGGCCTGTGGAATTTGCGGCGGCTGCGCGACATTCTCTACCGGCGCGGCACGGTCAGCGAGTTCAACTCGCCGACTTACTCGGCGCTGACGGTGCACGCGCTGGCGGAAATCGCCGAGTACGCCGCCGACGCCGAGGCGCGCGCGAACGCGCTGGCAATCGAGCAGCGGCTCTGGCTCGACCTCGCGGCGCGGTTTCATCCCGAAATCGGCACCGTCAGCGGCCCGTATT
The DNA here is from genome assembly GCA_031265105.1 of Verrucomicrobiales bacterium. Classification (GTDB taxonomy): domain Bacteria; phylum Verrucomicrobiota; class Verrucomicrobiia; order Methylacidiphilales; family JAAUTS01; genus JAIRPN01. The sequence continues at coordinate 2,805 of JAISDC010000177.1, forward strand.
CCCGCGCCTACACGGTCAACGAACTCGGCCACCCCGGCTGCCTGAACTCGGTGCTGTGGTTCGCCATCGGCGACGCCGCGCGGCCCTCGCCGCTGGAGTTGTTCAGCGGCGCCGCCACGCGCGATTTCATCCTCAACGACTGGGCGTTTTTCATCGCGCAAATGGCGTTGTTCAGCGGCGCTTGCTACCATGTGCCACCGTCAGCGGCGGCGCTGTTCGCGGGAAAAAAATACCCGTTCCACGCGGCGGCCACGGCGGAGGTCGGCGACGGCTGGCCCGACGCGCAGGCGCGGCCCGTGCGACTGGAGACTTACCTGACCAGGGATTACACGCTCGGCACCATCAGCAGCAGCGGTGGCGGGCAGGCGCATCCGTATTTCGTGACGTACAAGCGGCGCGAAAAAATTTCCTCGCACCGCGACTACGGCAGCGTTTACCAGAAATTTTTATTCAACGACGACCAGCCTGGCACGCCCGCGCCGAGCTTCGGGCCGGACGGCACGCCATACTCGGAGGGCGGCGAGGTGTATGTCGGCTCCTACGCGAACACGCTGACGGTGCAGGACGGCCCGACGGCGCTGGTGCTGAACAACCCCGTTTATTTGCACGCGGGGCGACATCAGAGTCCGCGCCAGTTGTCGCGGCTGTCGGATATGATTATCTGCCCGCAATTGGAAGGCGGCGCTGCCGATGAGATTATCGTCGGCGGCGTGGCGCGGCCGAAGTGGGCCGGCGCGGTGAAACACGGCGACTGGATTGGCGTCCGGCGCGGGCGGCTGCTGGTGGCGTACCGCCCGCTGGCGTTCGTGGACGCGCCGCTGACGGTGCGGATTTCGCTGGAGAAAATCAACTATCACGAGGTCGTCCGCACCGAGTTTTACCACGGCGAGCCGCGCGAGTTCACGGCGGAGCAACTGCGGCTCATCTTCAGCGGCTTCGTCGCCGAGCACGCCAGCGTGGACGAGTTTCCGTCACTGGCGGCGTTCGTGGCGTCACTGGCGGCGGCGCAATTCACCGACTATTACTGGATTATGCGCCGCACCCGCTACCGCCGCCCGGCGTTCGCGAGCCGCGCGGCGCTGGAAATGGAACTTTCCTCCTCGCCCGGCGGCTTCACCTCGCGCTACGCCGTCATCAACGGCCAACAACTGAAATTCGACACGCCGGTGGCCATTGACGGCGTAAACAACGGCGAGCTGCCCATCCTCAGCGAGCCGTGGCAGAGCATCCCGCCGCATTTCCCGTGGCCGAAAATGGAGATGATTTGGGGCAAGGGCATCATCGGCGACCGGGAAGCATAAAAATTTATCCGCGGATTACGCAGATTAACGCAAATGTTTTAAGAAAATTCTTGCAAAAACAATCTGCGAAAATCTGCGTAATCTGCGGATTAAAAACAACAACAACAACATGAAGACCAACACCATCCAGGAACGGGTAAAAACTTACAATCAACTCGCCGTCAAGGCGGCCAAGCAATGGTACACCGCTGACGGTCAGTGGCGCGCGCCGGACGAGGTGCCGCCGATTCCGCGCGAGCGGCTGTGGCTGTGCTGCGCGTTGTACGCCGCCGGCGAGGCGAAGCTCGCCAACGCCATCGTCAACGCCACCGACTTGCTGACGCTGTGCCGCGCCGAGGGCATCAGCAACACCTTCAACATTTTTCACACCAACACCGCGGCCGCGCTGCTGGTCAGGTACGCGCCGCTGATGGACAAAAA
>JAISDC010000193.1 GCA_031265105.1 Verrucomicrobiales bacterium
TCCTGCGCAACCCCAAACACACCCAGGCTGACCTTGACCTGCTCGGCGTCACCTACCAAGCGCCGACCAAACCCGACCCTGCCAAATCCGTCGGTCACATCTACCCCCGCTTCACCGGCGGCGACGTGCCCCTGCACTGGACCTTGTCGCGCGGCATCACCGACGCCCGCGTCAACCGCAGCATCAACCACGGCGACCCCGTTGTCATCTACCAAGGCAGCGAGAACTCCTTCACCGACCCCCATCCCATCCCCGCCCAGTCGCAAGTCTGGGCCTACACCTTGGAACCCCTCCTGCACGGCAAACTCTACGGCAAACCCATCACCGAAAAAATCATCGTCGGCGCCGACATCGTCATTGAAGAAGAAAAAATCTAACCAGCCTCATTAACGCAAAGACGCAAAGGAAACTACGAACATGGCCACAAAAAAACACAGAACCAACAAAACTTTGTTAAACCCGCTTCGTTCTGTGCTTTTTGTGTTTTTTTGTGGCCATTAAACACGATTTAAAAAAATCTTCGCGCCTTTGTCCCTTTGCTCCTTTGCGTTAATGCAGCTCAAAAAAACTTTATGAAAACACCCAACATGAAAACACGCAAACTAACCCTGATACTAACCCTCCTCTGCGCCCTCAGCGTCTCCGCGTTGAATGTGCTCGCGCAGAATCTCTACGTCAACGGCACCAACTACGGTGCTGAGGCGGACCAAACCTACGTCATGCCCAACTCTTGGACGGCGGGTTTGTTTGTCGCCAATGCCAACGCGATATACAGCGGCACCAACATCAACGTCAGCGGCACCCTCACGGGCAACAACGGCGTGTTCCAAGTTTCCTACAATGGCGCCACCGCCGCCCTCACCAGCAGCACGATTACCCTGAGCGGCTCGGGGGAAGGCAGCTACGCGAATCAAACCGCGATCTACCTTTACAGCAGCGCGACCCTCTCATTGCAGGATGTCGCGGTTAACGTAGTCAACCTCACCACCAGCGATAACCCCAGGGCCATCCTGGTTGGCAATGGCTCGCAACTGACGGCGGATAACCTGCGCGCGGACGTCAAAACAGCCCACAGCGGCGTGGCGCTCTACATGGATAACGGCACCGGCAACGTGGCGCACCTCACCAACAGCACCTTGGTTTCCAATCAAGACCACATCGTGACCATGTACCACAGCGCCTTGTTCACCGGTTCCAATGTGACGATTCATTCCACCGGCGGCACCATGGACGCGATACAGATTATGAGTAGCGCGACGCTGACGCTGACAGACAGTTCCGTAACCGCGGACGGCAACGGACAGGCGGTAATCAGTGCCATCACCGCCGCCGAATCTGATCCGTCCCAACCAGTGCATATTGAATTCACCGATTCCAACTTGACCAGCCAAACCGGAGCATTGATTATCAGCGGCACCCACGTCGTTCTGCAGGCCAGCCAAAAAGAACTCATCATCACCGGCGGCACCGTCAGCGTCGGCGCGGAACTGGTTAATATCCACGGCAACGCGAACCTCGCCGTCACCATCAATGACGCCACCGTCACCAACGGCGCCGACCTGCTCACCGTCAGCGACTCCGCCGCGCTGACCGTGACCATCAACCGTACCGAAGTCAGCGGCGACATCACGCAAAACGACGATGCGGCTGTCACCGTCATCCTCGACAACCACTCCACCGGCACCGGTGGCTACAACGGCGGCAGCCTCATCACCGGTGGAGACAGCACCTGGACCTTCAACAAAAACAGCCACGGCAACTACGGCGAAAATAATGGGGTGTGGAACATCGGCGACTACGAAGTCATCTTCGACAACCTGACCCACACCGGTACCGTCAATCTCAACGTCAACAGCGACACCGGCGCAGGTGGCTCCATCACCGTAACCGGTACCGCTGACGGTGAAGGCACCGTCCACCTCGACACCACCGGCAACGGCAAACTCAACCCCAACGACGTACTCCCCGGCGTCGTCAGCGGCGACGGCACGGAGAACTGGCAATGGGATCCCATCGACTGGGGCATCGACACCATCATCAAAGACGGCGACCACTTCGTAAAATCCGGCGTCAGCCCGGCGGGTGCAGTCCTCAACAGCAGCGTAGCCATCCAACAAGCCATGTGGTTTGCCCAGCAAAACAGCTTGCTCAAACGCATGGGCGAACTGCGTTTCAACTACAGCAACACCATCAGCGGCAAGGACGACAAGGAAGTAGCCACCGTCAGCGACACCCTCATCAGTAACATTTGGCTCCGCAGCTACGGCCAACAACTCAACGTCGGCGGCAAAGTAGCAGGCCGCGCCTACGAACAACTCATCTACGGCGTCGATCTCGGCACCGACCACAAGTTCACCATCAGCGCTGACAGTGACTTATATCTTGGTGTCTTCACCGGCTACGGCCGTAGCGACCTCGACTACCGCACCCCCGGCACTGACGGTGAAATCAACTCCTACTACGGCGGCCTTTACGCGACGTGGTTACACAGCAGCGGCTTCTACATCGACGCCACTGTCAAAGCCGCCAGTGTCAACAACGACTTGAAAGCCCCCTACGGCAACACTCAACTCAAAGCCAACTACAGCGACGTAAACCTCGGCGGCAACCTCGAACTCGGCAAGAAATTCACCTTCAGCGATGCTTGGTTCATCGAGCCGCAGTTCCAAGTGAACTACCTGCACATCCTCGCCGAGAATTACACCGCCGGCCCCATGACCATCAGCGCCCAAGACCTCGACGCCCTGCAACTCCGCCTCGGCAGCGTGTTTGGCCGCACCATCAACCTCACCAACAGCGGCGCGTTACAACCTTACGTGAAAATCAGCGGCGTCGAAACCATCAGCAGCGGCGGCACCATCAGAAACGGCTACCAATCCACCCGCGCCAACACTGACGGTGCCAGAGCCGAACTCGGCGCTGGCCTCATCTGGCAACTCGACGCTGACAATCAACTCCACCTCGACTACGAAGCCTCCTTCGGCGACAAATACGACAAGCCGTGGGGATTGACCGCTGGATATAGGCATCAGTTCTAAAAACACATTGGGCCACAGAGAACCACAGAGATTTTATTAAACTAAACATAAACTCTGTGCTTCTCTGTGCTTACCCTGTGTCCCTCTGTGACCAATAGCTTTCCCCATAAACTCACTGTTGAAATCCCGCTGGCAGCGGCTAGGTTGAGCCATGGCGCCGATGCTCGACCCCGCGCAACTTAGAAAAGATTTTCCCGTCCTCGACCAGCAGGTGAACGGCCACCCGCTCGTGTACCTTGACAACGCCGCCACCACGCAAAAGCCGCTGACAGTCATTGACGCGCTAGTCAATTATTACCGCCGCGACAACAGCAACGTCCACCGCGGCCTGCACGAGCTGAGCAACCGCGCCACCGCCGCCTACGAAGGCGCCCGCGCTCGCGCCGCGCACTTCATCAACGCCGCTGACGCTGGCGAAATCGTCTTCACGCGCGGCACCACCGAAGGCCTCAACCTCGTCGCCAACACCTGGGGCGCGACCAACCTCAGCGCCGGTGACGAAATCCTGCTCACCGAGGCCGAGCACCACAGCAACCTCATCCCGTGGCAACTCCTCGCCCAACGCGCCGGCGCGCGGCTGCGCTTCGTCCCCGTGCTCGCTGACGGCGCGGGCCTCGACCTCGCCGCGCTTGACAAGTTACTGGCGCCGCCGGTCAAGCTGTTCGCCTTCACGCACATCTCCAACACGCTCGGCCTCGTCAACGACGCGAAAAACTTCTGCGCCCTCGCGCGGCAACGCGGCATCGTCAGCGTCATTGACGCCGCGCAAAGCGCCGGCCATCGCCCGCTCGACGCGCAAGACCTCGGCTGTGACTTCCTCGCCTTCAGCGGCCACAAAATGGCCGGGCCGACCGGCATCGGCGTCTTGTACGGGCGCAAGGAATTGTTAGAGAAAATGCCCCCGTGGCAAGGCGGCGGCGAGATGCTCGACAGCGCCACTTACGAATCGGCGAAATACAAACCCGCCCCGCACAAATTCGAGGCCGGCACGCCGAACATCGCCGACGCCATCGCTCTGTCAGCGGCGATGGACTATCTCGACCAAGCGGGCCGCGCCGCCATCGCCGACCACGACGCGCGACTGTCAGCGTACGCCGGCGAAAAACTGCGCGAGCTAAAATTCCTCCGCCTCCTCGGCCCGCAAACCGGCCGCGCCGGCCTGATTACCTTTGTCATGGACAGCGTCCACGCGCACGACGTCGTCGAAATGGCCAACACCTTCGGCATCGCCCTGCGCGGCGGACACCACTGCAACCAGCCGCTGATGAAGAAACTCGGCGCCCCCGCCAGCGCCCGCGCGAGTTTTTATTTGTACAACACCGAATCCGAAATTGATCGCCTCGCCGAAGTCCTGCGCAAAATCAAACAATACTTCACTCGCTAACGATAGAATTAGATTCCTTGCCATTATCAGTAGTATGAAAGCTGATACGCAAATCTTAAAATACAATACAAAGCGCATCGACTTTTCCGCTGACAATCAGCGACACATTCCCGTGCCAGAGTAATTTCATCCGTAGCGTCAAACGGGCTGTCGAATGGAAACCCCATGCGCCAAAGCATACGCCGCTGACGGTGGTATGAGAAATTTTGTCTTGGGCATCATCAAATATTGATGAAAATTATTTTGCCGACCAGTCATCCGCCAGCGCCTCGGCTTGTTGCAGCACCAGCGCGACGGCGGCTTTCTGTCCTTCGGGCGGGTATTTGTATTTGCGTAACAGTTGCTTGACCAAGAGACGCATTTTGGCTCGCACGTTTTCACGCACTTGCCAATCCACGGTGGTGCTGTTGCGAAGTTGTTCGGTAAGTTCGGCGGCAAGTTTCTTGAGGGTGCTGTCGCCCATCTCGCGCAAAACTTCCGGTCTTTCGGCGAGCGCGTCATAGAAAGCGACCTCGTCAGGACTGAGTGCGAGTTGCTCGTTGCGATTGATTGCCGCCTTGAAATCCGCGGCGAGTTGGATGAGTTCCTCAATTACTTGCGCGGTTTCGATGGCGCGGTTATGATATTTGCGCAAGGCTTCATGCAAACGGTCTTGGAATTTCTGTTGCAAGACGACATTGGTGCGCGCGTGCGCCTTGATTTTGTCGCGCAACAATTTTTCCAGCAATTCCACCGCGAGATTCCTATGCGGCATATTGCGGACTTCCGCAAGAAATTCTTCCGACAACAATCCGATTTCAGGCTTGTCCAAACCGGCAAGTTTGAAAATATCCTCCACCCCGCCGGAAACAAGAGCGTTGTCGAGGATGTGACGCAACGCGGAATGTTTTTCAGCGTCGGTAAGTTTGCGGTCCACGGTCGTGCACTTGACGATGGCGGACTTTATCGCCGAGAAAAAGGCAATCTCCGTTCGCAGTTTCGCCGCCTCGTCGAGCGTGCCGCAGAGCGCAAAGGCGCGGGTGATGGCGGTGACCAAGTCGAGAAACCGCCGTTTGCCGTCCGGCAAACCGAGGATGTGATTAGCCGCCGGCACCAGCAGCGGCGCGGGCTTGGCGCGGTACGCGGTGTAGTCAAAACCGTGGAACAAGCCGCGACAGGCGTCCATTTTTTCACGCAATACGTTGAGAAATTCCTCGACGCCACGGCTGGGCTGACCGCGACCGTTGGCGTCGGTATAAATTTTGAGCGCCGCTTTCAGGTCGCCGGCGATGCCGATGTAATCCACCACGAGACCGCCGGGTTTGTCCTTGAATACACGGTTCACGCGGGCGATGGCTTGCATGAGATTGTGCCCGTGCATCGGCTTGTCCACATACATCGTGTGGCAGCACGGCACGTCAAAACCGGTCAGCCACATATCGCGCACAATCACCAGCCGCAGCGGGTCGTCGGGATTTTTGAACCGTTTTTCGAGCCGTTTTTTCCCGCTCTTATTGGTGAGGTGCGGATGCAGTAATTCAATGTCAGCGGCGCTGCCGGTCATCATGACTTTAATCACGCCTTTCTCAATATCAGCGTCGTGCCACGCGGGGCGCAGTCGCACAATGGCAGCGTACAGCCGCGCGCAAATTTCGCGGCTCATGCCGACAATCATCGCCTTGCCCTCAAGCACCGCTGACCGTGACTCGAAATGCCGCACAAGGTCGGCGGCGATTTCCTCAATGCGCTCCCGCGTGCCGACAAGTTTTTCCAACGTCGCCCATGAACTTTTGGTTCTTTCACGCGCGACAGTATCTTCCTCATCCTCGACAATTTCCTCAACCTCGGCGCTGAGCCGCTCAGGCTGCGATGTTTGATGAACTGACCGGTTGCATATCAGGCATGGGCATATATTCTTCTTGGTTTAGTTGGACGATTGGTTTCGCCAGTTGCGGACGCTGGTCTCATATACGGCGACATCTGGCTTGGGGTTTGACCACAGCTTTGATGCGATTGGGTCGGAACTTTTTACCGCATTCGCTGCTTGGAAGAATTTCACTCGTAAAGGGATGCGGACTGCCTCACCGCTGACGATCGCTTCGCCCGTTCGCAGACTTGAGAGCATGTCAGCCATTTCACGGAGTTCATCCTGCATGGCCGAGGAAACGTGCCCTTTGTCGCGAGTATTCGTCATCCTCAGAGCGATAATCGAGCCGCACTGACTGAGAACTGTCTCGTTCAATTCCGATGGCCGCTGCGTGACCAGCAACATGCCGACACCATACTTTCGTCCCTCTTTCGCGATGGCCTGAACGGTTCGCGATGAAATCGAGTCTTCACCTGCCTTAAGGTAGCCGGTATTCGTTGCAAGGCGCCGCTGTGGGTGAGGCGGATGGTTTTGCCGAAGATGCCGCCGAGACGGAGTTGCGGGGCGTCGAGGTCGCGGGGGGTGATGGTCAGCGCGCCCGTGCCGATGTCTCCCAACGCGAAAATTTCCATCACCGTGCTGCCGGACGGCCCCTCGACGAGGTTGTAGTTATAAGTCGCGCCGCGTGTCACCGTCAGCGGCAGCAGGGCGAGGCCCAGGGCGACCAGTTGCATTGTTAGTTTCATTGATTTTATTTTATTCCACGGATCATGGGACAGCCGCGAAAAAAATAGGTTGCACCGTCAGCGCCACGGGCTATTTGTGGCGCCTATGGCACATTCATTCTTCAATCAACAGTTGGGTAGTATCGCACAAATCAAGTCGGCGAAAACGCGCTCCGTCAGTCCGGAGAATTTCACGGGCGGGAAGGGGTTGGCGGGGATGTCGCTGGACGGGCCGGCCGCGAATTGCGCGCGGGAGTTGGGGCAGGGGTGGAAGATTAGTCCGTTCGTCGTCATTCCGGCCAAGAGCACGTTCACGCTGGCGGACATCACCGGCAGCGGGGTGGTGCAGCAGATTTGGATGACGCCGACGGGTAATTGGCGCTATTCCATTCTGCGCTTTTACTGGGATGACGCGGAGACGCCGTCGGTGGAATGTCCGGTGGGCGATTTTTTCGCCAACGGCTGGGGCGAGTTCGCGCCGGTGGTGTCGCTGCCGGTGTGTGTGAATCCGGGTAGCGCGTTCAATTGTTACTGGCCGATGCCGTTTCGTAAGCGTTGCCGCGTCACGATGGAGAATATCGCGGACGAGGACATGCGGTTGTACTATCAAATCAATTACAGTGAGGAGGCGGTGCCGGCTGACGCCGGTTATTTCCACGCGCAATTCCGCCGCGTCAATCCGCTGCCTTACAAGGAGGTGTACACCATTCTCGACGGGGTCAGCGGCAGCGGCCAGTTCGTCGGCACCTACATGGCCTGGGGCGTGAACAACAAGGGCTGGTGGGGCGAGGGTGAAATCAAGTTCTACCTGGACGGCGACCAGGAATTCCCGACCATTTGCGGCACCGGCACGGAGGATTACTTCTGCGGCTCGTACAACTTCGAGAACCAGAAGACCAAGCAGTATCAGGAGTTCACCACGCCGTATGCCGGCCTGTGCCAGGTGTTGCGGCCCGACGGGGTGTATCGTTCGCAGACGCGCTTCGGCCTGTATCGCTGGCATTTGACCGACCCGGTGCGGTTTGAGAAAGACCTCAAGGTGACCATTCAGGCGTTGGGCTGGCGTAGTGGCGGGCGGTATTTGCCGTTGCAGGACGACCTCGCCTCGGTGGCGTACTGGTATCAGGATAAACCGGCGAAGGGCTTCCCCGCGTTGCCGTCGCGGGATTATTTGGAAGTGATTTGAGCGCCGCCGGGCTGCCGTAACAACGAGCTTCATTAACGCAAAGACGCAAAGGCACGAAGAATTTTTTACAGGGAGTTCATGGAGTTCATGAAGGTTTTAAAAAAATAATCTCCATGTTCTCCATGAACTCCCTGTAAAAAAATTCTTTGTGTTGCCACCCCGCCATTGCTTGCTACGCTGACCCCAATTTATGAACAACCGTGAACGCTCGTTGGCGATTTTAAATTACGAAAACTATGACCGGCTGCCGGTGGTGCATTTCGGCTACTGGCGCGAGACGCTGGAGAAATGGGCCGCCGAGGGGCATATCACCCAGGAGATGGCCGCCGGTCACGGCGACGGTAATGATGTGGACGTGGCGCTGGATGAGTTGTTGGGCTTCGATTACTGCTGGGGCGGCCACGTCGGCGCCCGCAATGGCCTGTTCCCCGGCTTCCCGGTCAAAGTCATCGAGCGCCGCGCCGACGGCATGGTGGTCACGCAAGGCGCCAACGGCCTCATCGAGGCCACCAAGGAAGGCGTCGTCAGCATCCCGCAAACCATCGGCACCCTGATGACCGGCCGCGCGGCGTGGGAGGAATTGTACAAACCGCGCCTGCAACCCAGCCTGGAGCGCTGCACCATGTATTTGGAGAGCAATAAACACATCCTCGCCAAACGCTTCGACTACCGCCCGCACGGCATCTTCGCCGGCAGCCTCATCGGCAGCATCCGCGACATGCTGGGCGTCGAGGGCCTGAGTTATTTGTACGCTGACGATGAGGAATTGTACGCCGAAATCATCGCCACCAACGCCGAGATTTGCTTCCAGAACGTCAAGAACATGCTGGAGGGCGGCCTCCGGGTGGACTACCTGCACTTCTGGGAAGACATCTGCTTCAACAACGGCCCGCTCATCACCCCGGAAGCCTTCGCCCAATACGTCGCGCCGCAATACAAACGCATCACCGACCTCGCCGCCACCCACGGCGTGAAATTCACCTCCGTGGACTGCGACGGCTGCATCGACAAACTCGTCCCGCTGTGGTTGCACAACGGCGCCAACATCATGTTCCCCATCGAAGTCGGCACCTGGGCCGCCAGCATCGCCCCGTGGCGCGCGCAATACGGCCGGGACCTGCGCGGCGTCGGCGGCATGAACAAAAACGTGCTGGGCCGCGACCGCGCCGCCATCGACGCGGAAATCGAGCGCCTCAAACCGCTGGTAGCCCTCGGCGGCTACATCCCGTGCCCCGACCACCGCATCCCGCCGGAAGCGACCTGGGACAACACCCGCTACTATTGCGATAAAATGCGCAAGGTGTTCGGTTAAAAAAATGAAAAAAACCCTTGCGTTATCTCGCCAGATTCCATATCGTCCCCTCTTCAAATCGTCATATCGAGTTACCAAAACCCGCTGAAGATGAGAACGATAAGTCATAAAGTAAGTACACCGCGCTCACGCGCTCACGCGCTCACGCGCTCACGCGCTCACGCGGTATGACTCTTGTCCCGACTCTCTAATTTCCCGGCCAGATTTTACCCGTTTCATTCCCCATCCGGCAATCTACGGACACCAACCTACCGGGGCCTCGTGTGACCGGCCGGTGTTCCATGACATTCCCGCCTTCTGCCGTCCCAACCATCATCGAAGCGTTTTTATCGCCGACACCACCACCCATAGTGTTAATAGCGTCGTCCCTAGCACCAATAGGGCCAGTGCCAGCGTTAATCGAATCGTCTCCAGCGCCGACAACTCCATTTCTAGCATCAATAGCGGCAGCTCTATCGTCAATAGAGCCATCTCTATCGTCGATAGCAGCGTCTCTATCATCAATAGTGGCGACTCTATCGCCAATAGAGCCGGCTCTATCGTCAATAGCAGCGACTCTATCGTCAATAGAGCCGGCTCTATCGCGAATAGAGGCAACTCTATCGTAAATAGCGGCGATTCTATCATTGATAGAGCCGGCTCTATCGAGAATAGAGATGCCTCTATCAAGGCTAGAATCATCAACTAAACCCCCAATCATCAAACCAATACTATGAAAAGACCCACCCATATCCTGAACTTCAGCGTCAAAAAATATATCCACAAAACCTGGGACGGTATTTACGACTTCTTCAGCCAATACAGCGGCGACCTGATCAACGTCCAAACCAAAACCGACCCCGGCCTCGCCGACGCTGACATTGCCAATGTCAAAGAAACCACCGCCGCCTACGGCCAGTTAAACCAAGCCATCGACGAGGTGGAAAAACTCCTCGCCGCATTACGCG
>JAISDC010000195.1 GCA_031265105.1 Verrucomicrobiales bacterium
GAAGGCACCGTCCACATCGACACCACCGGCGACGGCAAGGCCAACCCCAATAAAGTCCTCCCCGGCAAAGTTACCGGCGACGGCACGGAAAACTGGCAATGGGATCCCATCGACTGGGGTATCGACACCATCATCAAAGACGGCGACCACTTCATCAAACAAGGCACCAGCCCTGCCGGCGCAGTCCTCAACAGCAGCGTAGCCATCCAACAAGCCATGTGGTTCGCCCAGCAAAACAGCTTGTTAAAGCGCATGGGTGAACTGCGCTATGGAGCGCGGGCGTCCCGCCCGCTGGCGGACAAGGATGTCCGCGCTCCATACCATAGCCTAATCGAAAACATCTGGCTCAGAAGCTACGGCCAACAGCTAAATGTCGGCAGCAAAGTTTCAGGCAAAGCCTACGAACAACTCATCTACGGCGTCGATCTCGGCACGGATCACAAGTTCAGCATCAGCGCTAACAGTGACATATATCTCGGCGTCTATGCCGGCTACGGCAGAAGCGACCTCGACTACCGCACCCCCGGCGCTGACGGTGAGATCAACTCTTACTACGGCGGCCTCTACGCCACCTGGCTCCACGCCAGCGGCTTCTATATCGATGCCACCTTCAAAGCCGCCAGCGTTAACAACGACTTAAAAGCCCCCTACGGCAACACTCAACTCACCGCCAGCTACAGCGACGTGAACATCGGTGGCAGCCTCGAAATCGGCAAGAAATTCACCTTCACCGATGATTGGTTCATCGAGCCACAACTCCAAGTGAACTACCTGCACATCCTCACCGAGAACTACGCCGCCGGCCCCATGAGCATCAGCGCCCAAGACCTCGACGCCCTGCAACTCCGCCTCGGCAGCCTCTTCGGCAGAACCATCAACCTCACCAACAGCGGCACCCTGCAACCGTATATCAAGATCAGCGGCGTAGAAACCATCAGCAGCGGCGGCGCCATCCGCAACGGCTACCAATCCACCCGCGCCAACACCGACGGTGCCAGAGCCGAACTCGGCGCCGGCCTCATCTGGCAACTCGACGCTGACAATCAACTCCACCTCGACTACGAGGCGAGCTTCGGCGACAAGTACGACAAACCCTGGGGCCTAACCGCCGGCTACCGGCACCAGTTCTAAAAAAACTTGCACCACCAAGACACCAAGGCACGAAGGTTTGTTTAAAAAAAACAGCCTTCGTGCCTTGGTGTCTTAGTGGTTAAAATTCCTCCGCGTCTCCGCGGTTAATTTTTGTTTGAGAAACACTTCGTGCCCCGGCATAGTCAGCGGCTGATTATGAACCAACCTACTTTGGTAATTTTAGCGGCCGGCATGGGCAGCCGTTACGGCGGACTGAAACAACTGGACCCGATGGGGCCGCACGGCGAGACGGTGCTGGATTACTCGGTGTATGACGCCCGGCGCGCCGGCTTTGGCGCGGTCACGTTCATCATCCGCCCCGATTTCGCGGAATTGTTCAAACAACAGGTGGCGAAAAAATTCGCGCACAAAATCGAAACGCGCTTCGCCTACCAGGAATTGCACAAACTGCCGGCGGGATTTAGCGTCCCGGCGGGCCGGGAAAAACCCTGGGGCACCGGCCATGCGGTGCTGTGCGCCAGAGACCAGGTGCAAGGCAATTTCGCGGTGATCAACGCCGACGATTTCTACGGTGCCAACAGCTATGAGCAACTGGCCCGCTTCCTGGCCACCCCGCGTGACGAGTCGCGCCGGGCGCAATTCTGCATGGTGGGTTTTCAACTCGACAAAACCTTGTCGGCGCACGGCTCGGTGGCGCGCGGCATCTGTGTCAAGGACGCCGCTGACAATCTGCTCAGTGTCAATGAAATGACCGCGATTGTCAAAACCGCCGGCGGCGCCGAGAATCAGGAGCCTGGCAACGAGGCCCAACTGACCGGACAGGAGTCGGTGTCCATGAACATGTGGGGCTTCACCCCGCGATATTTCGCCAACCTGGAAACCGCCTTTGTTGAATTCCTCAAGACCCAGGGGCACGAACTTAAATCGGAATTTTTCATCCCCAAGCATGTGGACCGCATGGTAAAAGCCGGCTTGGCCGATTGCAAAGTCCTGCCCACCGACAGCGCGTGGTTTGGCGTCACTTATCGCGAAGACCGCCCAGTGGTAATCGAGAACATACGCCGGCTCATCGAAGCCGGCCGCTATCCGGAAAAACTCTGGAACTGAACACTCCTCATTTACCCAAACTTCCGCAACGAGGTCATGGCGGATTTGGAGCGCGCCTTGCGAGTGTTTTGCCTTGTGTTTTCGGCGGTTTTTGTCAAGTTCACCGGATGTTTCCATTGACGGCCTGCTGCTTGATGGTGGGAGCCGTGGTGGCTCAACCCCAACCCCTGTCGGAAAACAACATGACTGACCAATGCCTGCTGCGCAACGTCTTCACCAAATGCCTGGAGCAAAAAAAACTGCGCATCAGCGTGATCGGCAACTCCGTCACGTATGGCGCCGCCTTTGACGGCCAGAAAATTGACAGTTTTTACGTCCGCCTGGCACCGTGGTTCAAGCGACATTTCCCCGACGCTGAGATTGAGGTGCGCACCGGCATCATCTTCGCTATGGGGCCGGAAACGCAGTTGTTCCGCATGGAGGAAAAACTGCTGGCGTTCAACCCCGATTTGGTCGTCGCCGAATTCAGCGCTGCCAATGCCGCGTGGGGCGCCAAGGGACGGAGCGTCACCGATCCGGCCACCGAGGGCTACATCCGCCGCCTCCGGCTGTTGCGTCCCGACACGGATATGCTGCTGAACCTCGGCTTGTTCATCGCCGAGATGGACGATTATCGCGCCGGGCGGCGACCGCCGACAGTGGAGTATCTTTACGCCGTCGCCGACCGCTACGGCTGCGTGCTCACTGATGCCGGCGAGGCGTTGGCGCGGCGCATTCTCGCCGGGGAAAAGTGGGAGACATTCATGAACGACGGCATTCATCCCGGCCCCGCCGGGTATGCCGTGCACGGCGAGGTGATTGAGCGGGAACTTGACCGTCAGTGGGCGCTGTATCAGGAACTGCCGCCGGCGCAACGAGTCGTAACCGCGCGCCCCTTGCCGTCCGCCACCGTCACGCCCGCGCCCTGGGTCTGGCCGCGCCTTGTGCCCGCGTGGTTCGCGGAAAACTTGCGGGACTTCACCCCCGGCGAGCACGGACGGGTGAAGTACCTTGAGGGCCGGCCTGGCGCCACCGGCAGCTACAGCGCCGGACGGGGACGTATCGTCGGGATTTTGCATCATCTCGGCGGCGCGAATCCCGAACCGCGCGCCAACGTGGAGGTGCGTTTCGACGGGACGGGAGACTGGGTCGAATTGAACCTCAAAAACGAGCCGGGCTTCCCCGAGGAAGACGACCGCGACAATCTGTTCAAGCGCCAGTTCTTCGGCGGTTACGGCCTGCCCGCCGCGGGTTGTCACACGCTGGAGTTCAGGGTTGTCCCCAACGCTGACTATGCGCCCGCGCGTTTAGCCGGCTTCTTCGTGATTGAACAGGACGGGGATTTGGGCTTTCAACGAAAATAATTTGCCGGCCAGTCGTTTTACCGCAAATTCCGTTTTTAACCGCGGAGACGCGAAGGCGCGGAGAAATTTTCACCACAAAGACACCAAGGCACGAAGGCTGTTTTTTTAAACAAACCTTCGTGCCTTGGTGTCTTCGTGGTGTAAATGTTTTTTAGAACTGATGCCGATAACCAGCGGTCAAGCCCCAGGGCTTGTCATACTTATCACCAAAGCTCGCCTCATAATCGAGATGGAGTTGATTGTCAGCGTCGAGTTGCCAGATTACGCCAGCGCCGAGTTCGGCTCTGGCACCGTCGGTGTTGGCGCGGGTGGATTGATAGCCGTTGCGGATAGCGCCGCCGCTGCTGATGGTTTCAACGCCGCTGACCTTGAGGTAGGGTTGTAACGCGCCGCCGTTGGTGAGGTTGATGGTTCTGCCGAATAGACTGCCGATGCGGAGTTGCAGGGCGTCGAGGTCTTGGGCGCTGATGGTCATGGGGCCGGCTTGATAATCCTCAGCGAGGATGTGGAGGTAGTTCACTTGGAACTGTGGCTCAATGAACCAAGCGTCGCTGAAGGTGAACTTCTTGCCGATTTCGATACTGCCACCAATGTTTACGTCGCTGTAGCTAGCTTTGAGTTGAGTGTTGCCGTAGGGGGCTTTTAGGTCGTTGTTGACACTGGCAGCTTTGAAGGTGGCATCGATGTAGAAGCCGCTGCTGTGGAGCCAGGTGGCGTAGAGGCCGCCGTAGTAGGAGTTGAGTTCACCGTCAGTGTCGGGGGTGCGGTAGTCTATATCACTGCGGCCGTAGCCGGCATAGACTCCAAGATACAAGTCACTGTCAGCGCTGATGGTGAACTTGTGATCCGTGCCGAGATCGACGCCGTAGATGAGTTGTTCGTAGGCTTGGCCCGATACTTGGCTGCCGATGTTTAGCTGTTGGCCGTAGCTTCTGATCCAGA
>JAISDC010000040.1 GCA_031265105.1 Verrucomicrobiales bacterium
CGGGGAGGAAATGCGCAAAATTGACCTGTGCGAAAAATGCGCCAAGGAAATGGGCGTGAGCCAGGCCGCCGGCTTCAGCCTAACCGAATTGTTGATGCAGGAGCGTGACTCCGACGCGGACGACCCGGCCCGGCAGTGCCCGGTTTGCGGTCTTGACGAGCGGGATTTCTGCAAAACCGGCCTGCTGGGCTGCCCGCACTGTTACGAAGCCTTTGCTCCCGCGATCAGCGAGATCCTCCACGATACCCAGCGCGCCAGCCGTCATGTCGGGAAAATTCCCCGTCGCCAGGTTGTCTGCCGTCAAGCGCTGGAACAAGATTTGGCGGACGCCGTCCGGGAGGAAAATTACGAATTGGCCGCCCGGCTGCGCAACCAACTGAAAAACTTGTTTGGGTAAAACCGCGCTAAATCGAAAAATCCGGCGGATAAATTTGCAGCCGCTGAGGGTGAAGATGCAAGGTGTCATTGATTTCCGGGGCCGCCGCGCGGTATTCCTCGCGGCTGAGTTCGACCTCAAGTATTTCGCCATTGTCAGCGCGAATCACTTCCAGGCGGATGATGGCGCCGACTGGCCGGATGTGTTTCAACGTCACTGTCAGCGACGGTTTTGCGCCGGCGGTTTTGCTGACGGTGAATTCGTGCGGGCGGATGAACGCGACGCTGTTGGGTTCGTTCAAGTTTGCCAGGCCGGTGGGGAAGGTGACCTCGCCGAGGCGCGCGCGGCCGCCGCTGACGTTGGTGATGAGCGTGTTGACCGAGCCGAGGAATTGGTACACAAAGGAATTGGCCGGGTGGTCGTACACTTCCTCCGGCGTGCCGATTTGCTCGATGCGCCCGGCGTTCATGATGACCACGCGGTCGGCCAGCTCCAGCGCCTCCTCCTGGTCGTGGGTAACGAAAATGCAGGTAACGTGAATCTCCGCGTGCAACTCGCGCAGCCAGCGGCGCAATTCCTTGCGCACCTTGGCGTCCAGCGCGCCGAACGGCTCGTCGAGCAGCAGGACTTTCGGCTCGACCGCCAAGGCGCGGGCGAGGGCGACGCGCTGACGCTGGCCGCCGGACAACTGCGACGGATAGCGGTGTTCCAGGCCGCTGAGCTGCACCAGCTTGAGCAGCCTGACGACCCGGTCCTTGATTTCGCCGCGGCTGGGGCGGGTGCGCGCGGGGCGAACCCGCAGGCCGAAGGCGATGTTTTCAAACACGGTCATGTGACGAAACAGGGCGTAATGTTGAAAGACGAAACCGACGCCGCGGTCCTTGGCGCTACGGTAGGTGACTTCCTCGTCACCGAACAAAATCGCGCCGCGCTCGTCCGGCAGTTCCAGCCCGGCGATGATGCGCAACAGCGTGGTCTTGCCGCTGCCGCTGGGGCCGAGCAGGGTGAGCAGTTCACCGGCTTTGATTGCCAGGTCAATTGAGCGGAGAGCCTGGAAAGGGCCGAAGTTCTTGGAGATTTGCTGGAGGTGGATTTTCATGGTGGTGGATAAATTCAAAGTTAAAAATTAAAAAAGCAAAGTTGCAGTTTAAAATTTAAAATTCGCTGACGCTGTGGGGTCATGGTCAGCGGGGTAATTTTGAATTTTAAATTGCAACTTTGCATTTTGCTTTTGTAATTTTTCATTGAATCCCTTGCTTCCTTTCAACAACAACTTTCACGATCAGCGTCAGCAACGCCAGCATAGTCAGCAGTGACGCCATGGCGAAGGACGCGGCGTACAGGTTGCTTTCGTACAACACCTCGACGTGCAGGGGAATGGTGTTAGTCTTGCCCTGGATGTGGCCGCTGACCACCGACACGGCGCCAAATTCGCCCATCGCGCGAGCGTTGCACAATACCACGCCGTGCAGCAGGCCCCATTTGATGTTGGGCAGGGTGACGCGCCAGAAGGTTTTCCAGCCGCTGGCGCCGAGGGAAATGGCCGCCTGCTCCTCGTCGGCGCCTTGCGCCTGCATCAGCGGAATCAACTCGCGGGCGACGAAGGGAAAGGTCACGAACAGCGTCGCCAGCACCAGGCCGGGGGGGTTGAAGACGACGTTAACGCCGAGGGAGGCGACCCAGTCAACGAACGGTCCCGCGTGAAAGAGCACGATGCCGTGGCCGACGAGCCATTGGCCGAGGGCGGTGCCGTTGAAGGCCAGCAAGTCGGGATTTTTTACGAACTCCCCGAACGCGGTATGGCTGAAAATGAGGATGAAGACCAGGCCGCTGATGACGGGAGAGATGGCAAATGGCAGGTCAATCAGCGTCAGCAGAAAGTTTTTGCCCTTGAAGTTGAACTTGGTAAGCGCCCACGCGGCGGAGATGCCGAAGATGACGTTCAGCGGCACGGCGATGGCGCAGACTTTGAGAGTCAGGACAATGGCCGCCTGTGAGTTTCGGTCGGCGAAGGTGTCAAAGTAAGCGTGCCAGCCTTTCCTGAACGCCTCGACAAATACGCACAGCAGCGGCACGAACAGGAACAAAAACAGGAAGCCCAGCGCCAGCGTCAGCAACGTCAGCCGCGCCCAGGCGGGTTCGCGCAGGACTTGACGGCCGCAAGGTTGCCGGCGCGGGGAGGTCGAGACTCGTGAAATGGTGCTGGCTGTCATGATGAAAAATTCCAAATTCCAAGCTCCAAACGCCAATTAATCTCCAAATTCCAATTTGCAAATTCCCCAAAAATACCGCAATCGCGCGAGCGGTGCTCGTTGGGATTTTCTTGGGATTTGAGTTTTGAATTTTGAGATTTCATATCAGATCCTCGTGTAAAATCTGGAACTCCACCATTGGGTGAGGTTGATGGCCAGCATGATGATGAAAGAGAACAGCAGCATCACCACGGCGACCGCCGCCGCGCCGGCGTAATCGTAATCCTCCAGCTTGACGATAATCACGCGGGGGGTGATTTCGGTTTTACCGGGAATGTTGCCGGCGATGAAAATGACCGAGCCGTATTCGCCGAGCGCGCGGGCGAAGGCGAGGGAAAATCCGGTCAGCAGCGCCGGCAGCAGTTCGGGCAAAATGACGCGGCAGAAAATTTGCGCGTGATTCGCGCCCAGGCTGGCGGCGGCTTCCTCGAAATCCAGGCTCAGGTCGGCGAGCACCGGCTGCACGGTGCGGACGACGAAGGGCAGGCCGATGAACGTCAGCGCGATGGTCACGCCGAGCCAGGTGTAGGCGATGGGGATGCCGTCGCCGGGCAACAGGTCGCCGAGCCAGGTGCCGGGCGGAAAGTGCTCGCCGAACCAACCGTTGGGCGTGAAGGCGCTGCCGATGAAACCCTGGGCGCTGAAGATGTGGCCGAGCCAGCCGTTTTGCGAGTAAATAGTGGTCAGTGCGATGCCAGCGACAGCGGTGGGCAGGGCGAACGGCAGGTCAACGCAGGCGTCCACCAGCCGTTTGCCCGGAAACTCGTAGCGCGCCAGCGCCCAGGCGACCAGCAGGCCGAACACCGCGTTGACCGCCGCACTCGCCAGCGCCGCGCTGAAGCTGAGTTTGTAGGAAGCGACGGCGAACTGGCCGCTGATGGCGTGCCAGAAATGCGGCCAGCCGTGCTCGGCGGACTTGAAAAAAATGCCCGCCAGCGGAATCAGGATCAGCAGGGACAGATAGGTCAGTGAAAAACCCATGGTCAGTCCGAATCCGGGTAACACCCGGTGCCGGCGGTGTTGGCTGAAAAACATGGCTACCAATCCTGTCCGCACGCGATGACATCTCGAATGCTTTGCGGTCAGGGTAGCAATGCTGTTGCCTGGGCGTCCACCAACTTTTTCACCACGAAGCCACGCAGGCACCAAGGGATGCGCTTTAAATCAAAAACGGCATCCCTTCGGGCCTTGGTGACTTAGTGGTGAAAAGAATGCATCTAGCCGACGGTCACGGCTTTCCTGGCCTCGTCGGCGAGCGCGGTGCTGAGGTAACGCTCGCCCGTGCTGGCGCCGATGGCAATGATGAGTTTGCCTTTGTTTTCGGGTTTCTTCGCCTCCTGGATCGCCGCCCAGACGTTCGCGCCGGTGCTGATGCCGACCAGCAAGCCTTCTTGCCTGGCGAGTTGCTGCGCGGTTTTGATGGCGTCCTCGTTGCTGACGGTGGCGGTGCCGTCGAGCAGCGCGAGGTTCAGGTTTTTCGGGATGAAACCGGGGCCGGCGCCCTGGATTTTGTGCGGGCCGGGCTTGAGCGGCTGGCCGGCGCGGGTTTGCGTGATGACCGGCGAATCCAGCGGCTCGACCGCGATGGCCTGGAACGAGGGCTTGCGGTTCTTGAACACCTCGGCGACGCCGCTGATGGTGCCGCCGGTGCCGGTGGCGCTGACGATGACATCGGCCTTGCCCTCGGTGTCGGTCCAGATTTCTTCCGCCGTGGTGGCGCGGTGAATGGCCGGGTTCGCGGGATTTTCAAACTGCTGGGGAATCCACGAGTCGCTGATTTCCAGGCGCAGTTGTTGCGCGCGGTTAATGGCGCCTTTCATGCCCTCGGCCGCCGGGGTCAGCACCAGCTTGGCGCCGAGCAACGCCAGCAGGGTGCGGCGCTCGACGCTCATGCTTTCGGGCATGGTCAGCGTCAGTTGGTAGCCGCGCGCCGCCGCGACAAACGCGAGCGCGATGCCGGTGTTGCCGGAGGTGGGTTCAATGATGGTGGTGTTCGGCGTGAGGCGTCCCTCTTTTTCCGCCGCCAGAATCATGGCCAGGCCGATACGGTCCTTCACGCTGCCCAGCGGGTTGAAGAATTCAGCCTTCAACGCGATGGTCGCGTCAAGTCCGGCGGCGAGCCGGTTCAGGCGGATTAGCGGGGTTTTGCCGACAGTTTGCAATACATCGTTAGCGATACTCATGGTTGGTCTTTCTAGTTTGGTTGGTTGGTGGTTGGGGACGGCATCGGGTGGAACGGCGCTGTCGGGGTTGAAATTTTCGCCTCAATCATTTCTTGTTGCTCTGGTAAATTTGGTCGAACACCCCGCCGTCGCCGAAGTAATGCGGCTGGGCTTTTTCCCAGCCGCCGAAATCGCCGTCGATGGTAACGAGTGCCAGTTTTTTGAATACCGGAAATTTGGCAAGAATCGCGGCGTTGTGCGGGCGGTAAAAATGCCTGGCCGCCAATTCCTGGCCGGCCTCGCTGTACAAGTATTCAAGGTAAGCCCGCGCCACCTCGGTAGTCCGGTGCTTTTCGGCCGTTTTTTCGACCACAGCCACCGGCGGTTCGGCCAGGATGCTGAGGGAAGGGGTGACGATTTCAAACTGGTCGGCATGGTCCCGCAACACTAACAGCGCCTCGTTTTCCCACGCCAGCAGCACGTCGCCGATGCCGCGTTGCGCGAAAGTGTTGGTCGAGCCGCGCGCGCCGGTGTCCAGCACGGGCACATTCTTGAACAGTGCCGTGACAAACGCCTTGGCGCCGGCCTCGTCCCGGCCGAGCTTTTGTCGGGCGAAGGCCCAGGCGGCGAGGAAATTCCACCGCGCCCCGCCGGAAGTTCGCGGATTCGGCGTGATCACGCTGACGCCGGGTTTCACCAAGTCATCCCAGTCCTTGATGTGTTTGGGATTGCCCTTGCGCACCAGGAAGACAATCACGGAGGTGTAGGGTGAACTATTGTTAGGGAACCGCCGCTGCCAGTCCGCGGGCAGCAACTGGCTTTTTTCCGCGATGGCGTTGATGTCCGCTGCCAGTGCCAGGGTCACCACATCGGCCGCCAGCCCGTCAATGACCGCCCGGGCTTGCTTGCCGGAACCGCCGTTGGAAACGTCAATGGTCAGGTGGTCCCCGGTTTTTTTATGCCAATATTCGACGAACAGCTTGTTGTAATCGCGGTAAAGTTCGCGGGTCGGGTCGTAAGACACGTTGAGCAGGTTGACGGATTTGGCTTGCGCCTGGCCGATGACGCCACTCAAGGCGAGCAGGCCGGGCAGCAGGATTAATTTTTTGATTGCCAGTTTGCGCATGTTGCCTCCCGTGATGGATTGTGACCGTCAGCCTCCCGGCTGTGCCGTTTTGATTAAATTAACCATTTGTCGTGAAAATCACCATCTTTACTCCGCGCGAGCCGATTGTTTTTGAAAACGGATTTTTTCCCGTTTGCTGACCTCGACCACAAACTGGTCATGCACCGTGACCTCGACCGTGCCGTATTTCAATTCGCGCACCGAACGGAGAATTTCCCGTTCCTGCACGGAAATGAGTTTGAGCAAATCCGGGTCGTTGGTCTGCAAAAAAGATGAGTTTTCAGTCGCCATTCAATTCCTCCCAATCATCGATTCATTCGATAATATATAAATCCTATAGAATTTATCTAGTAACGTCAAATATTTTTTTAAATTCTTTGCAAAACTCTTAAAATTAGTGCGGTTGCTCACAGAGAAACACAGAGCAGGCACCGAGTTCCACAGAATTTTTCTCTGTGGCGCCCTGTGCCTGCCCTGTGTGCGCTGTGGGCCGTTTTAGAACTGGTGCCGGTAGCCGGCGGTTAGGCCCCAGGGTTTGTCGTATTTGTCGCCGAAGCTGGCTTCGTAGTCGAGGTGGAGTTGGTTGTCAGCGTCGAGTTGCCAGATGAGGCCGCCGCCGAGTTCGGCGCGGGCGCCGTCGGTGTTGGCGCGGACGGATTGGTAGCCGTTGTGGAGGGTGCCGCCGCTGCTGATGGTTTCTACGCCGCTGATTTTGAGGTAGGGTTGGAGTATGCCGCCTTTGGTGAGTTTGATGGTTCTGCCAAGCAAGCTGCCGATGCGGAATTGCAGGGCGTCGAGGTCGCTGGTGGTGATGCTCATGGGGCCGGCGGTGTAATTCTCGGCTAGGATGTGGAGGTAGTTGATTTGGAACTGGGGTTCGATGAACCAGTCATCGGTGAAGGTGAATTTTTTGCCGAGTTCCAGGCTGCCGCCGATGTTCACGTCGTTATAGTTGGCGGTGAGTTGGGTGGTGCCGTAGGGGGCTTTTAGGTTGTTGTCAACGCTGGCGGCTTTGACGGTGGCGTCGAGGTAGAAACCGCTGCTGTGTAACCAGGTGGCGTAGAGGCCGCCGTAGTAGCTGTTGAGTTCACCGTCAGCGGCGGGGGTGCGGTAGTCTATATCGCTGCGGCCGTAGCCGGCGTAGATGCCTAGGTAGAGGTCATTGTCAGCGTTGAGGGTGAATTTGTGGTCGGTGCCGAGGTCGATGCCGTAGATGAGTTGTTCGTAGGCTTGGCCGGCGACTTGGCTGCCGATGTTGAGTTGTTGGCCGTAGCTTCTGAGCCAGATGTTTTCAATGAGGTTATGGAGCGCGGGCGTCTCGCCCGCTGGCAGGCGGGACGCCTGCGCTCCATAGCGCAGTTCGCCCATTCTTTTTAACAGGCTGTCTTGCTGGGCGAACCACATGCTTTGTTGGATGGCGATGGCGCTGCCCAAGGTGGTGCCGATGGGGCTGTCGCCGTGTCGGGTGAAGTGGGGGTTGCCGTCGGGGTCATGGCCGTCCTGGGTGTATTCGTCGAGGCCCCAACTGAAGTTGTCCCAGATCCAGTTTTCTTTGTTTTCGCCGGTGACGAGGGTGTTGGCGACGGCGTTGGGGTCGCGCAGGCCGTCGCCGGTGGCGCTGATGATGCCGCGCGGGTGGCTGGCGATGTCGGTGCTGCCGGTGACGGTGCTTTTGTCGCCGGTGTCGCTGTCGATGGGGAAGTGCCAAGTGCCGTCGCCGCTGATGGTGTCGCTGCGGAGGGTGAGATAGTTACCGGGGGTGCCGACGCGGATGACGCCGTGGCTGTCGATATGGTCGGCGGCGGAATCTTTGGTGAAGTGCCACTCGCTGTCGCCGCCGACGCTGAGGTTGCCGCCGGTGAAGCCGCCGCTGCCGGTGGCGCGGTCGCTGATGGTGACGGTGACGCTGGCGGCGTCGTTGCGGGTGATGTCGCCGGTGAGGCTGCTAGCGCTGCCGCTGAGGGTGAGGTCGATGACGGCGTGCTCACTGCCGGTCACGTCGCCGCTGATGGTGGTGCCGTTGCTGCCGGTGATGATGAGGACGGCATCATCGCCGGCGATGAGGTTGCCGGCGATGGTGGAGTGGTCGCTGACGGTGAGCACGGCGTTGATGCTGCCGTTGGCGACGATGTCGCCGTCCACCGTGGTGCCGTTTTCGACGCGGATTTGGTCGGCGGTGGCGTAAGTGGTGGCGCTGGTGAGCGTCATGGCGGTGCCGCTGTTGGCGAAGGCCACGCCATCGGTGAACGTCACCGTGTTGCCGCCGCTGCCGGTGGTTTCGAGGAACAGACTCGCCGCCGTGGCTGAGGCGAGCAGGCCGCCTGTGATGCGGACGTCCGTCCGGCCGCTGCCGCTGCGGATGTAGAGGGCGGCATTGGCGCTTTCCACCTGCACGTCGCGCGCGTGCAGGGTGTTGGCGGAGTTGCCGGGAATCTGGTAGCCGAAGTCGTCGGCGCGGATGGTGCCGCTGTTCAAAATCACGGTGGAGCCTTGCTGCACGACGATGCCTTCCGCGGCGCTCTGGATGGTGAAGCCGGTCATGTCGAGGCGCGAGTTGTTCCTGGCGAAAACACCGTTCGCATATGCGGCGTTAGGCGCGTCTTGGGTGGTGACGATGTGCGCGCCGATGACGGTGCCGCTGGAGCCGACATTCACCTCGATGCCCATGCTGTAGTTGCCGGTCGTGAGAATATCGATGTCGCGCGCCACAAATTCCGAGCTGTTGAAGGCGACTATTCCCGAGTTCCAGGCATTGGAACCCGGGCGGAGCGTGGCGCTGTTGATCACGCCGCTGGAGGTGTTGCTCAATGTGATGGCGGCACTTTCGTTCACTCCGGTGGAACCGATGACGCTGCTGTCGTCCAGGCGCAGCGCGGACTGGTTCTCCACCCTGACGCTGCCGTTGACCGTGGTGCGGTCGATGACAAGGGCGCTGTCTTCCCTGAGATAGAGGCGGCGGAAGGTATTGCCGGTGTTGGTGGCGCTGGTCAGCGCCAGGGTGAAGGAGTTGACCAGCAGCAAATCGCCGAAGGCGGAGTTCTCAATGGCGACGGCGCCGGGCTGGCCGGAGATGTTGGTGATGGTGGCGGTACCGTTGATGCGACTGTCGGTGATTTGGACGAAGACGGTGTTACTGCCGGTGTAGGTGTTGATGGTGCTGCTGTTCAGGAGCAGCGTGCCGCTGGCGGCGGCGGTGTTGCGGTGATTAACGGCGCCGGTGATGACTGAATGGTCGAGGCTGAGGAGACCGGTTTCGATCAGGGTCGCGCTATTGGCGGTGCTGTTTTGCAAGCTGACGGCGGCGGCGTTGCTGCCGGAGATGGCGGCAAGGGTGCCGGCACTGACGGTGAGCGAACTGCCTTCGCGGACATTGGTGGCGCCGGCGACACGGCTGCCAGTCAGCGTGCCGGTGCTGGCGCCGTCCAGGGTGAGCGTGCTGGCGAAGGTGCCGGTGGTGAGCGTCAGCGTGGAGTGGTCGAGGATGTTGACCGCGCCGCTGGCGGTGGCACTGGTCAGGGTCAGCGTGGCGTTGTTGCTGCCGGTGACGGCGGCGAAAGTGCCGGTGTCCGCTGTGAATCCGCTGCTGTCCCTGACGGTCAGCGCGCCGGTGAAGCGGACGTTGGTGCCGGTGTAGGCGCCGGCGGTGTTGATGTCGCCGGTGGTGTGGGTGGTACCGCTCTCGGTGTAGGCGGAGCCGCTGACGGTGAGGGCGCTTTGGGCGAGGACCGGCAGGTTCAACGCGGAGGCGCAGAGAGCGCCGAGGAGGAGTGTTAGTTTGGGGTTCATGTTGTTTGATTTATTGGTTGTTTGGTTGTGGTTGGTTAAAATAGGGGGTTAGGGTTTGGTCTCTTCCCATTCGTCACCCTGAGCGGAGGCGAAGGAGCGGGTGGCCCCAGTAATTCGCGGCGTACGATAAAATGGCACAAAGATTACGTGCGGCGCGATTGACTTGCGCGGCCAAGCGTGATAGCGTCTGCCGACATGGTGGTACTTGACCTTGATTCCAAAATCGAACAGCGATTGCACCGGCTCTCGCGCAAAGCGGGCGTGTCGGCGGAGTCGTGCGCGACCCAGGCGCTGGTGGAATTTCTGGATGACCTGACCGCCGCCGAACGCGCGCTGACACGTTTGCGCCAAGGCGGCAGGTGGTATTCCTCAACGGCAGCCAAACGTGCGCTGGGATTATAAATTTCACGAATTGGCGTTGAAAGAATTGCGGCGGCTGGACCAGCCGGTACAACGGCAAATTTTCAAATATCTGGACAAACATGTGTGCCAGTCGCCCAATCCGCTGGCTTACGCCAAGCCGCTGTTGGGGCGGTATTTCGGTTTGGTACGGTTTCGCGTGGGCGCTTACCGGTTGATTTGTCGCCCGCTCGAGCGCGAGTTGTTGATTATGGTGACCGAGGTGGGTAACCGGCGCGATATTTATGAGGAATGAGGCGGGTGAAGCTCCATACATTGACGCTGAACAATTGGGGACGCTGATGCTGACGCTGGAGGTCATTTGGGCAAAACCGGCTGACCTGAACGTCCGGTGATCCGGTTTGTCCACATCGGGAATGAAGCGGGTAAAATTCGGCGGGGAATTTAATGAGTCGGGGCGGCAGTCAAGCGGGGAGAGCGCGTGAGCGCGTGAGCGCGTGAGCGCGTGAGCGCGTGAGCGCGTGAGCGCGTGAGCGCGATGCTTCGATTCTATGGCCTATGTCTGTCATCTTCAGCGGGTTACCGGGGCTTCTCTTCCGCTTAACCACTCATGTTTTCCTGCGGTCAGTGTCAGCGGGTACCGATAACGGGGTGGGACGTTATATTATCAATCTGACCTGCGCAAGTTTTTTTTTGATTATTTATAATAACGCTTTCCAGAATTCAATACACACACTCGCGGCAAACTTTGACGAACTCCTTCAGCGTGTCGGGATTGCCGTAGAAGAAGTGGTCGGACGGGCTGATGATGAAGCCGCCGTTCGGCTTGGCCGCGAACAGCCGGCGTACTTCCTTGCGCATGAACTCCAGGTTGCCGCGCTCAAAGCCCTCGTTCTGGTCGAAGCCGCCGACGAACGCCAGCCGGTCGCCAACCCGCGCCGCCGCCTCTTCCATGCGGCAATCGCCGCCCATGCTGGACGGAGTCATGGTTTCGAGAGCGTCAGCGCCGTTCTGCGTCACCAACTCCAGCATCGGCATCAGGCCGCCGCACAAGTGATACACCACCAGCGCGCCCTGCGCGTGGAGGGCGCGGTGTACTTGCTGGTCGTAAGGCAGGCAAAATTCCTCGTACAGCGCGGGACTGATGACGGTGCTCGACGCCGAGCCGCCGCCGTTCTCCACCAAGTCGGTCTCGATTTTGCCCATGCCCTCGATGATCTTGAGCGATTTGTCGGTGATGGTTTTCAAGGCGTAATGCACCCACTCCGGCTCGTCGAAAGTTTTCATAATCGCCTCCTGCACGCCGATCAGGCAGGTCAGGCTTTGCCAGGAACCGGGCTGGCCGTATTGGCGGTTCCATGTGCGGACGATGCCGCGGTCGCCGATGCGGTCGCGCGCGGCGATGGCTTCGCTCCAGTCGGCGCTGACGGGCACGGGGTAATATTTGCGGTACAACTCGAAGTCCGCCTCGGTTTTGATCATGTGCTCCGTTTCCCACCGCGTGAGGCGATTGTAGGCGCCCTTCACCGTGAGGTCGCCCTCCGGCGTGTGAATGACGGTGACGAACGGCGTGTTGCCCTGGTCGTCCTGGGCGGCTTCCTCAGTCTCCCACGCCCAGTTTTTCGCGTCCCGCTCGCTGTAGATGAACTTGCCTGCGGCGTAAATCACCGGGTCCATGCCGATGTAATCATACGCAGCGAACTGGTCCATGCCGTTCAAGTACGTGTCCAGGTAATATTTCATCCAACTGTGCACCTGGCAGGGCAGGTGGTCGGGCTTTTGATTGTGCAAGGCGGTTAAAAAACGTTCGCGTCCAGTCATAGCAGTGATATATAACACCACTAACAACGCGGGTTAAAGCTAAAAATAGCACGCTGACAGTGCGAGGATTGGCGCTGACGGTGGGCGTTATTTGGTCGCCGTGGCCAGGATGGTTTGGAAATGCGGCGGCTGTTTTTCCCTGGCGACGATGGAAATGTCAATGTCGCGGAATTTCGCTTGTTGCAGCAACTGTTGCAGGGTGGCCGCGGAAAAGCCCAGCCATTGGTCGGCATACAACTCGCGCGCCTTCTCAAAGGTGTGCTCGTTCAGGTCGAGGATGCAGATGCGCCCGCCTTTTTTCAAAATCCGTCGCGCCGCCGTCAGCGCCCGCGGCGGGTGAACCGAGTGGTGCAACGCCTGGCTGAGGATGGCCAGGTCCACGCTGTCGCTGACGATGGGCGGATCCTCCAGGTCGCCGAGCCGGTATTCGAGGCGCGCCAATCCCTGCCGCCGCGCCAGTTCCGCGCCGACCTCGACCATCCGCGGCGCGATGTCCACGGCGATGACTTTTTTCATCCGCAGCGCCAGCATTTGCGACAGCAAGCCCTCGCCGGCGCCGAGGTCGGCCACCGTCAGCGGTTCGGCCAGTTGCACCAGCAAATGCCCGACGGCCTCCCAGGAGCGCCCGGGGCAGTAATTTTTACCGAGGCGGCCGGCGATGGTGTTGAAATATTGCAAACTCCGTTGCCGGCGTTTTTTCACCACCAGCGCGAGGGTTTGCCGATCATGTTTGGCGGTGGGAATTTCCCGCGCGGCTTGCAGGGCGATGTTGAGCAGTTGCCGGACGGCGGCGTCGATTTCCGGGTTCCAGCGATACAGCATCCGCTGCCCGTCGCGCCGCGATTTGAGAATGCCGATCGCCTTGAGTTGCAGCAAATGCGCGGAAATGCGCGATTGCCCGGTGTTCAACACCGTCTGGCACTCGGCGACGGAAAGTTCCTCCTGCTCCAGCACGGACAGCAAGCGCAGCCGCGTGTGATCGGCGAGCAGGGACAGTAATTTGAGGTTGGAGACCATGTCCGGAGTTGGCGCTATTTCAATCAAAGTATCATTCCATCATGATACATCAATATTTTTCTTGTGTCGCTGACGCTGACGGTCTAGATTGCCGCATGCCCAAATCCTATATCTTCTCCTCGGAGTCGGTCGGCGAAGGCCATCCCGACAAAGTTTGCGACACCATCAGCGACGCGGTGCTCGACGCCTGCCTCGCGCAGGACCGACACAGCCGGGTGGCGTGCGAGACTTATGCCAAGAGCAACATGGTCATCGTCGGCGGCGAAATCACCACCAAGGCGAAGTTGAACTTTGAGAACATTATCCGCGCCGCGGTGCGCGAAATCGGTTACGTGCATGACGACGACGTGTTTCACGCCGACAAAATCTTCATCACCAACATCATCACCGCGCAAAGTCCCGACATCGCGCAGGGCGTCGATGCGCGCCGGGCGAAGGGCAAGAAAACCGCGGAGCAGGGCGCCGGCGACCAGGGGCTGATGTTCGGCTTCGCCTGCGACGAGACGCCGGAACTGATGCCCGCGCCCGTCATGTACGCGCACCGGCTGGGCCGCGAGTTGACCCGGATTCGCAAGTCGGGAAAGGTGAAGTGGCTGCGGCCCGACGCGAAGTCGCAGGTCTCGGTCGAGTACGTGGACGGCAAACCGGCGCGCATCGCCGCGGTGGTGGTCTCGACGCAGCACGCCGCTGACGTTGACCACGGCACGATTGAAAAATTCGTCATCGAGAAAGTCATCCGCAAGGTGTTGCCGGCGAACCTGCTGACCAAGGCCACCCAGTACCTCATCAACCCCACCGGCAGCTTCGTCGTGGGCGGGCCGCAGGGGGACACCGGCCTGACCGGGCGCAAAATCATCGTGGACACCTACGGCGGCACCGGGCGGCACGGCGGCGGCGCCTTCAGCGGCAAGGATCCGTCGAAGGTGGACCGT
The DNA here is from genome assembly GCA_031265105.1 of Verrucomicrobiales bacterium. Classification (GTDB taxonomy): domain Bacteria; phylum Verrucomicrobiota; class Verrucomicrobiia; order Methylacidiphilales; family JAAUTS01; genus JAIRPN01. The sequence continues at coordinate 13,833 of JAISDC010000040.1, forward strand.
TCCGCCGCGTACATGGGGCGTTATGTGGCGAAGAATATTGTCGCGGCCGGCCTCGCGTCGCGTTGCGAGGTGCAATTCGCCTACGCCATCGGTCATCCCGACCCGGTCAGCGTGCACATTGACACCTTCGGCACCGGCACGGTCAGCGACGAGAAAATTCTCGCCGCGGTCGGAAAAATTTTCAGCTTCAAGCCCGCTGACATTATCAAACAACTCGACCTGTTGCGCCCGATTTACTCGCTGACGACGAACTACGGGCATTTCGGCAAGGACGGCCTGCCGTGGGAACAGACCGACAAAGTTGCGGCATTAAAGAAGCTGGCCAAGTAAAATAATGGCCGCGAAAGAGCACAGAGAACGCAAAGAAAGATTTTTAACCAGTCGCGAAAAAATACAAAAAACTCAAAAAATTTTGCGTTCTTTGCGTTCTTTTGCGGCCATCAGAATTGAAACATCATGAGTGACTACCAAATCAAAGACATCAAGCTGGCCGACTGGGGTCGGAAAGAAATCATCATCGCCGAGCAGGAAATGCCCGGCTTGATGGCGATTCGTGAGAAGTACGCGCGCCGCCAACCGCTTGCCGGCGCCAGGGTCAGCGGGTCGCTGCACATGACCGTCCAGACGGCGGTGCTGATTGAAACGCTGACCGCGCTCGGCGCGCAGGTGCGGTGGGCGAGTTGCAACATCTTTTCCACGCAAGACCAGGCCGCCGCCGCGATTGCCAAGGCCGGCGTGCCGGTGTTCGCGTGGAAGGGCGAGACGCTGGAGGAATACTGGGATTGCACGTTCAAGGCGCTGACGTTCAGCGGCCACCAAGGCCCGCAGCTCATCGTGGATGACGGCGGCGACGCGACGCTGCTGATTCACAAGGGGTACGAATTGGAGCACGGCAGCGACTGGGTGCATACGCCGAGCGAGAGCCACGAGGAGCAAGTCATCAAGGAATTGCTCAAAAAAGTCCACCGGCAGCGGCCGCAACACTGGCGCAATGTCGTCAAGGACTGGCGCGGCGTGTCGGAGGAAACCACCACCGGCGTACACCGGCTGTATCAATTGCAGGCCAAGGGCGCGCTGCTGACGCCGGCGTTCAACGTCAACGACAGCGTCACCAAATCCAAGTTTGACAACTTGTACGGTTGCCGACACTCGCTGGTGGACGGCCTCAACCGCGCGCTCGACGTCATGATCAGCGGCAAGGTCGCGGTGGTGTGCGGCTACGGCGACGTCGGCAAGGGCTGCGCGCAGGCGCTGCGCGCGCTCTCGGCGCAGGTCTGGATCACCGAGATCGACCCGATCTGCG
>JAISDC010000218.1 GCA_031265105.1 Verrucomicrobiales bacterium
GGCGATGATTTCCTCCACCGGCGCGAGACGTCCCGCGCCCGCATAGCCGCACGCTAGCATCCCGCTGGCCGGGCCGATGAATTCCACGCCGCGCGCCTTGAGCACGCTGACGTTGGCCTGCGTCGCCGGGTGTGCCCACATTTTGCCGTTCATCGCCGGCGCCACCAGCAGCGGCGCTTGCGTCGCCAGTAAAATCGCCGTCAGCGCATCGTCAGCGAGGCCGTGCGCGAGCTTGGCCAGTGTATTCGCCGTGGCGGGCGCCACCAGGGCCAGATCCGCCGCGTCCGCCGCCTCGATGTGCAACGGCCTGGCGTGGTCGTCCGCCCACAAGTCGCTGATGACGGGACGGCGCGTCAACGCGGTCAACGTCAGCGGGGTGATGAACCGCGCGCCGTTCACCGTCAGCGCCGCGTCCACCTCGACCCCGCGCTGCGTCAGCGCGCTGGCAATTTCCGCCGCCTTGTACGCCGCGATTGACCCCGTGATGCCTAACAATAATCTTTTTGCCTGCATAAATCTCCCCGCCCATGCCGCGTCCCCGGCCCCGTATTCACGACCACCGCCACGCGCGACAGCGTTCCGCGCTCATGATGGCGCGGAACCGCGCCAAATCCTCCTCCATGCTGCCGCTGACGATGACATATTGATAGTCGCCCCAGCCCGCCATCTCGCGGATGGCGTTCGCCAACCGCATTTGAATCTGCTCCTCGTTTTCGGTGCCGCGCTTGCGCAGCCGCCGCTCCAGTTCCGCCGTTGACGGCGGCTTGATAAACACGTCAACCAGCGATTTTTTCAACTCGCCGCCGGCGCGCGCGCGAATTTGCCGCGCGCCCTCGACGTCAATGTCCAGCAACACGTCGGTGCCGCGGGCGACCAATTCGAGCACCTTCGCCCGCAGCGTGCCGTAGCGGCTGCCGTGTACCTCGGCGTGCTCAAGAAACTCGCCGGCCGTGACGCGGCGCGTGAATTCGTCCGGGGCAATGAACCAGTAGTCCTTGCCGTCAACCTCGCCCGGCCGCGGCGCGCGCGTGGTGCACGACACCGAGAACACGAAGTCCGGCGTCTGCCGCAACCCCTCGCAGATCGTGGATTTGCCCGCGCCCGACGGCGCGGAAATGACGAAGACGATGCCCTGGCGTTTCATGCGTTATTCGAGATTTTGCGCCTGCTCGCGGATTTTCTCCAGTTCCGTTTTCAGCGTGACCACCGCGCGGGAGATGGCCAGGTCGTTCGCCTTGCTGCCGATGGTGTTCACCTCGCGCCCGATTTCCTGCAACAGAAAATCCAGGTTGCGCCCGATGGCGTCCGCCGTTTGCAACAGCCGCCGCGCCTCGGCAAAATGCGCGCGCAAGCGGGTCACTTCCTCGCTGATGTCGCAACGGTCGGAAAAAATCACCAGTTCTTTTAACAGTCGCTCGTCGTCCGGCGCCACCGTCAGCGCCGCCGCGGCGAGCCGTTTTTGCAAATTTTCACGATACCGCGCCAGCACCGCGTCCTTGCGCCGCGCAATGTCAGCGACCGCCTTGCGCAATCCGCCGAACTGCCCGGCCAGCGCCCGGCACAAAAACGCGCCTTCGCGCGCGCGGGATTTTTGCAACGCCGCCAGCGCCCGCGTGAAAATACCGGTGACCGCCGTCCGCGCGCGCTCATCGTCAGCGCCGACAGCACCCTCGCCCAGCACGCCGGGCAGACGCAGCAACAAATCCAGGCTAACCGTGTCGCTCACCGAGAGTTCTTTGGCCAATGCTTTCAATTCCCGATGATAGTGCCTGAGCAAATTTTTATTCACTCCCAGCCCGCCATTGCCAGCGACGCTATCGCTGACCGACACGCTGACCGTCACCCGCCCGCGACTGAGGCCGGTTTGCGCCAGTTCGCGCAATTCCTGCTCCAGCGCCGCGAACTCGCGCGGCACGCTGACGATGAGATCGAGTCCCTTGCGATTGTTCACCGCAAAAATTTCCACCTTGATTTTGCGTCCCGCGACACTGGCTTCCGCCTTCCCGAATCCGGTCATGCTTTTCATCAGGCGCACAGTCTAACCCGCAACCATGCGGTTGTCAAAAATGGGCCGCGCCGCAATTTGGAAAAATCGATGCCAAGCATCACCTCACCGCCGCGAGCAGTTGCCGCAGCACGTAGGGCAAAATGCCGCCGTGGCGGTAGTATTCAACTTCAATCGGCGTGTCGATTCTCAGTGTCAGCGGCACGGTCAGCGTCTCGCCGTTCGCGCGGGTGACGGTCAGCGTCAGTTGTTGCCGCGGCTGCACGTGGTCGTTGAGGCCGCTGATGCTGAAGGTTTCGGTGCCGGTGAGCTTCAGCGTCCGGGCGTTGGTGCCTTCCTCAAAGCAGCACGGCAGCACGCCCATGCCGACCAGGTTGCTGCGGTGGATGCGCTCGAAGCTTTCACTGATGACGGCCTTGACGCCTAGCAAATTGGTGCCCTTCGCCGCCCAGTCACGGGAACTGCCGGTGCCGTATTCCTGCCCGGCGATGACAATCAGCGGGGTGCCGCGTTGCTGGTATTCCATGGCGGCGTCGTAGATTGACCGCTTGACGCCTTCCGGTTGCAACAGCGTGTTGCCGCCTTCCTCGCCGCCGAGCATCAGGTTTTTGATGCGGACATTGGCAAAGGTGCCGCGGGTCATCACGCGGTCGTTGCCGCGACGCGAGCCGTAACTGTTGAAGTCCTCGCGGCTGACGCCTTGGTCTAGCAAGTATTGACCCGCCGGGGCGGTGGCCTTGATTGAGCCGGCCGGGGAAATGTGGTCGGTGGTGACCGAGTCGCCGAAAATGCCGAGCGCGCGGGCGTGCCGGAGGTCGCTGATGGCGCCGGCCTGCATGGTGAATTTGGCGAAGAACGGCGGCTCCTGGATATAGGTCGAGTCGCGGTCCCATTCGTAGATGTTGCCGGTCGAGGACGGAATCTCGTTCCACTGCGGATTTTGCGCGGCGAAGTCGGCGTACAATTTGCGGAATACTTCCGGCTTGAGCGCGGCCTGCAACTGCTCGCGCACCTCGCTGACGGTGGGCCAAAGCTCCCGCAGATAAACCGGCGCACCGTCAGCGCCGTGACCGATGGCCTCCGTGCTCAAATCAATGTCAATCCGGCCGGCGAGGGCGAAGGCCACCACCAGCGGCGGCGACATCAGGAAGTTGGCCTTGATGCTCTGGTGGATGCGCGCCTCGAAATTGCGGTTGCCTGACAATACGCTGGCGGTGATCAAGTCGTGTTGGGTGACCGCGTCCTCAATCGCTGCGGGCAGCGGCCCGGAATTGCCGATGCAGGTGGTGCAACCGTAGCCGACCAGGTTGAAGCCCAGTTGGTCGAGGTAAGTTTGCAGGCCGGCCCGGGCCAGATAGTCGCTGACCACGCGCGAGCCGGGGGCCAGCGAAGCCTTGACCAGCGGATGCGGGCGGAGTCCCCTGGCGACGGCTTTTTTCGCCAGCAAACCGGCGGCCAGCATAACACTCGGATTGGAGGTATTGGTGCAACTGGTGATGGCGGCGATGAGCACGCTGCCGTGGCGCAACTCGCCGCCGCTGACGGTGACTGACCGGTCAGTGTCAGCGCCACCCTTGCCAAAGCCGCCGTCAGCGACCGTCTGGCCTAGCAAGCCGCCGAACGCCTGTTTCAGGGCGGGCAACTCGATGCGGTCCTGCGGGCGTTTCGGGCCGGCCACGCTCGGCGCGACGGTCGCAAGGTCCAGCCGGATGACCTGCGAGTAATCAATCTCACCGTCAGCGGGGATGCCCCACAACTGCTGCGCCCGGTAATACGCCTCGTAACGCGCAATGTCAGCGTCCGCCCGCCCCGTCGCGCGCAAGTACTCCACGCACGCGCCGTCCACGGGGAAGAAGCCCATAGTCGCGCCGTACTCAGGCGCCATGTTGGCGATGGTGGCGCGGTCAACCACCGGCAGCGCCGCCGCGCCGGGGCCGTAAAATTCCACAAACTTGCCGACCACCTTGGCCTGGCGCAACAACTGCGTGACCGTCAGCGCCAGGTCAGTGGCGGTCACGCCCTCGCGCAGCGCCCCGGTCAGCTCCACCCCCACCACATCCGGCGTGAGAAAATACACCGGCTGGCCGAGCATTCCGGCCTCCGCCTCGATGCCGCCGACGCCCCAGCCGACGATGCCGAGGCCGTTGATCATCGTGGTGTGCGAGTCGGTGCCGACCAGGGTGTCAGGGTAAAGCACGTCACTGTCAGCGGCGGTCAGCACCCCCTTGGCGAGGTATTCTAAGTTAACCTGATGCACGATGCCGATGCCCGGCGGCACCACCTTGAACGTGTCGAACGCCTGCATCCCCCACTTGAGGAACTGGTAACGCTCGCGATTGCGCCGGAACTCGATGGCCAGATTGCGGGTGAATGCGTCCGCGCTGCCGCTGACATCCACCTGCACGGAGTGATCCACCACCAAATCCACCGGCACCAGCGGCTCGATGATTTTGGGATCGCCGCCGAGCCGGCGTACCGCGCTGCGCATGGCGGCCAGGTCCACCAGCAGCGGCACGCCGGTAAAATCCTGCAACACAATGCGCGCCACCACAAAGGGGATTTCCTCGACACGGGCGGCGTTGGGCTGCCAGCCGGCCAGCGCGCGGACGGCCGATTCTGCGACCCGGAGGCCGTCGCAGTTGCGCAGCACCGATTCCAGTGCGAGGCGAATGCTGACCGGCAGGCGCTCGACCCTGACGCCGAGTTGTTCGCCAAGGGCGGGGATGGAGAAATAAGCATAGTCCCGGTCGCCGGACCGAAAACCAAGCCGGGTGTTAGCAAAGGGGTGTTGGGTAGCCATCATCAGCCGTTCAACATAATCGCGCCCGCGTGGAATTGCCATGCTAAAGTGCGCCGCGCCCATCGAAGACCCTGCGCGCTGAGGGGTTCGAACCCCCGGCCCTCTCGGTGTAAACGAGACGCTCTACCACTGAGCTAAGCGCGCGAAAACCAGCTAACAATAATGATAAATCGCCCGCGGCAAAAGAAAAAATTGGGCCGGGCGTCAATTGGATTTTTTTACAGGGAGATCATGGAGTTCATGAAGATTTTAAAAAAATAATCTCAATGTTCTCCATGAACTCCCTGTAAAAAAAAATCAAACCAACGTGCCGCGAGTTTGCATTTGCTTTTGCCGGCAAAGCCTTATGCTGCCGCAGAACATGGAACATTGGCCGACCGGACAGGGAAAATTAAATTACACGCACCGCGTCACCGTGGCCGCGGCGGATATTGATGCCAACGGACACGTCAACAACGTGGTGTATGTCCGCTGGGCGCAGGAGGCGGCGCTCGCGCATTGGCAGGCGGCGGCCACGGCGGAATTGCAGGCGGCAATCGTCTGGGTGGTGGTGAGCCACGGGATTGAGTATAAACGACCGGCGCTGTTCGGCGATGCGCTGACAGTGAAAACCTGGGTGGAAACGAGCACGACCTCGACCAGCGAGCGGCATTGCCGGATTGTGCGGGAGCGAGACGGACTGCTGCTGGCGAGAAGCCGGACCGTATGGTGCGCGGTCAACCCCGGCAATGGCAAACCGCGCCGCCTGCCCGCGCAAGTGGGGGAGATTTTTCTTTTAACCACGGATGGACACAGATGAACACGGATAGTTAATCCGCAGATTAAATTATTAAAAAAAACTCCGCGTCTCCGCGCCTCTGCGGTTAAAAAAACTAAAAAAAACCTTGCACCGGTCAGCGCAATTCCATATCGTCCCATTCCGTTGCCGCCGACAGGCCACTTGCAATAGCCGGAGACCGTCAGCGACAACAGCTTGAGCATGAGCATCTTCCGACATAACAACCTCGATCCGCGCAACGCGCAACGCGCAACGCGCAACGCGCAACGCGCAACGCGC
>JAISDC010000264.1 GCA_031265105.1 Verrucomicrobiales bacterium
GCTGACCGTGACGCGCGGGTGCGTTGCGTGCAACGGCTGGGGCGCAAAGGCTTGTCCTCGGCGTGCATCGAGGGCCTGTGCGCCAGCGCCGCGCCGTTCCTCGCGGTAATGGACGCGGACTTGCAACACGACGAAACACGACTGCCGCTGATGCTGGCGCGACTGCGACCTGGTGGTCGGCTCGCGCTACACCGCTGGCGGTGGCGTGGGGCAATGGAACTTCTGGTGCCGCCAGTTCAGCGCGTGGGCGACCAAGCCGGCGCGCTGGCTCGGCGCGGGCACGGTCAGCGACCCGTTCGCGCCGGTGGCGGGCTGGATAAACGCCAACCTCAGCGCCGGCGTCACGGTTTATGTCGTGCCGAACCACCATGTGTATTCGCTGATGTTCCACGCCCCGCGCGCGCAATATGCGTGGCAACTCGAGCCGGCGCGCCGGCGCGAGCCGCAATTTGCCGCGCTGCCGGCGGTGCATTTCAAGGGTACCGTCGCGCCGGAATATCTCATCGCCTTCGGCCCGCACCTCGCGCAACTGCGGCGCGACATCGAGCAACACCTCGGTGCCGGCGCAAGCTACCAATTGGTCGCGAGGATTGACACTTACTGGCAGCCGCTCTATCGCCCGGAACTTTTCTAGCGCACCTTCAAACCGATTGCCGGTTACAATAACAACCGCGACGTGATTTTTATTTTCCAGCGCCTCCCGCCTTGAGCGCCGCTGACGATGCGCATGGCTATGGCTGCTGACAATGATTTCGTCGGCAAGCTGACACTGACGCGGAAGTATTTTTGCGACCTGAAGGCAAACAAGTTTCACCCCGCGCTGGCGCTGACGGTGGGGGAGACTGAATTTTGCATTTTGCTTTTTGCATTTTGCTCTTTAATTACCCCATGCTGATTGACACTCATGCCCATCTGGATTTTCCCGAATTCGCGGACGACTTGCCCGCCGTGTTGCGACGCGCCGCTGACGCTGGCGCGGCGCACATCATCACCATCGGCACCGGCGTGGAGTCGAGCCGCCGTGCGGTCGCGCTGGCGGAGCAATTTGATCCGGTGTATGCCGCCGTCGGCGTGCATCCGGGCAACGCTGACCGTGAACCCGACGACGCCGTGCGGCAACTCGCGCCGCTGACGGCGCATCCAAAGGTTGTCGCGATTGGCGAGTGCGGGATTGATTATCACCATTTGCCGGAACGCGATGCGGCGGAAGGCGACGCTGATTATGAGCGGCGGCTGACGCCGTGGCGCGAGCGGCAGCGGCGTTTTTTTCAGCAACAACTCGCGCTCGCCGCCGACCGCGGGCTGAATGTCATTGTCCATCAGCGCCGCAGTTGGGACGACACGCTGACGGTGCTGGCGCCGTGGCACGGCAAGGTGCGCGCGGTGTTTCATTGTTTCGGCGAAAATCTGGAGCGGGCAAACCTGCTGCTGCGGAACCATCATCTGGTTTCCATTACTGGCATCGTCACGTTCAAGAACGCGCAAACCGTCCGCGACACCGTCAGCGGCCTGCCGGACGGGACGTTCATGGTCGAGACCGACAGCCCCTATCTCGCGCCCGTGCCACACCGCGGCAAGCGTTGCGAGCCGGCGTTTGTCCGCCAAACCGCGGAGGCCGTCGCCGCGTTGCGCGGACAGGATTTGGCGTCACTGGCAGCGGCGACCGGGCGGACCGCAGAGGCGTTTTTCCGCTTCCCGCCGGCCCGCTGACGATGCGGGGTTAAATTTAGGATTGCCGGGCGGAAAAGTTTTCGCATAATGTCACTCTTCTTGACGGGGGTTTAGCTCAGTTGGTAGAGCGTCTCGTTCGCAATGAGAAGGCCGGGGGTTCGAATCCCCCAACCTCCACGTTTTTTCAAGTTCCCGGCCACGGTCAGCGGAGCGGCATTTGACCGGTAGCGTCAAGCGTTCATTCGCGAGTCGCGGCCGCCGGTGGCGACAATTTAATACAATATCCTGCCGCTGACGGTGATATGACGGGATTTTTTCATGATTTTGCCGTAAAAATCGTATTAAAGGGTTGACCCGCGGCGGGATTTCTCTAATGTCAAATAACGGTTTTAAAGATCAGGATTTGATCAGGTGGAATCCATATCGGTTTCCACTTTTTTTTTCCTGTAAACCAATTTGCTTAATTTTAAAGGAACAAACGACATGAGCCAGGAATTTCTAGCGGTTCTCGAATACATGGAAAAAGAAAAGGGCATCGACCGGCGGATCATGATCAAGGCGATTGAGCAGGCCCTGATTTCCGCCGCCAAAAGGAGTTTTGGCCTTTCCCGCGACATTCGCGTCCTGATGGATTCGAAAAGCGGTCGCATCCAGGCTTACGCCAGCATGAAAGCGGTGGAAAAAGTCACCCATCCCTACGAGGAAATCGTCCTGATCAAGGCCCGCGCCAAAAACCCGCTGGCCAACCTGGGCGACTTGGTGGAAGTGGAGATTCCCCCGGCGGAACTGGGCCGCATCGCCGCGCAGGTGTTCCGGCAGACGCTTAACCAGAATGTCCGCAGTATCGAGAAAACGATGATTGTTGACGAATTCAAGGACCGCATCGGCGACATCATCACCGGCACGGTGCGCCGGTTTGAGCGCTCCGACGTGATTGTGGATCTCGGCAAATTTGAGGCCATCATGCCCGCCAAGGAACGCGTGCCCACCGAGGAATATTCCCCCGGCGAGCGGATCCGCGCCCTGATCCTCGCCGTGGATCATGTCCTGCGCGGTCCGCAAATCGTGCTGTCGCGCAGCCACCCGAATTTTGTGCGCCGCCTGTTCGAACTGGAAGTCAACGAATTGCATGACGGCACGGTGGAAATCAAGGGCTTGGCGCGCGAGGCGGGTTACCGCACCAAGATTGCCGTGTGGTCGAAGGACGAGAAAGTTGACCCGGTGGGCGCCTGTGTCGGCTTGCGCGGCGCGCGGGTCAAGAACATCGTCCGCGAATTGAACAACGAGAAAATCGACCTGTTCCGCTGGTCGGACAGCATCCGCGACTTGATCATCGAGGCGCTCAAGCCGGCCAAGCTGAAACACCTTGAAATTGACCAGGCAAACAAACACGCCAAGGCGTTGGTGGACGAGGAAAATCTTTCCATCGCCATCGGTCGGCGCGGCCAAAACGCCCGCCTGACCGCCAAGCTGACCGGCTGGGAAATCGATATCGGCAAGGAAGAAAACCAGGTTCAGACCTTTGAGAATAAATTCGCCGAGGCGGCGCAAAAGCTGGCCCGACAATTGGAAATTGACAATGAAGCCGCCACGCAACTGGTCAAGGCGGGGTTCCCCAACATCGAGGTGCTGGAACAAGCCGAACCGGCCGACATCCAGGAAGCGATTCCCGAGTTGTCAGCCGACCTTATCCAATCCATTTTGACCAAGGTCAATGCTTCCAAGGGAGGCGCAACCGCTTGAAGTTAACTTATGGCTGCTGACTCAACCTCAAAATCCGGCATCCCCGCGGACGAAAGCAAACCCAAAAAGTCCGCGACGGCAAAAGCTCCGGCCAAAAAATCCGCGGTGAAAAAAACCGCCGCGGACGCGGCGGCCAAGTTGAAATCCGCGGCGGCCAAAACCAACAAGCCCAGGGAGCCGAAGGCCCCGAAAAAAGCCGCTGCCAGTGCGGCCGCGCCGCTGCCGGTGAAACCCGTTGCGCCAGTCGCCGCGCCGGAGGACTCCGCGCCCAAGGTGATTGTCATGAAGCCGCCGATTATTGTCAAGGAATTGGCGGAAAAGCTGGGGCTCAAGCCCTTCCAGGTGGTCCATCAACTGATGGAAATGAACATCTTTGCCACGCTGAATCAAAAAATCGAGGAAGAGGTCGCCGTAAAGATTTGCCAAGCCAAGGGCTTCAAATTTGAAGTCGAACGCCGCGAAAAAGGCGCCGGCGTGCACAAAGTCGAGCAAGTCATCGAGATTCCGCCCAAGCCGGTCATTCAGGATTTGCCAAAGGAAGCCACCACCACGCTGCCCTTGCGCCCGCCGGTGGTGACCGTCATGGGGCACGTGGACCACGGCAAAACCTCGCTGATCGACGCGATTCGCAAAACCCGCGTCGCGGCCGGCGAGGCCGGCGGCATCACGCAGCACATCGGCGCGTACATGGTCGAGCACCGGGACGGCCAGGGCGTCACGCACAAAATCACCATCCTCGACACTCCCGGCCACGAGGCGTTCACCGCCATGCGCGCGCGCGGCACCAACGTCACCGACATCGCCATCATTCTGGTGGCCGCTGACGATGGCATCATGCCGACCACCCTGGAGGCCATCTCCCACGCCAAGGCCGCCCTCGCCGCCAATCCCCACCATTTCGCCATCATGGTCGCCGTCAACAAAATCGACCTGCCCGGCGCCAACCTTGACCGGGTCAAAGGCCAGTTGCAGGAAAAAGGTCTGGCTCCAGAAGACTGGGGCGGCACCACCATCTGCTGTCCGGTTTCCGCCACCAAGGGTGTCGGTATCAACGAACTGATGGAAAATATCCTGCTGCAGGCGGAGATGCTGGAATTGCGCACCGATGTGCAACAGTCCGCCCGCGGCGCGGTGATTGAAAGCCAGATTGACGTCGGCCGCGGCCCCAACGCCACCATCATCGTGCAGCACGGCACCCTGCGCGTCGGCGACGCCTTCATCTGCGGCCCTTATTGGGGCAAGGTCAAGGCCCTGATTGATGACCAGGGCAACAGCATAAAATCCGCCGGGCCGTCCACCCCGGTGCGCGTGCTGGGCTTCAACGGCAGCCCCTCGCCCGGCGAGGAATTCACCGTGATGCGCAACGAGCGCGAAGCCCGCCAGGTGGCCGAGGAGCGCACCGCCGCCGACCGGATGACCAAGCTGGGCGGCGGCCGCGCGGTCACGCTGGAAAACCTGTTCGCCAGCATCGCCGAGGGACAGAAAAAGACGCTGAATGTCGTGCTCAAGACCGACGTGCAGGGTTCGCTGGAAGCCATCGTCGAGGCGCTCAAGAAAATCCCCAGCGAGAAAGTGGAACTCAATTTCATCCTCACCGCCGTCGGCCCGGTATCCGTCAATGACGTGTTGCTGGCCAAGGCTTCGCAGGCAGTGATCATCGGCTTCGGTACTAAGACCGACAATTCCGCCGCCACCGCCGCCAAGCGCGAGGAAGTGCAAATCAAACTGTTCAGCATCATCTATGAACTCATCGACCAGGTGAAGGAAGCCATGGTCGGCCTGCTCGAGCCGGAGACCCGCGAATCGCACGCGGGCAAAGCGACCGTGAAAAAAGTGTTTGACCTCACCAAATATCCCGTCGCCGGCTGCCTGGTGGAATCCGGCCGCATCGCGCGCTCGGGCCGCGCCCGCGTGTTGCGCAAGGGACAGCACATTTACGACGGTGCCATCCAGACGCTCAAGCGTTTCCAGGACGATGTCAGCGAAGTCCGCGCCGGCATGGAATGCGGTATTCGCCTCGGTAATTTCAACGACTACCTCGAAGGCGACACCATTGAGTGTTACGTTTTGGAAAAAATCCCGCAAACGCTTTAACCGTCAGCGGGTAAGTTTTAATTTCGGCCGCCGAGACACGAAATAGGTGTTAGCAAAAAAACTTCGCCTATGGAGTGCCGTTCTCCCGGACGGCAATTACACAGGGTCACACCATGCCGAGCTTCATGCGGCCGGCCTCGCTGATCATGCCCTGATGCCAGGGCGGGTCCCAGACGAGGGAGACCTCGGCGGCGACGATGCCCGGTAGGTCGAGTATTTTCCGCTGCGCTTCCTGTTGCAGAACCGGTCCCATGCCGCAGCCGGGCGCGGTCAGCGTCATCTTGACCTGCGCCTGGCCGTTTTCCAGATTCAAGTCGTACACCAGCCCGAGGTCAACGATGTTGACCGGGATTTCCGGGTCATAGACGGTTTTTAATTGCTCCCAGATTTGTTGTTCAAGCTCGGCGGGCGGCGGCGTTGCACCGGCAGCGGCGGGCGCGGTCTGGGCGGTCGCCGCGTAGCCGAGCGCGTCGGCGTCCCGGCCCTCGATGCGGGCCATGCCGAGTTCGCACACGACGGTGTAGGTGTCGCCCAGCGATTGGGTGACGCTGACGGTGGTGCCGGCGGGGATGGTGAATAATTCGCCGCTGGGGATGCGGGTGGCCGATACGTCGCGCTGGAGCTGGATGGAGTCGTTCATGCCGGTTTACACGGGGTGTTGCGAGTGGCGCGCGTTGGCGGAGCCGGGCGCGGCATCGTCAGCGGCAGCGGCGCGGTGGTGTTTGCCGCGGCGGAATTTGTCGGCAATCATGGCGCGGAGTCGCGTGTTGATGGCCTCGTGGCCGAAGCGCGCCAGGACTTCCTCGGTAAAGCCGACGGCCAGCAGGTAGTCGGCCTCGTGGCGCGGGATGCCGCGCTGGAGCAGGTAAAACAACGCCTCGGGGTCGATTTGGCTGGTGGTGGCGCCGTGGCTGCACTTGACGTCGTCGTTGGCGATTTCCAGGCCGGGCATGGAGTCGGCCTCGGCCTCGTCGCTGAGCAGGAGATTGCGGTTGGTTTGGTAGGCGTCGGTTTGCGGCGCGTTTGGCTCGACCTTGATGAGGCCCGCGAACACGGCCTTGGCGCGGTGGTTCAGGATGTTTTTATATAACAACTCGCTCCAGGTATGCGGGGCGCGATGGTCCTGCCGGGTACGCTGGTCGAACACTTGGGCGCCGTGGCCGACGGACAGGCCGAGCATCTCGCTGCGCGCGCCGGCGCCGGTCAGGCGGCTGTGGCTTTCCACGCGGGCGACGGCGCCGCCGAGGTTGCAGTGGAGGGATTTGGCGCCGGCGTCCCGGCCGACCGAGATGGCGTTGAGCTGGCACGAGCGGACTTGCTCGTGCCAGTCCTGGCAGCCCAGGTAGGTCACCCGCGCGCCCGCGCCGACTAGCAAGTCGGTGACACTGACGGCGAGGCCGGGCGCCGTGCCCAGCGAGCGGTAAAAGTCCACGAAAATCACTTCGCTGCCGGCCTCGGCGACAATCAGCGTGTGCGGGAAGACGGCTTGACGGTCGCCGGCCAGCCAGTGCCAGGCCGTCAACGGCAGCGTGACCCGGACCTTTTCCGGCACATACAGCAGGATGCCGTGGTTGCAGTTGGCGCGGTGCAGGGCGGCGAATTTCTCCGACCCGAGCGCCACGGGCCGGGACATGAAATATTTTCGCAACAGGTCGGGATGCCGCGCCAGCGCCACGGTCAGCGGTGCGAAAATCACGCCTTGTTTGGTCAGTTCATCGTCAGCGGCGGTAAAGGACAATAATTGCTCGTTGCCAAACACCGCGCCGCCGGCGGTGGCGAAGCCGTGGTCCGACGCGGCCAGCGCCTGCTCGCGCTCGGCCTCGCTGAGGCTGGCGGCGGGTTGATAGGACGTGAAGTCCGGGCCGGGCGCGTCGGCGAAACGCCAGTTGGGGTCCTGGCGGCCGGGCAGCGGCAGCGCGGCGAAACGCGCCGCCGCCGCCCGCTGACACTGGAGCCACCATTGCGCGGGCGCGTTGTCAGTGCTGATAGTCATCCGTTTCCCGCCGGGCGCGCGCGGCCGCCCGGTCACAACTGTTAGTTGGCCCCGTCGCTGCCGATGGCCTCGACCGGGCAGCCTTCCTTGGCTTCCTTGCACAGCGCTTCCTCCTCGGGGGTCGCGGGCTGTTTGTACACGTAAGAGTAACCGCCGTCATCCTGGCGGGTGAAATTCGCGGGGGCGGTTTC
>JAISDC010000284.1 GCA_031265105.1 Verrucomicrobiales bacterium
TGGATAGAGCAGGGGCCGACCACCACCGCGAGGCGATCGTCCCTGGCCGCGAAGATGTTGCTCAATTCCTTGCGAGAACTGGCGATAAAGGCGGACAATTCATCGGTGACCGGAAAATCCTCCAGTAAAATCGCCGGCGGAATCAGCGGGCGCCGTGCCTGAATACGGGTGTCATCAATTTTTTGCCACATGATATATAGTAATAGGAAACAGCAAAGCAGCCCGTTAGTCAAGCAGATCGACATGGGTGGACACTTCTACGCAACCGGGCCAACCACACCGTCAGCGCCCCGACCACTTGTCACTGGCAGCGACTCACACTGACGGTGACCGGCGGCGCGTTGACTGTCAGCGTCGATAACTGGCGGTCACTGCGCCACCAAATGCCATTGGGTGCTGGTGAAATCGGCCTGTGGTCTCGGCACCGGCAAGCCGGCCGACATCAGGGCGTCGCCGCGCCAGAGTTGGTCCGTGCCGGCCAGCCGGTAAGTTAGCGCGGGGTCGAGTCCGCGCAGGCACAGGTAATGGTCGCGCGGATTGGACTCAATCAGTTGCCAGACATGGGTGACCAGCGCCTCGCGACGGTCAGCGGCGACCACCATCCAGGCCGCTTCGCTGGTGGTGAACGGGCTTTTGAGCCGGTATAAATCACCGTTGGCGAGCAAGCCGCGCAGTTGCTTGTAACAGGCCACCTGCCGCTTGGTGGCGGCCAAATCATCGGCGCTGAGCTTGGCCAAATCCAATTCATAGCCGAACGCGCCGGTGGCGGCGACGCAACCGCGGGTGTCGTATGGCGTGACGCGATGGTTTTGGTGATTGGGCACCGCGGAAACGTGCGCCGCCATGCTGCTCAGCGGGTAGGCGAGGCTGGTGCCGTGCTGGATGCGCAGGCGGGCGATGGCGTCGCTGTTGTCGCTGGTCCAGATTTGCGGCATGTAGTGCAGGATGCCGAGGTCGAAACGCCCGCCGCCGCCGGAACAACCCTCGAATAAAATGTCGGGAAACTCGGTGATGAACCGCTCCATCAGGGCGTACAAGCCGAGCAGGTAACGATGCGCGGTTTCTTGCTGGCGTTCCGGCGGGAGCTGGGCGGAGCCGATTTCGGTCAGGTGACGGTTCATGTCCCATTTGATGTAACGAATTGGCGTGCCGCGCAACAGGGCGGCGATTTGCCGGTAAATGTGCTCGCACACTTCGGGGCGCGAAAAATCCAGCACCAATTGATTACGCCCCGTGGTGCGGTGGCGGTTGGGGACGTGCATACACCAGTCGGGATGGGCGCGGTACAAGTCGCTGTCCGGGGACACCATTTCCGGCTCGAACCACAGGCCGAATTGCAAGCCGAGGCCGTTGATGCGCCGGACCAGGTCAGCCAGGCCGCCGGGCAGTTTTTGCAAATCCACCACCCAATCGCCGAGCGAGGATTGGTCGTGGTCACGCTGGCCAAACCAACCGTCGTCGAGCACGAACAACTCGACCCCGCACTCAGCGGCGGTGGCGGCAATGCCCGCCAGTCGGTCGGCATTGAAGTTAAAATAAGTGGCTTCCCAATTGTTCAGCAGCACAGGGCGCGCGCGGTCACGCCAGGCCCCGCGGCAGATGTGGCGGCGGGTGAAGCGGTGCAGCTCGCGCGACAACCGGCCCAGTCCGCTGCCGGAGAAGGCCAGCACCGCTTCGGGTGACTGGAAGGACTGGCCCGGCTCCAGTTGCCAGGAAAAATCAAAGGGATTGAGGCCAAGCTGGGCGCGCGGGTTGCCGTCGTAATTGACCTCGACATTGGCGAGGAAATTGCCGCTGTACACCAGGTTGAAGGCGTACACGCGACCGTGTTCCTCGCTGGTCGCCAATTCCGTCAGGGCGAAAAACGGGTTGTGTTGATGGCTGCTGGCGCCGCGCCGGCTTTCGATGGATTGGCTGCCGGGGTGAAGTTTGGCGCAGGAGAGGTCGCGTTCGCGCGCCCAGGCGCCGTGGAGTTGCAACAAATGATAATCGCCGAAGGCCGCCGAGAAATCCACCGAGCAGGACAAGAGCCGGCGAATGCTGAGCGGTTGCCGGCCCAGGTTGGACAGTTTCACCGAGCGGGTGATGACCGGGCTGTCGGTGAACACGCTGTATAACAGTTCCGCGCGCAGGCCGAGCAATTGGTCTTCCAGCCTGAGCGTCAGCGTCTGGGCTTCATCGTCAGCGTCGGTGTAACTGGCCGGCAGTCCCGCCAGCGCGGGCTTGCCGGCGCTGACGGTGTGGCCGGCATAACGCAAGTCGAGGATGCGCGAACCGTCAGCGGGTTGAAAAATCTCGATGGCGGGCGAACGATAATCTGAGGTGCCGTACACGGGAAATTCCAGCGGGATGTTGTCGAGCGGGTAATCGCCCTGCTGACAGACGAATCCGCGCGCGCACAACGGCAGAAAATCGGTCAGGTTTTGCGCGGTCAGCGGCGGCCCCCAATATAGGTGGACCGGCCAGCCGTTGAGTATCTGGAAGGCGTAGGTGGTATCCTTGGCGTGCAGGAAAAACGACCGGCTGGCGGCAAGGTATTCGACGGGCATATCCGCGTTAACATGGCGAACGGCGGACGTTATTCAAGTCATTTTGTTGGCCGCGGCGCACGCTGACGCTGGCGGGCGCGGCTTGACCAAACGAGCTGGCCTTGCTTGGCTGTACAGCTAAGCGAGGCAGGGAAACATAAGCAATACAACGAACAGGTAAGGGGACGACCATCAGCGTGAAACCACTTCTCATTGTCGGCCCGACGGCGGCGGGCAAGTCGGCGCTGGCGCTGACCCTGGCCGAAAAATACGGCGGGGTCATTTGTGCCATGGACGCCTTTCAAGTGTATCGCGGACTCGACCTCGGCACCGGCAAAGCCACCGCCGCGGAGCAAGCGGCGGTGCCGCATTACCTGATCAACCTGCGGGAGCCGCTGGCCAGCTTCAGCGTGGCGGATTACCTGCGGGAAGCTACGCGGACGCTGACCGTCATCCCGCCTGAGGCGCCGCAAATCTGGGTGGGCGGCACCGGCCTGTATATGCGAATCCTGCGTCAGGGCTTAAGCGCGGCGCCGCCATCCGACCCCGCGTTGGCGCGGGAATTAGCCGCCTGGCCGCTGACGGTCTTGCAACGGGAAATCCGGCGGCTCGACCCGGTTTGGGCGGCCGGGGCCGACCTGCAAAATCCGCGCCGGATTATTCGCGCGCTGACGGTGGTCAAGGGCACCGGCCAACCACTGTCAGCCTGGCAACAGTCTCGTAGCGCGCCGTTGCTGCCGGACTTCCGGGGCGTCATGCTTCTGCCCGCGCGGGACTTGAACCGGACGCTGATTGCCGCGCGGGTGACGCGCATGTGGGCCGCCGGCTGGCCGGATGAGGTGCGGGCCTTGCTGGCCATTGACGGCTGGCGCGAGTCGCAATCGGCCAAGGCGCTGGGTTATCTGCCAATCGCCGATTATCTGGCCGGCAAATTAAGCAAACCGGACTGCCTGGCAAAGATTATCACCCTGACAGGACAATATGCCAAACGACAGGCGAGCTGGTTCAAGACCGAGCCGGGCCTGGCGGTCGCTGCCAGTGCGCAAGCCGCGGAGCGACTCATAGATACCCGTTTTCACGAAAACTGAACCAGGCCGGATGGCTGGGCGAGGACACCCCCAGGATGACATGGTCGTGGAACTGAATTTGCATCAGCTTGGCGGCTTCGCGCAATTGCCGGGTGAATTGAATGTCCGCCTGGCTGGGATTGGGGTCGCCCGACGGATGGTTATGCACCAGGATGAAGCCTGCCGCGTTATGCATCAGCGCGATTTTGAAAATTTCCCGCGGATGCACCACGGTTTCATTCAGCGTGCCGGAACTGATTTTTTCGACGGCAATGAGGTGCAGCTTGGTGTTCAGCGCCAGCAGCCGCGCGGTTTCGTGGGGCAATTGCCGCAATTCATGACCGAGCAATTGCATGACATCCTCAGCGGTTTCGACGGGCAAATGCTCCCGGCGGCTGCTGGCCAGCCGGCTGCCCAGTTCAAAGGCGGCCTTCAGTTGCGTGGCCTTGGCCGGCCCGATGCCTTTGTGCCCGGCCAGTTCGCCAACCGCGGCGCGACCAAGCTCGTCCAGCGTGGGATATTTGATCAGCAGTTCGTCCGCCACCTCAATGGCGGATTTGCCTGGCAAACCGGTGCGCAGCAGGATGGCCAGCAACTCGGCCAGCCGCAAGGCCCCGGCCCCCTGGCGCCACAGTCGTTCGCGGGGGCGCTCGGTGCTGGGAATTTCCTGGATTCTGACCATCAGCGGAATATGCGTGATGGCCGCGCCGGCGCAAGCCCGGCCCGGTAAATTTTGTCTGACAAAAGTTATCGGTGAGGAAATGTGGTTGTCTGTCAGCGGCGCGGCGTTAGCATGGCGGCACGTTATGATTCATCCACGGGCCATAGTACATCCGCAGGCAAAAATTGGCGAGGGGACGACCGTCGGGCCTGACGTGATGATTGACGAGCATGTGACCATCGGCGCGAACTGTGACATTCGGGCGCGGGCGGTCATCACCGGTCATACCAGCATCGGCGCGGACAACCAAATCGGCTACGGGGCGATTATTGGCGCCGAGCCGCAGGACTTGTCATACCGCAATGAGGAAAGTTACGTGCGCATCGGCAGCCAGAACATCATTCGCGAATACGTCACCATCCACCGGGGCGCCAAGGAGGGGACGGCCACGGTGGTTGGCGATCAGTGTTATTTGATGGCTAACGCGCATGTGGGACATAATTGCCGGCTCGGCAACCAGGTCATTCTGGTGAATAACGTGCTGCTTGGCGGTTACGTGGAGGTGCGGGATTTTGCCTTTCTGGGCGGGGCGACCGTGGCGCACCAGTTTGTGCGGATTGGCGAGTTTGTCATGGTGCGCGGACAAACCCGGCTGGGCCTGGACGTGCCGCCGTATTGCATGGCGGTGGCCACCAACACCGTTTGCGGGCTGAATCGCGTGGGACTGAAACGTCGCGGCTATGACCGTGAACGGCGGCGAACCATCGAGCAGGCTTACGAGACGTATTTCTGGTCCGGGAAAAACCGGACGCAGGCGCTGGCCGCCCTGACCGCTGACGTTGCCACGGGCGGCGATGACGTCAGGCTGTTTGCCGATTTCATCAGGGACACCAAGCGGGGGATTTGCGCCGCCCAGCGCGCCGGTGCCATCGGCAGCGGCGAATAAGCCGTCACCTTGACGCAAAGGCGCGAAGAGGCAAAGATTCGCAAAGATTTTTAGCAGGCTGGTGATAGCTGCCGGTGTACTTCAATCGCCGCGCCAATCATGACTTGGCTCAATTTTATTTTCTTCCTCCATAAAAACCTTTGCGCCTTTGCGTCAAATCCTCACAACCGATTCTCCGTCTTGAATTTCGGGTCGATTAAGTCGCGCAACTCGTCGCCTAACAGGTTGAACGTCAGCACGACGATGAACATCATCAGCCCCGGAATAAACAGCCAAGTGAAGCCGAGCATGAAGACTTTCATCTCCTGCGCCTGCGACAGCATCAGGCCCCAGGACGCTGACGGTTCCATGATGCCGAGGCCGAGGAAGCTCAGGCTCGCCTCGCCGAGGATGTAGCCGGGGATGGCCATCGTCGCGCTGATGACGAGGTAGCTGGCGATGTTCGGCAGGACGTGTTTGAACAAAATTTTCAGCCGCGACTGGCCCAGCGTTTCCGCCGCGAGGATGAACGGGCGCTGCCGCACCGACAGCGTCATGCCGCGAATCACCCGCGCCGTCCCCGTCCAGCCGATGAAGCTCAGCACGATGACGATGAGGATGAACATTTCCGACGAGTCGAAGAATTTGTACAACGCGAACCGCAGCGCAATCAGCAAATACAAGCCGGGGATGCACATGATGATTTCCGTCAGCCGCATGACGATGTTGTCAAAACTGCCGCCGAGGTACCCCGACAGCGCGCCAATCAAAAAGCCCAGCGACATGGTGATGGTCACGCCGATGAGGCCCAGCGTCAGCGACACTTGCGAGCCGAGGAGCAGGCGCGAGAACACGTCGCGCCCCGTCGAGTCGCTGCCCATGAGGTAAATCTTGTGCGGCGCGTCCACGCTGAACAAGCGCGTCTGCAGCGGGATGACGCCGAGTAATTTGTACGGCACGCCCTTGGTGAAAAACCGCACCGGCACCTCACCGCCGGCGACCGGCTCGTACTTGGCGATGCTGCGGTCAACATTCCGGTAGGTTTTCACCAGCAGCGCCCCGTCTCGCCACACCAGCGCCGTCGGCGGGTGAAACGTCTTGGTCAAATCCTGGTCGCTCGACGAGTACGGCGCGAGGAACCCCGCCAGCAACGAGCAGCCGTACAGCAACGCCAGCACGCTGACAGTCACCGCGCCGACCGGCCGCCGCAGCAGCCGCGGCACCATTTGCCGCAACACCGGCAGCGCCGCGTAAATCACAAACAACCCCGCGCCCGCCAACGCCACCGCGCCCGCGACCTTGAGTTGCCGCCAGAAATCCTTGCTTTCCCACGGCAGGAAATGCAGCGCGTAACACACCGTCAGCGTCAGCGCCGCCACGCCGAGCCAGGCGAGCAGTTGCTTCGGACGAAACGCCGGACCGCCGCCGCCGAGCCGGATGCGCGGGTCGGACAGCGCGAGGAAAATGTCGGCGAGCAAATTGCCGATGATGAGCATCGTCGTTCCCAGCACGACCGCGGCGAGCACCAGTTGTTTGTCCTGCCGCAAAAAGGCGTTGAACGTCAGTTGCCCCAGCCCCGGGTAATTGAAAATATTCTCCACAATCAGCGCCCCGCTTAACAGGCCGCTGAACGCGAAGCCGAGCGAGGTGATGAACGGGTTGATGGCGTTGCGGAGCGCGTGCTTGAACATCACCACCCACTCGGACAAACCCTTCGCGCGCGCCGTGGTCACATACTCCGCGCGGATTTGGTCGAGAAAATTCGCCCGCATCACCCGCATCGTCCCCGCCACGCCGCCGAGGCCAAGCACCAGCACCGGCAGCGCGAGGTGCCACAAGTAATCGGCGAACTTCACGCCCGGCGGGAAGAAGTCCGAGGTGATGGAAGTCAGCCCGCCGACCGGAAACCACCCGCTGACGCTGGCTAGAAATAACGCGATCAGCGCGATGAAAAAGTCCGGCAACGAAATCGCCGCGTACGCTGACAATGACACCAGCCGGTCGAGCCACGAGCCTTTGTAAATCGCCGCCAACACCCCCAGCGGCAGCGCGATGAGCCACGCCAGCGCCAGCGAGCCGACCGCCAGCCCCAGCGTCGCCGGCGCGCGCTGCCGCAACAGCTCGCTGACACTGACCTTGTACGTCCACGAGTAGCCGAGGTCGCCGCGCGCCGCCTTGCCGAGCCAGAGCGCGTATTGCGTGTACCACGGCTGATCCAGCCCGTATTCTTTCTCTAACCGATGAATCGTCTCCTCCGAGATGTCGCGCTGCATCCGCGCCGTGTCGAGGAAATCCCCCGGCGCGAGGCTCATCAGGAAAAACACCAGCAGCGTGACCGCCAGCAACATGGGCACGCTGACCGCGAGCCGGCGAATGATGTATTCAATCATAAACAGCCTCTGACATTAGCCGTCGGCGAAAAATAGGAAATGGGAAATTTGGCAGCGTCTGCTTTTGGCATTATGAGCGATAAATTAAACCTGACGTGGGACAAGGACGCCGCCGCGTGGGTGGCGACTTCCGACGACATCGCCGGGCTGGTGTTGGAGTCGGGGTCGTTGGACGCTCTGATTGAGCAGGTCAAAAACACGGCGGCGGAATTATTGGCGTTAAATTCGGCAATGCGGCAGCGCGCCCAAATTCTCACAGACCATGCCCCGGCGTGAGCGCATTCCCCTTTACGGAAGGGGAATTAAAAAACTCCGCGGCTCTGCGTCTCCGCGCGAACATCAAGTTTTTTACGGTTTCAATTCCCTAGCCGTCTCGATGAGGCGGATGAACTCGGCGCGGTAGCCGTCAGTGTCGGCGCCTTTGCCGTCGCGGGCCAGTTGCAGCGCCAGTGACAGGTCGCCGGCGGCGGGTGGGTTTTTCAGCGCGTCGGCGAAGAGGGCGATGGCGGCGGCGAATTTGAAATCGACGCTCGCGGTTTGCCAGTCGCCCGCGCGGTCGCTGACGGTGACGTCGAATGGGGTGCTCGTGTCCGCTTGCGGCAGTTTGTAGCGCAGGCGGATGGTGCCCAGTTCGGCGCTGCCGGTGAGCAGGGTCTTCACGGTCTCGACGGCTTTGAGGTATTTCGACGGCTCGACCCGTTGCGCGTCAGCGTCAGCGCCGGCGGGGATGAGTTCATACAACGCGGTGACGGTGTGGCCGCTGCCGATTTCGCCGGCGTCCTTGCGGTCGTCCTTGAAATCCGCGTTGGCCAGCGCGCGCTTCTCGTAGCCGAGCAGGCGGTAGCTGCCGACGCGCGCGGGGTTGAAGTCCATTTGGATTTTCACGTCCTTGGCGATGGTGACCAGGGTGCCGAGCAGTTGTTTGGAGAAAATTTTTTGCGCCTCGGGGTAGCTGTCGATGTAGCCGTACACGCCGTTGCCGTGGTCGGCGAGTTGGACGAGGCGGCGGTCTTTGTAATTGCCCATGCCGAAGCCGTAGATGTTCAGGAAGACGCCGCTCTTGGCCTGGCGCTGCACCATCGCGGACAGTGATTCCTCGCCGGTGTCGCCGACGTTGAAGTCGCCGTCGGTGCAGAGGATGACGCGGTTCTGGCCGTTGGCGATGAAGTTGTCGCGGGCGACTTGGTAGGCTTGCCGGATGCCGCCCTCGCCGTTGGTGGAGCCGGCGGCGCGCAGGCCGTCGATGGCGCTGAGGATGGTCTCGCGGTCGGCGGCGGGCGTGGAGGGCAGGGCCAGCCGGGATTCGCCGGCGTAGGTGACGATGGCGACGCGGTCGGTGGGGCGCAGTTTGCCCACGAGCAATTTCAAGCCCTTGATGACCAGCGGCAGTTTGTTGTCGTCGCTCATCGAGCCGCTGACGTCCACGAGGAACACGAGGCTGACGGCGGGGCGCTGACGGTCGGCGAGGGTTTGGCCCTGGATGCCGATGCGGAGGAGTTGATGGCCAGGGTTCCACGGGCAGCGGGCGAGTTCGGCGCTGACGCTGAAGGGGTGGTCGTCGGCGGGCGGGGGGTAGTTGTAGGTGAAGTAGTTGAGTAATTCCTCGAGGCGGACGGCGTCGGCGGGGGGTAGTTGGCCGCGCGACAGGAAGCGGCGGAGGTTGCTGTAGCTGGCGGTGTCCACGTCAATCGAGAAGGTGGAGAGGGGTTCTTGCGCGGCGGTGTGCCAGGGGTTTTCGGCGACTTGCAGGTAGGTTTCGTTGCCGCTGACGGTGGGTGTTTCTTCGCGCGCTGGTCCTGAGCCGAAGGGATTGCTCATGGTTCTTGTCGCGGTTACTTTTCTTTTTGTCATGTCTGTAGCGACTTCGGATTTCCGGCTGTCTCTGACATCGGCAACCGCAGCGGTTAACTTGTTGGCTGGGGGCGAACCAAGGTAGCCCACGTCCACATAACCGTTGAGTTTCACGCTGCTGACGTCGGTTTCAACATAGTGGGATTTTCCTAATGGTCCTAATGGCTCCGCACGACCGGTGTTTCCAATCACAGTCGGGCTTCTACTGTCAGCGGGCGCGGCGCTGACGCTGCTGCTTGCGGGGACGCTAAGACTGGCAGTGTTAATGCCGAAGGTTGGTGTGGTCGATGGCAGTATGCCGCCGCCGGTGATGAGTAGGCTGTTGTTGGCGAGCGTGAGTGTTGGTTCCGGTTCTGCTGGCGGCGGTGGCTGGCTGGCGGCGAATGCGTCAGTGTCAAAAACCGTCATGTCAGCCTTCGGCATGGCGGCGATTTGTTCGGCGTTGGGCGGTTTGGGCGGGCGGGTGAATACGACCGATACGACCAATAGGACTAACAGTATGCTGACGGTGACGGTGCCGCTGAGGATGACGCGCGGCGAGGTCAGCCAGGCGTTGAATTTTTGCCAAGGGGTGACACGGTCGGCGGGGCGGAGGATTTTCGCGCGTTGGGCGGCGCTGAGGCTCATGTCGCGGGCCTCGCGCGCCAGTTCCACGGTCAGCGTGTCGCCGGTTGCCTTGAGTGCCGCGACGAAGGCGGCAAGCTCTGGGTCAGCGGCGAGGGCGCGGTCGATTTCGGCGCGGTCCGCGTCAGCGAGTTCGTTGCAGATATAAGCCGTCAGGCGCGGGTCGGTTTTTTCGATGGTCATACGGTTGCTCCGGTTAAGGGTTGAAACGAAAAAAGATTAAGCAAATCTCGCGCGGAGACGCGGAGACGCGGAGATTTTGGGTTGGTTGGGGGTGGAGTGTTTTTTTTATCTAAAGAAAACTCCGCGTCTCCGCGTCTCTGCGCGAGATTCATTCGCTCGCGGATTTTGCCCAACGCCCCATGCAGGATGTAGCCGACGTTGCCGGCGCTGAGGCCGACGGTGGCGGCGATTTGTTGGTAGCTCATTTCGTGCAAAAATTTCAGGCGCACGATTTCCTGCTCGCGTTCGGGTAGCGCTGACAGCGCGCGGAGGATGGCGGCGCGGTCTTCGCGGCGCATCAACTCACGGTCAGCGGCGGCGGTTTCGTCGAGCAAGGTCTCGTCGTCCGGGGTGACGCTGACGGTGGCGTGCCGCTGGCGGTGACGGTAATGGTCAATGGCGCGGTTGCGGCAAATTTTGTACAACCACGCGCGGGGTGGGTCGCCGGCGGAGGCGGGAGTCTCGCGGCAGAGTTTCAGGAAGGCGTCCTGCGCGATGTCGCGGGCGGTTTCCATGTCGCCGACGATGCTCCAGGCGTAGTGGACGAGCTTGGATTCGTAGTCGTGGAAGCTGCGGGTGAGCCAGTTGTGGTGGGGCATAATTTTTTTCCTTTTCAACCAGTATGACGCCGAGGGTGAGGGGGTATTAGGAAGTTTTTTCGGTTTTTTCAGTTTTTTGAGTTTATTAAGTTGGCGTGATGTCGCGCTGACAGTGACCGGGCGCAACTTAATAAACTTAAAAAACTTGCCTGACCTCCCACCCCACTCTGCCGTCGCTGACCGTGAGGAAGGCAAAGCTGGGCGGGGCACCGCGATTGGATTTGCCGATGGCGCCGGGGTTGAGAAAACGGATGCCGCTGACGGTCTCGTCGCGCGGGACATGGGTGTGGCCGTGCAGGAGGATGTCAATGTCAGCGGGGCATTGGCGCGCGGCGGGCGGGATGTGTTGCAGGCGAAAACAAATGCCGCTGATGGTGCGGTCAATGGTCAGCGGCCAGTCGTGAGCATGGTCGCAGTTGCCGCGCACCACGCGGAGGGAGGCGCTGACCGTGAGCAGGTCGTCGAGCACGGATGGGCGGGTGACGTCGCCGAGGTGCCAGATTTCGTCAACGTCAGCGGCGCGGATTTGGTCAATGACCGCGGCGGGCAGTCGGTCATGGGTGTCGGCGAGGACGGCAATTTTCATTGGATGACAAAATAACCGTGGCAGAACGCGAAGGACACAAAAAAATCCTTGGCGTTCCTTGCGTTCTTTGGCGGCCATTTCTATAATATTCCAATGTCAGCGCCGAGATACTTGCTCATTGACGGCCACAGCGTGATTTTTCACTGGCCGGAATTGCGCGCCTTGCACGCCCGCCAGCCGAGCTTGTGCCGCGAGGTGTTGATTCAGTTGTTGAGCGACCTGCACGACACTTCGGATTGGCTGGTGACGCTGGTATTCGACGGCCAGGCGGGCACAACGCCGCTGCCGGTGACGGGCCAGATGGCGTTGATTTACAGTCGGGCCGGGCAGACGGCGGACAGCATTATCGAGCGGCTGGCCGGGCAGGCGGCGGACCCGGCCACCGTCAGCGTGATTACCGCTGACGGCGCGGAACGAGTGACCGTGGAGGCGACCGGGGCCGTGGTGTTTTCGCCGGATTGGCTGCGGGATGAGTTGCAGCGGGTGAACGCCAACTGGCAAAGCACCCTGGGGCAGGTGCATAAGAAAGCCAAGTGGTGATGCCGGCGGTTACTTATTACGCAAATATCTGTAATTCTCTTATTGACACTTTGCACAAATTCGGGCTTCATTACCGAAACTGTTAAAAAAGCAGTTTGCTGAGGAATCTTATGTCGAATCTAGGAAAAATTTGTTGTGTGGTGGCAATTGTCTGTTCAATAGTCGCGGGGCTCTTGGGGTTTTTGACCGCCAGGACCAAATCGGCTTATAGCACGCAATTGGCGGCGGCTGAGGAGGCCACGCGCGCCTTCCCGAATATCAACTATACCGCCGATTATAAAAATAATCGCAAGGAGCCGGCTGATACCTTGAAGAAGGCCGCCGGCACCGCCAAAACCGCGCTGGAGGAACGCACCAAATTCAAGGATGAGCTTGACGGCACCAAGACCAAATTGGCCGAGTCCGATTCCCAGGTGCAAAAGCTGACCACTGATTACACCGCGACAAAAAAAGATTTGGATGAAAAAGCCGAGGCGCTGACCAAGGCCGCGGCGGATTTGCAGACCGCCTCGACCGAGTTGAAGGATTTGAAGGACAAGCTCGGCGGGCGTTCGATTGACGACATGATCAAGGACCTCAACGACGCGGTGGAACAAGCCAAGGTGACATCGGCGGAAAAGAAAATCCTGGATGACGCGCTGGCCAAGGTCAACTCTGAGTTGGAGAAATACAAGGAGTTGGAGGAACTGGCCCGGACCAAAAGCGCGCCGCTGGATTTGTCCGGCCGCGTGGTGGCAATCAACAAAACCTGGAATTTTGTCGTGCTGGATGTGGGCAAGGACAACAAACTGGCTGAAAACATCGAGTTGACCGTCTATCGCGGCAACCAACTCATCGGCAAGGTGCGGACGGTTGACGTGGAGAACAAGTCGGCTATCGCCGATGTCATTTCCGATCTGACCACCGGCGAAATCCAGGTGGGCGACAAAGTCCTTTATTAGAGATAGATTTAATCCTGTCATGAGAGTGTTCAAACAGTTGTTGTTGGCCGCCGTGTGCGGCGTGATGTTGGCGGGCGGGTTGACGGCTTGTTCAGCCACCGGGCCAAAAGATCCCAACGCCGTCAACGCCGAGCCGATTTCCACTATTCCGTGGAATCGTCCGCAAAGCTGGGAAGGCAAAGGCGTGCTGGGCGGCATGACCGGCGGCGATTAGCCGCGTTGGTAAAAAGCATCCGTCATCCCGAGCGCGGACGAGGAATCGGGTTAATCAATCCCACGCTGACCGTGACCTTAACCGATGCGGTTATTACCGGCGAATGATGTTGTTCTGGCTGTCGCAAACCACGCGCTTGGGAACGATGGGAGTCGCCGACTGAGTGAAGCACATGATGGATAGAATCTCCCCCCGGTGAATCAGGTTGGCGGCGCCGCCGTTGATAATGATGACGCCGGAGCCGGCCGGCCCTTTTTGCACGTAGGTCTCGATGCGCGAGCCGCTGGTCACGGAGGAAACCAGCACTTTTTCCCCTTCCCACAAGTCCACCGCCAGCATCAAGTCCTCGGCGATGGTGATGCTGCCTTCGTAATTGGCATTGGCCTCGGTCACCACGCAACGGTGAATCTTGGATTTTAACAGCGAGCGAATCATGACTTTTTCCCGTGAATTAGCATAAATCAAGGCGGGCATAATGCAACAAGCGGGCGGCTTTGCCAAATCAAAAAAGCCGGACGGTTGGGCGCTGTTTTTCACCCGCCCCTTGTTCAACCCCGACCTGCCACTGCTATCTTCACGCGCCGGCGCGGTAGCAAATCAACAGCGAACCCGGCGCCCGCGGGATGGCGAGGGTCAGGCCCGTTTGCAGTTCTTCGCCGGTCTTGTTCACGCGGACCTCCTGGTCCTGATCGTAAAGCTCATACGTCACATCGTCAGCGAGTCCCGACAGCCTCACCGTCAGCGTCCCGCTGTGGTTTTGTTCGCGGCGGAACGCGAGGATGATACCGTCGCGCCGCGCGGGGCGGTTGAACTGCATGGCCAGCCAGACATCGTCAGCGGCGTAATTTTCCGCCACCGTCAGCGGGTAATAGTCGCCGCAAAAATACGGGCGCAACTGTCGGTATTCCCGCAGCCGCTGTTGCATTTCCAATATCGAGCCGGCACCCTTCGCGGTCACCTTCCAACTGGCCGCCATCGTCGCGCCCAGCGCGGAACGAAACAGATAGTGGTCGGTCGCACCCGTCGCGGTGCCGTGCTGCGGTAGATAAAAATGCAATCCGTAAGCATGGCACTGCTGCCCCTGCGGCTCGCCGGGCTGATAATCCGTCCGCCACAGCGGCGCTGACCGTGCGATGGTTTCCAGGTCCAGGCGTCGGCCGCCGGCGGCGCAATTGTCAATCAGCAACCTGGGGAACCGCTCCAACAGCGCGTCCCAATACGCATACAGTCCCTCGACATGCCGAATTTCCGCCATGCCGACGCGGTGCTCACCGTCAGCGGCATCTTTCGCCGCCCAGTATGGATACGGGTCAAAATTGCAATCCTGCCGGTAATAGTCAATGCCCTCGCGCCGGATAAATTCGGTCATGTAATCAATCAGCCACCGGCGCGCGTCCGGATTGCCGAGGTCGAACAGATAATTGTCGTTGCCGGGCAGCTTGACGAACCACTCCGAGTGCTCGCGGTCCAGTTGCGTGCCGGGCCGCGCGCGCTCCGGCTCGAACCAAACCATGAATTTCGCGCCGGCCTGATGCACCGCGTCGGCGATGGCGCGCAGGCCGTGGGGGAAGCGCTCCGGCGCCGCCGTCCAATTGCCGACATTCGCCCACCAGCTGCCGCTCGGCTGGCCGGGCAGCCGCAGCCCGCAGCCCGCGTACCAGCCGGCATCCAGCCAGAACAGCTCCGGCAAAATGCCGAAGTATTGATAACGCTCCACCAGGCCGACGGCGTATTTCTCTGTCAGCCCCTCATACTCGCCGACGGGCGGCGGGTCGCCGAAATCAAAGCTGCCGCTGAGCGGATATTCCGCGTAACGCCCGTCAATCATCCGCGCATAATGCGCCAGCACCAGGCGGCGGAACTGATTGTGCCCGTCCAGCCGCCCGCCGCGCCAGCGCAGGCAACAGATGCGCGGCGCGCGGATTTCCTCGCCCGGCCGCAACGTCAGCGCCAGCCGCGCCATGCCCGCTGACAGTGCGCACGCCGTGTCCGCGCGCCGCGCAACGTCAGCGCGCCATTTGCCCGTCCAGCCCACGGCGACAATCAAGCCGGCGCCGCCGGGCGCTTCGATGTTGAAAAACGGCAACGCCGCGCCGTCGGACGAGCGCCCGCCGCTCGGCGTCAGGTAAATGTTTTTGCCCACCGGGATGGGGTCGGCCAACGGCGCGAAATCGTCACGCCTGGCGTCACTGCCGCGCGCGTGATGCAAAATCAATGCGCCGCTGGCGGTGACGAACTCGTGGTCAATCACCCTGACCTGTTCAATCACCGGCGTGTCCTGCCCGCTGGTGTTGGCGAATTTCAGCACCCACTCGACCGCCGGGAAATCCTTGAACGCCGTCACCTCGCACCGCACCGTCAGCGCCGTGACCGGGTCGCTGTAAGTGAACCGCGTCACGTCCTGGTCCGGCGCGGTGCTCACCGTCAGCGCCGCGTAATTCCAACCGGTGATGAAGTCAGCGGAATTTTTGCCGTCGTAAACAAACGAGAACGGCGGGCGGACGCCCCTGGCAAAATGCCGCGCGACCCATGACGCGGATTGGAACACCTCCGCCACCGTCAGCGGCGTCGCCCCGGTCGGCACTGTTTCACACCACAACATAAATTCCCGCGCGCAAAGGTTTCTTTTCATGGCCGGCTGCACTCACCGTCAGCGACGGCGGCGCCATGCGGCCAGCGGCAGCGCCCATGTCCCCGATGCGGGGATTGGGTTGCAGGACAAAATATAGCCGCCGCCAAGCAAGTCAAGCCGAAGCAGCAGTTGCCCTGCCGCGCAAAAGCGCTATGCTGTCCCCATGTTTTACCACGCTGACGCTCACGCCAAGCCGCTCGCCCGGACCGTTCCCAAACGCTCCGCGGTCGCGGTTGGTGACACCTGGGACTTGTCGCAACTCTACGCTGACGATGCGGCCTGGGACGCGGATTTCGCCCGCTATGAAAAAAATTACCCGCGCTATCTTGAGTTCAAGGACACGCTGTCATCGTCAGCGGCGCGGTTGCAGGCGTGTCTCGAATTTGACCGCGAAATGGATTTGCTCGCGGAACAACTGGGGCACTACGCCTCACTGCGGTCGGCGGAAGATTCCTCCGACAACGCCAACCTCGCGCGCGAGGCGCGGTTCGCGCATCTGCTGACACTGGCGGCGGAGACGGCGGCGTTCCTCACGCCGGAGATTCAGGCCGTCGCTGACCGTGACTTCGCCCGCTTCCTCGCCGACCCGGCGCTGGCCGAGTGGCGCGGCAAGCTTGAGCGCCTGCGCCGGTTCAAGCCGCACATCCTGTCGACGCAAGAAGAGCGGCTGCTGGCGCTGGCGGCGCTGCCGCTGGGCGCGGCGGCGGAGACCTTCTCGCAACTCACCAACGTGGACATGACCTTCGGCGTCATCACGGACGAGACCGGCGCTGACGTTGAGTTGTCGCACGGCGCGTTCTCGTCGTTCCTGGTCAAGCGCGACCCGGCGCTGCGGCGGCGGGCGTTCGCGCAATACTACGCGGCCTTCGACGCGCACAAGTTCACCGTCAGCGCCACCTTGGCGCACGCGGTCAAGCGCGACGTGTTCAACGCGCGCGCCCGTAATTTCCCGTCGGCGCGCGCGGCGGCGCTGTTTGCCGACAACGTGCCGGTCAGCGTTTACGACAATCTCATCGCCACCGTGAGGAACAACCTCGGCGCGCTGCACGAGTATTACGAGTTGCGCCGGCGCACCCTCGGCCTGGCCGAGTTGCATTTCCACGACACCTACGTGCCGCTCACCGGCAGCGTCAGCGTCCGCACGACCTTCGACCAGGCGCGCACACTCGTGCTGGACTCGCTCGCCCCGCTCGGCGCGGAGTACGTGGGCGCGTTGCGCGCCGGTTTGGCCAGCCGCTGGGTGGACCATTACGAGACCAAAGGCAAGCGCAGCGGCGCGTTTTCCAGCAGCAGCTACACCAGCCCGCCGTACATCCTGTTGAACTATCAGGACGACGTATTCTCCGACATCTACACCCTGACGCACGAGGCCGGCCACTCAATGCACTCGTGGCACAGTCAGCGGGCGCAAAAGTTTCAGGATTACAACTACCCGATTTTCCTCGCCGAGGTGGCGTCCACCTTCAACGAAGAACTGCTCACCCACCACCTGCTGCAAACCACCGCTGACCGTGACATGCGCGCCTACATCCTCAACCGGCAGATTGACGACATCCGTGCCACCCTGATTCGCCAGACCATGTTCGCCGAGTTCGAGCAAATCATTCACGCGATGGACGAAGCGGGCGAGCCGCTGACGCTGGAGTCATTCCGCGCCGAGTATCGCAAGCTGCTGGAGGCATACCACGGCCCCGGCCTGGTCATCGACGACGCGCTGGAGTTGGAATGCCTGCGCATCCCGCACTTCTACGGCGCGTTCTACGTTTATAAATACGCCACCGGCATCAGCGCGGCCCTGGCCCTGTCAGCGGGCGTGCTGCAAAATCCCGCCACCCACCGCGAACCGTACTTGCACTTCCTCAAATCCGGCGGCAGCCAATTTCCGCTCGACACCTTGCGCCTGGCGGGCGTGGACATGTCCACCCCGGCGCCCGTGCAAGCGGCGCTGGACCTGTTCCAACAACGCGTCCGCGAACTGGCGGCGTTATTGTAAATTTTCCTCTCGCGGAGAGGAATCGTTGTGTCACGGTCACCGTCAGCGGGTTGCTTGTTGGGCCTAATTCTCTACCGTCGCTTTGGCGCTGTTGCTGTTGTTATTGCTATTGTCAATGTTTTGAATATTGACCGCATCGGGGCTGCCGGTGCGGTAATAACCTTTCAACTCGCCGCGCTCAACCGTGGCTTTTCGTAGCGCCATCTCCGTGTCAACAAACGCCTCCGCCGTGCGCGCCTCGGCCTTGTTTTTATTCGCCAATTTTTGTTGCGAATAATTGCGCAAGTCCGCCTGTTGTTTTTGATAGTCAGCGGCGGCCGCGCGTTCCTCCGGCGACACGGATTGGGTCCACGCGCTTTGGCTGAAACCGCTGTTAGGTGGCGGTTGCGACGTGGAGGTGCAGGCCGCGAGCGTGAAAATCAGCGCCGCGCCCGCCAGCGCCCCTTGCACTTGATGGTTAAGACGTGTGGTCATGTTACCCCTTTGCCGCAGGTCAATAAACCGGCGTCCGCGCGTCCGTTTGCCATTGCCTTTCCCGCACCGCACTGTCAGCGGCGGCGACCCGCGAGATGCTGTCCATGAGCAGTCGCTGGGTTTTTTGGAAGCGGCCGTGAATGTTACTGGCATTGCCCAGCGATTCTGAACAGGCGTAAAATTCCAGTTGGAAATTTTCTGGATTGTAACGGATGGCCACCTCCAGCCACCAGCCGCCGCCGTCTTGCCGCGCGATTATCAACCCGGGTTCGACCACGCGACCGATGATTTTGGCGCGGTCCCTGGTGTTGTATTGGTTGATGCCGAGCAAAATCAGCGCTTTGGCCTTGTCTATAGTGCCGGCGGATTGGGCGAAAGTTCCGCCCACCGGGATGGCTGGATTGGTAGTGGCGCACGACGTTAACCCCGCCGTCATCGTCAGTGCCGCGATAATTGACAACAAGCCGCTGACAATGACGAAAGCGGACAACCTTTTGACCAGTATGTTTTTGCTCATATTTTTTATTTCTTAAAGCGGAATAGATAAACCACTTTAAAACCCACGTCAATATATTTGAATTTCAAGCCTTAATCTTGTTAGCAAATTTCCCCTTCCGTGAAGGGGTGGCGGCGCGAGCCGACGGGGTAGTTCAGCGTTGGTTGAGGTTTTGATTTTGAGATTTGAGATTTAATTGACGTTTGGAATTTGGTGTTTGGAATTTCTCTCCCCTCAGCTTCATCCCACCCACACCCGCGCGTTTTGGAAGGGGCGCAGCCACGGGCTGGCCTCGCCCCAGGCGGCGGGGCGCCAACTGAGTTGCGCGGCGCGGATGGCGCGCTCGGGGTGCGGCATGAGGGCGGTGACGCGGCCGTCGGTCGTGGTCACGCCGGCGATGCCGGCGGGGCTGCCGTTGGGGTTGAACGGATAGCGCTCGGTGGGCGCGCCGTGGTGGTCGGTGTAGCGCATGGCGACAAGGGCGCTCGACCGGTCGCCGTGGCGCGCGAAGTCGGCGCGGCCTTCGCCGTGGGAGACGATGATGGGGGCCACGCTGCCGGTCATGTCGCGGAAGAAGATGGACGGGGAGGCGCTGATGGTGACGGGCACGAGGCGCGCTTCAAATCGCGCGGAGTGGTTGCGGGTGAAGCGCGGCCACGCCGCCGCGCCGGGGATGAGGGGGGCGAGGGTGGCGAGCATTTGGCAGCCGTTGCAGACGCCGAGGGTGAAGGTGTCGGCCCGCGCGAAGAAGGCGGTGAAGGCGTCCTGCAGGCGGGCGTTGAACAGGATGGTCTTCGCCCAGCCGGCGCCGGCGCCGAGGACGTCGCCGTAGGAGAAGCCGCCGCACGCGGCGAGGCCGGCGCAGGTGGCGAGGTCGGCGCGGCCGGCGAGGAGGTCGCTCATGTGCACGTCGATGGCGGCGAAGCCGGCGGCGTCGAAGGCGCGCGCCATTTCGAGTTGGGAGTTGACGCCTTGCTCGCGCAGGATGGCGACGCGCGGGCGGGCGCCGCGGTTGATGAACGGGGCGGTGATGTCGGCGTCGGCGTCGAAGGTGAGGCGCGCGGGGAGGCCGGGGTCGGCGGCCTCGAGGAGGTTGGCATACTCGGCGTCGGCGCAAGCGGGGTTGTCGCGCCGGCGGGCGATGCGCCAGCTCACTTCGCTCCACGCGCGTTGCAGCTCGATTCTGGAAAAATGGTTCGCGCGGAGACGCGGAGACGCGGAGTTTATTTCGAGGGTGTCGTGGTCGTTAAGTGTGCCGATGACGTGAGTGCAATCGTGCAGGTGATGCTTTTGTAATACGGCAAAAACTTGGTCACGGTCAGCGGTGTTGATTTGAATGACAGCGCCAAGCTCTTCATTAAACAACCATTCAATCAACAGGCTATCTTCTCCGCGACTCCGCGTCTCCGCGCGAACATTCTCCGGCACGCTCAACGTGACGCCGGTGTGCGACGCGAACATCATCTCGCTGACGGTGGCGAAGAGGCCGCCGTCGGAACGGTCATGATAGGCGCGGATGACACCGCCGGCGTTGAGTTCCTGCACGGCGGCGAAGAAGTTTTTCAAATCTGCGGGATTATCCACATCCGGCGTTTCATCGCCGAGTTGCCGCGTGACTTGCGCGAGGATGCTGCCGCCGAGCCGCCGCCGGCCGCGCGCGAGGTCGATGAGCAACAACTCACTGCCAGCGCCGCGCCGCAACTCCGGCGTCAGGTGCCGGCGCACATCCGTCACCGGCGCGAAGGCGCTGACGATGAGCGAGACGGGCGCGGTGACTTGCTTGTCCGCGCCGGCGGCGTCGCGCCACCGCGTCGTCATCGAGCACGAGTCTTTGCCGACGGGGATGGCGAGGCCGAGCGCGGGGCACAGCTCCAGCCCCACGGCGCGCACGGTGTCGAACAACCGCGCGTCCTCGCCCGGCGCGCCGCACGCGGCCATCCAGTTGGCGGATAATTTCACCTCGCCGAGGCTGGCGACGGGGGCGGCGGCGAGGTTGGTCAGCGCCTCGCCGACGGCCATGCGGCCTGAGGCGGGCGCGTTGATGACGGCCAGCGGCGCGCGTTCGGCCATGCACAGCGCCTCGCCGCGCGCGCCGGTGAAATCGCGCGCGGTGATGGCGCAGTCGGCGACGGGCGTTTGCCACGGGCCGACCATCTGGTCGCGCGCGGTGAGGCCGCCGACGGTGCGGTCGCCGATGGTGATGAGGAAGGCTTTGCTGGCGACGGTGGGGTGGCGCAGGACTTTGCGCGCGACCTCGGCGAGGTCGAGGCCGGCGGTGCGGACGGGCGGGAAGTGTTCGGTGACGCGGGTGACGGTGCGGCGCATCTTCGGCGGCTTGCCGAGCAGGATGTCCATCGGCATGTCCACGGGCGGCGGCGGGTCACCGTCAGCGACGGATTTTATGTTCGCGCAGAGCCGCGGAGCCGCGGAGTTTTTATTATTAAAAAATTCTTCTCTGCGTCTCTGCGTCTCCGCGCGAAAATCATTGTGGTCAATCAAGCGCAGTTGCCGCTCCGCCGTGGTCACGCCGACGACCGCGCACGGGCAGCGCTCCCGTTCGCAAAGGGCTTGGAACAGGGCGAGGTCGGCGGGCGCGAGGGCGAGGACGTAGCGTTCTTGCGCCTCATTGCTCCAGATTTCCTTCGGACTGAGGCCGCTCTCTTCCAACGGGATGGCGCGCAGGTCGAACACCGCGCCGCAATCCGCGCCGTGGACGATTTCGGGGAAGGCGTTGGACAGGCCGCCGGCGCCGACGTCGTGGATGCTGAGGATGGGATTGCGCGCGCCGCGCCGCCAGCAAGCGTCGATGACCTCTTGCGCGCGGCGCTGGAGTTCGGGATTGCCGCGCTGCACGGAGTCGAAGTCGAGCGCCGCGCTGTTGGCGCCGCTGGTCATGGAACTGGCCGCGCCGCCGCCGAGGCCGATGCGCATGCCCGGCCCGCCGATTTGCACCAGCAGCGTGCCGGCGGGCAGGGAGTCGCGCTTGTGCGTTTGCGCGGCGCTGATGTTGCCGAGGCCGCCGGCAATCATGATGGGCTTGTGATAACCGCGCACGCTGCCGCCGACATTCTGCTCATAAGCGCGGAAGTACCCGCCGAGGCACGGCCGCCCGAACTCATTGTTAAACGCCGCGCCGCCGAGTGGCCCGTCCGTCATGATTTGCAACGCGGAGGAAATGCGGTCCGGCTTGCCGTAGATATTGGAATTTGGAATTTGAGATTTGGAATTTACTTGATGTTTGGCATTTGAAATTTGGAATTTGCCGCCGTCGCTGACCGTGACATCACGCGCATTCTCCCAACTCTCGACGGCATCCGGCAAATACAGATTGCCAACCGTGAACCCCGTCAACCCCGCCTTCGGCTTCGCCCCGCGCCCCGTCGCCCCCTCATCGCGGATTTCGCCGCCCGCGCCCGTCGCCGCGCCGGGGAACGGCGCGATGGCGGTCGGATGATTGTGCGTCTCCACCTTCATCAACGTATGCGTCAACTCGCGGCTGGCGCGATACAAACCGTCCGCGTCCGGCGCGAACCGCTCCGCCTCCGCGCCGACCATGACGGCGGAGTTGTCACTGTAAGCGACCACCGTGCCCTGCGGGTGCTGTTGGTGCGTGTGCTGAATCATCTTGAACAACGACAACGGCTGCGGCACACCGTCAATCGTCCA
Source organism: Verrucomicrobiales bacterium (assembly GCA_031265105.1). Classification (GTDB taxonomy): domain Bacteria; phylum Verrucomicrobiota; class Verrucomicrobiia; order Methylacidiphilales; family JAAUTS01; genus JAIRPN01. The sequence continues at coordinate 22,410 of JAISDC010000284.1, forward strand.
ATCCGCGTTGAAAATCTTGTGCCGGCAATGCTCGCTGTTGGCCTGCGCGAACATCATCAACTCGACATCAGTGGGATTGCGCCCCAGGTTTTTGAACGCCGCGACGAGGTAATCAATCTCATCGTCAGCGAGCGCGAACCCGCACTCAATATTGGCCCGCGCCAGCGCCGCGCGCCCGCCGCCGAGCAAATCCACCGTCAACAACGGCTGCGGCGGCAACTCATCGAACAAGCGCCGCGCCGCGTCACGGTCAGCGACCACCGACTCAATCATGCGGTCATGCAACCCCGCCGCCAGCGCCGCGCGCCGCGCCGCCGACAACGCCCCCGCGCCGCGCAACATCAGCGTATATTCCACGCCGCGCTCAATGCGCCGAACCTTGGTCAACCCACAATTATGCGCAATATCCGTGGCCTTGCTCGCCCACGGCGAAATCGTCCCGAAGCGCGGAATGACGAGAAACACCTCACCATCAGCGTCCGCGTCCGCGACCGGCTCCCCATACATCAACAACCCCGCGACGCGCTCCTGCTCGCCGACGGTCAGCGCCTCCGCGCAAGCCACAAAATGCACCCAGCGCCCGCGCACATCGCCGACCATGCTCCCATCGACAAGATTCAACGCCGCCAACAACCGCGCCCGGTGAAACTCCGACAACGCCGAACCACCGGGAAAATATGTAATATTCATGAGTGCGGCCGATTGTAGTCCCGCTGACGGTGAAAGCAATGGAATTGGGCTGAGGGTGGTCACCGTCAGCGGTTTAGTTTGAGATTGACGGAACGCGCCGAAATATACAGGATGATGGTTCAGGGCAGAAAGAACAAACCACACCGGAGAAACGGTACGCATGATGAAATAAAGAGAGACTAGTTATGAAATATTGCGTTTGGAATAACAAGGGCGGCGTTGGGAAGAGCTTCATAACTTACAGTGTAGCTGTGGAATTTGCGAAAAAAAATCCTGATAGGAAGGTCGTGGTTATAGATTTGTGCCCGCAGGCGAATACTTCCGCAATGATTTTGGGTGGCGATGGGCAGGGAGAACAGCATCTGCTGGAATTTTCCGGCATGGGGCGGAATGGAAAGACTATCGCCGGATATCTTCAAGACAGAAGGTCAAAAAGCATATTCAACAAGACCGGGACGGAATTGAGCTTTTTCGTGCAGGCGAAGGACTATAACGCCAGCATGCCTAAAAATTTGTATCTTTTGCCCGGAGATATGGAATTGGATATCTGCTCCATGATAATAGATTATGCCGCGCGGGACGAGTTTGAAAAGCTCGCATGGGTCAAAAGCCGTTCTTTCGCGCGGGATTTGATAGATTCGTTTGAGATAGAATACGGTGAATCTGTGTTTTTTATAGACACTAATCCAAGCTTTGCAAATTACACGCAGCTTGGCATAGTGGCGGCTGATCGCCTGCTTGTTCCATGCACTGCGGATTCGTTTTCCATCCGCGGAGTCTGCAATCTGATGCGGTTGATATACGGCGTGAAAGTCAATGACGGATTGAAATCTGATGACGATTTGTTCGCCATGTTTGCCAGGCATATGAAGCAGGGATCCGTCGTCTTGCCGAAAATCCATGCGCTGGTTTTAAACAAGTCGCGCAGGTTTGACAAGAAAGCATCCAAGGCATGGGAGGCGCATGCCGATGAATTGAAAACTATTATAGACAATTGGCGGAGGGAGAAGTATGTGGAATATTTTACGAATTTCCCTCAAAATCAAATTATTTTCGATTTGAAAGACGCAAATACCATCGCAACGGTTCTGAATAATAATGGAATCATGCCGTCCGAATTGAAGCAAAAAACATATGAGGTATATAAAGAGAGCATCATGGTGAATAAAACGCAAATAGACCCCTATTTGCAAAATCTTAAAGAGATTATAGAGTTTTTATAAAATAACACTCAAAGAAAAGAAGGGGGCGGTCGTTATCGATTTGTTGCCCAAATATTTTAAGTAAAACTAGAAATGGTAGCGCATGAAGAATAAGGTTCTTCACCGATAACAATGAAATCACCGACGCTGGAACCAACTCCACTGACCATGCTCCGGCGCGAGCAAATGGGTTCGCTTCGCTAAGGTCATTGGCCGCCGCGTGTAATTGCGGCTGATTAAATTCCCCTTCCGTGAAATCAGATGTGCGGCCGCAAAGCCGGCCTCATCTGGCAACTGGACGCTGACAATCAACTCCACCTCGACTACGAAGCCTCCTTCGGCGACAAATACGACAAACCTTGGGGCTTAACCGCCGGCTACCGGCATCAGTTCTAAAAAAACTTGAACCACGAAGACACAAAGGCACGAAGTTTTATTAAAAAAACACTTCGTGCCTTTGTGTCTTTGTGGTTAAACATCCTGCGCGCCTTGGCGTGAAAAAATCCTACCGCGAATGATTCCACAATTCGGTGGCGTAACGTTCGACCGTCAGTTGTTGCGCGCGGGTTTGTTCCTCCGCTGACAGTGCGCCTTCCTCACCGTCAGTGCCGAGCAGGGCAATCAGATATTCGCCAATCGAGTAGCTCAGCGACTTGAAGTCAAAACCGTTGAGCAGGATGCTGCCCTGGTGCAGGCAGCCCTCGCGGGTGCGGCGTTGCGCGGCGCCGGCGACTTTTTCCCGGCGAGCCTGGCCGTCATGGTCAGCGGCGACCACATCGTATAATACCGCCTTTTGGAAGCAAGCGTTGCTGTCCACCGCATCGTCAGCGGGGGCCAGGCGCACCGCGCAACCTTCGCGGCGCAGCCCCTGGGCCACGGCTTCGTGGATCAGCCGGTAGCTGGACGAGGTGCCGGCCACGGTCAGCGGATGGCTTTTGGGCAGGATGACCGAGTAGGTGAAATCCCCGGTGTGGTCAACCAGTCCGCCGCCGGTGTAACGCCGCACAAACGGCCGCCCGGCCGGCACATCGGCGTGGGCTTGGAAATAGCCGATGGATACCGCGTCCGGTTCCGACCACCGGTAAAAACGCAGCACCGGCCGGGTGCAGACGCGGAGTAGAGCCTCGTCAACGGCCATGTTCAGGTGGCGGTTCTGGGCGGGATGGACAAGCACGCGGACGGTGGCGGACATAGAAGCGGTTACTATATCGCCCGCCGCCGCTGACAGTGAAGTTTTTTTTCGCATGGTGTAATATTTAATTGACGGAAGGCAAGTTATGCCGAAGTGTATGCGGGAATGTTGCGGGCAAAGAAAATCTTCACGGGGTTGGCATTGAGCGTGACGCTGACGCTGGTGGGAGCGGTGTCGGCCTGCCTGTTGCTGGACCTCGGAATTGAGTTGCTGGGAGTGGGTGACGGCGCGGCGTCAGCGGTGCCGATTTCCATCGGCAACCTGGCAATCCAGACCTCGGACGGCCAGCAGGTGGGCAATAATTTTGTGCTCAACAACAGCGACAGCGGCGCGTCGCAGCCCAGGTGGTGTTTTTGGGCGGCCGGCGCGGCGGCGTTGGCCGGGGTGGTGTTGGGGTGCCTGGCGGGTCTCCCCAGAATTTGGTCGGCACTGAAACCGTCCGCTGTCCCGCCGCCGATTGCCTTGGTGGAAGAAGAGCCGGACGCGCTGCCGGACCAGACTGACGAGATACCGGTTGATAACAACCAAACCGCCGACACCACCGCGGTATCACCGTCAGCGCCCGCCGCACCGGTCGTGCCCGTGCCGCTGCCACTGCCGGCAGCGCCGCCGCCCACGGTCAGCGCACCCGCGATGGTCGCAGCGTCAGCGGCAGTTTTGGCCGACACGCCGCCGGTGCCGGTGGTTGCCAAGCCTGAGCCGGTCAGCGCGCCCGCGCCGTTACCATTGCCCACGCCGGCGCCCGTGCCGCTGCCGGTGGCGGAAATTCCCGCGCCAAGCGTTCCGGACGCCGTGGCCGTGGTTGCCGCCGCTGACCGTGAGCCGGTTCCCGCGCCGCCGCTCACTGACGTCGGGACGCTGACGCTGGCGATGCTGGCGCGCCAGCCCGTTGACCGAGACGATTTTCTTATTGAAAACACAACCGAAACCCTGGAACCAGACAATATGAATATCCCCCAATCAAGCGTGGAATTGATGATCACCCAAAGAGCCAACCCGGCGCAACTGCGGCAGAAGAATTCGACGGCGAATCCCTTCGCGCGAACCATCGACCCGCACCTGCGGCTGTTGCTGAAAAAGGCGATGATGCAGTTGATAGACAATCACGACACCGCGCTGGAGCAATTCGTGCTTGATGGCAAGCTGAACATCGACTCTTACAAGGAATACATCGAACTGTTCGCCCACCGGCTAAGAGAGGCGATGGGTATGCGCGAAGGCGTATCGTACCTGTTCGAGGCGTGCGGTTTTGACGTGAAGAATGAGGATATCAACCTTTATCCCGAATGGCGCTGGCAGAAAAAGGACGAGCCGGAAACGACATCCGCCGCGATTTGAAGGTTTTTCCCTGCCGGATCATTCACGCGCGCGGACGC
>JAISDC010000057.1 GCA_031265105.1 Verrucomicrobiales bacterium
GCTTGCACGCTTGCACGCTTGCACGCTTGCACGCTTGCACGCTTGCACGCTTGCACGCTTGCACGCTTGCACGCTTGCACGCTTGCACGCTTGCACGCTTGCACGCCATGCGGCGTCAAACGGTCTGATGAATCGGGCTATCATTTATTACAGATGGGCAATGTTAAACCATTTCCACATTTTTATCACCTTTTTTTAATATTTTTTATCCGCCCAATATCAGCGGCGGCAACGCCGATCGGACGCCCGGCGCTCCCCTGCCGGCCCATGGGGGAAATTCCAAATTTCAAACTTCAAGTAAATTCCAATTCCCAATTTCAAAACTCCAAACCAACGCAACTCCTAAAGCCGCAATTACACGCGGCTGCCGTATTCCTGCCGGGAGGAAGGGGCATTAAACTCCGCGTCTCTGCGGCTCCGCGCGAACATCAAGGTTTCCCCCAAAACGCTGAACTACCTCGTCGGCTTTACGGCAGGGGAATTAGCGCTTGCGGGTGGCAGCGTCAGCGGGGTTAATGTCACCGTCAGCGGGATTAGCCTCAGCGTTCTCGCGCCCGCCTCACGCGGCCACGCTTTCCTCATACAGCGCGTCGGGGCAAATATCCGCCTCGTTCGGCCATTGCACCGTGCCGAGCCACGGGCGGACGCGGTTGAACAGCGCCGGGTTGTCGCGCAACTCCCGGAACGGCCCGAAAGCCAGCAGCGGCTTCACATCGTAACGCCGCGTCTCGCCGTTGTTGTATTCGAGCCGCAAGGTGTAGCCGGCTTCCGGCGTGACGGCAATGACTCTGGGTTTGCGCGTGGTCATGGCTTATTGCAACGGTTGAATTTGATACAACGCCTGCCCCGCGCGCGCCAGCTTCCAGTCCGCGAGCAATTCCTCGCGGCGGAGTTCCACCCACGCCTGCACCAGCTTGAGCTTGCGCGGGTCAATGCCGCCGCCGAGCACGCGCCCGTCCTCGATGGCGACCGACACCTCGGCGTCCTGATAATCGGCATGAATATGCGGGAGATGATGTTGTTCTCGTCTCGCGGAACCCCATGTAAATCAAAATCCCGTAAAACATCGAAATCGTTGGCATAACGCCGCCGACTCTAACCCCGCCGCGGAGCGCTGGCAAGGACGAAGCGGTGCCCGCGACCATGCCCCCAGTGTCAGCGATTCCCCTGCCGTGAAGGGGAATTGGGGCACCGGCTTTGCGCCTTGGCGCGGGGGAATTTTGCCGCTAGGCTCGCTGCCGATGAGCACGAGAATTCTGATGGTCGGCGCCAAGGGGCGCATGGGACAGGCGATTGTACGGCTGGCGCGCGCGGCGGCGGATTTCGCCGTCGCGGGCGAGGCGGATCTCGGCGACGCGTTGCCGCCGCTGCTGGCGGACGCTGACGCGGTGATTGATTTCAGCCATCATGGCAACACGCTGACCGTCGCCCGGCTGGCCGCTGACCGTGGCGTGCCGCTGGTCGTCGGCACCACCGGCCACGACGAGGCCGTGAAGCAACAGGTGCTCGCCTGCGGCGACCGCATCCCGCTGATTTTCTCCGCCAACTATTCGGTCGGCGTCAACACGCTGTTTTATCTCACGCAAATAGCGGCGGCGGTGCTGCGCGACGGCTTCGATGTCGAGGTGGTCGAGATGCACCACCGCCACAAGCGGGACGCGCCCAGCGGCACGGCGCGGACGCTGGTGGAAATCCTCGCCGCCGCGCAAGGGTCAACGTCAGCGGCGCTCGCCCAACACGGGCGCGTCGGCGAGCCGGGACCACGGTCAGCGGCCGAAATCGGCGTGCACGCGCTGCGCGGCGGCGACGTGGTGGGCGACCACACGGTGATTTTCGCCGCTGACGGCGAGCGCGTCGAACTCGCGCACAAGGCGTCCAGCCGCGACACCTTCGCCGCCGGCGCGTTGCGCGCCGCCGCGTGGTTGCAAGGCCGGGCGCCCGGCGTCTATGCCATGTTTGACGTGTTAGGGTTCAAATAACGGCCGCTGACCATGACTGAGCGGGAGAGATTCATCAAGACGCTGACCCTGGAAAAAATCGGCGGGCGGGTGCCGACGTTTGAGCTGGAGTTTTTCCTGACCATGGAGGCGTGCGGGCGCGTGTACGCGAGCCAGCGTAACTTCGACCAGTGGGGGCAGATGAGCGTTAGTGAGCGCAATTTGCACGCGCGCGACCTGGCGGACCTGTATGTCGCGGTGGCGCGGCGCTACGGCTGGTCGGCGATTTTTTTGCAAAACGTCGGCGCGTGGGACCGGCTGGTACGGGTGCTTGACGCGGTGCGCGAACTGGCCGGCGACGAGTATTTTCTCATGCTGCACGGCGACCCGACCTTCGGCATTCCGGGGGGCGACGCGATGGAGGAATTTTCCATGCGGATGTACGAGGACGCTGACGGTCTCAAGCGCGAGGCGGAGGAGCGGCTGGCGGCGAGCGTGCGGCTGGCAGAACGGTTGCGCGGGCACGGCGGGTTGGACGGGTTCGCGCTGTGCGCCGACTACTGCTTCAACGCCGCGCCGTTTTTCAACGACGAGCAGTTCAACGAGTTTGTCGCGCCGTATCTCGCGCGGGTGCTCCGCGCCTACCGCGACCTCGGCTTCTACACCATCAAGCACACCGACGGCAACATCATGCCCATCCTCGACGCGCTGGTGCAATGCGGCCCGCACGCGCTGCACAGCCTTGATCCGCAGGGCGGCGTGGATTTGGCCGCCGTCAGCGCCCGGGTCGGCGACCGGGTGGCGTTGTGCGGCAACGTCAATTGCGGCCTGCTGCAAACCGGCACGCTGGCCGAGGTCGCTGACGATGCGCGCCGCAGTCTGCGCGACGGCATGGCGCGCGGCCGCGGCTATGTGTTCTGCACGTCGAATTGTGTCTATACCGGCCTGGAGTTGGCGCGTTACGAGTTGATCAACGACCTCTGGCGCGCGGAAGGGATTTACCGCTGATCGCGCGGCTGGCGCATGGTCAGCGGCGGCCTGATATTTCTGCTTTCCGCTTTCGCCAAAACACGCATAGTGGGCGGCACGATGAACAGCAAAGAACTTGTCTATGCGGCGCTGCGCGGGCAGCGAACGGAACGAATCCCGGTTTACATGTGGTACGGCGAGCGGGCGACGCAACGGCTGGCCGCGCATTTGCAAATCAGGCCGGAGGAAATCGAGGACCGGCTGGGCAACGACATCCGGCAGGACTGGCTGACTATTAACAAGCAAATGTCGGTGCCCTGCGCGGAGGGCGGGTCGTTCGTGGACGAATGGGGCATTACCTGGAGCCGGAGCGGGGCGTACAACACGCCGGTGCGGCATCCGTTCGCTGACCTTGACGCGGCACAAATTGCCGCGGCGCCGTTCCCCGATGTTGACGCCCCGTCGCGCTACGCCGGATTCAACTCGCTGCTGGCGACCAAGCCGACGCATTTCATCGGCGCGGACGTGTCCGGCTCGTTGTTCGAGCCGGCTTACCATTTGCGCGGGATGGAAAACCTGCTGGTTGATTTGGCCTCCGAGGCGGAGGAGGCGGAAGTGCTGCTCAACCGGCTGGAACAATTCACCACCGCGGTCGCGCTCAACGCCCTGCGCGCCGGCGCGGACTGGATTTGGCTCGGCGACGACTTTGGCACGCAGGTGAGCATGATCGTCTCGCCCGCGACCTGGCGCAAACATTTCAAACCGCGCATGGCCCGCATCATCAGCGCCTTGCGCGCGGCGCGGCGGGAGGCGGTCATCGCCTATCACTCGTGCGGCAGTATCCGGCCGATCATCGGCGAACTGGTGGAAATCGGCATCAACGTGCTGAATCCCATCCAGGAAAGCGCCGTCGGCATGGATCAGGGGGAAATCCGGCGCTCGTTCCCGACGCTGACGCTGTTCTGCGGCCTGGATACGCAGCAATATCTGGTCAGTGCCAAACCGGACGCCGTGTACCGGGACGCCGTGGCGAAAATCAAACAACTCGGCGCCAACGGTCATTACCTTTTCGGTTGTTCGCACACCATCCAGGGCGACGTGCCGCCGGAGAACATCCTCGCCATGATTCGGGCGGCGCAAGATGTCAAGCTGTAGTCTCAGGAAGAATTAATTGCACCACGAAGGCTGCTTTTTCAAGCAAACCTTCGTGCCTTGGCGTCTCTGCGCGAACCATTCCATTATATTATCGTCTCCGCCGGCGGGAGGATGCTCTCCCCGCGGATGGCGTCGGCGATGGATTTCGGCGCGGAGTCGGGGCCGTTGAACAGCGGGTCTTCGTCCTGGCGCGCCATTTTTACCGAGACGATTTTCGAGACGCCGTGTTCTTCCATGGTCACGCCGTATAATACGTCGGCGCTGCTGATGGTGCGTTTGTTGTGCGTGATGACGACGAATTGCGATTGTTTGACGAAGCGTTGCACCAGGCGGATGAAGCGGTTGATGTTCGATTCGTCCAGCGGGGCGTCCATTTCGTCGAGGAAGCAGAACGGGCTGGGTTTGACCATGTAGATGGCGAACATCAGCGCCACCGCGGTCATGGTGCGCTCGCCGCCGCTGAGGAGGGAGATGCTGGTCAGTTGTTTGCCGGGCGGGCGGGCGATGATGTCGATGCCGCATTCGAGCGGGTCGTTGGCGTCTTGCAGTTGCAGCTCGGCTTTGCCGCCGCCGAAGATTTCCAGGAACATTTCGGCGAAGTTCGCTTTTACTTTCTCGAAGGTTTCGGCGAACAGGGCTTGGGTGGTTTGGTTGATTTTCTTGATGGCTTCGTGCAATTGGTCGCGGGCTTGGAGGAGGTCTTGTTCTTGTTGGTTGAGGAAGGTTTGGCGTTGTTCCAGTTCTTCGTATTCGGTGATGGCTTCGATGTTCACGGGACCCATGCGGTCGAGTTTTTCGCGGAGTTCCGCGACTTCGGTTTCTATTTGGGGCCAGTCGGGAGGAGATTGATTATTGATTATTGATGATTGATTATTTGGTTCGGGGTCAGCGTCAGCGGCTGTTGCCAAATTATCAATTTTCAATGATAAATTATCAATCTCCCCCAAATCTATTTCATACTGCCGCCGGACGCGCTCCACCAGCGCCTCCAGCTTCATCCGCTGCTCCGCGGCTTGCACCTCCGCGCGACCGGATTGCGTTTGCAACTCCGTCGCCAGCCGCCGGTCGGCGCGCAATGTCTCCTCAACGCCCGCCGTCTCCTCCGCGACGCCTTGCTTAATCTCCTCCAGCTCGCCAATCCTCACGCCGCGCGACCGCGCTTCCTCTTCCGCCAATTTAATCGTTTCCTCCGCGCTGACGATGTCCTCGCGGCTCCGCGCCGTCTTCCCCTCAAAACCCTCAATCTCCCCGCGCAGCCGCTCCACCGCTTGCTCCAACTCCCGGAACCGCGCCGTCAGCGCCTCATTCCGCTGCCGCGCCGCGTCAAGCTGCTGCACCGCCTCCGCCTCGCGCACCAGGCTCTCCGTCAGCGCCTGCGTCCACCGCTCCACGTTGACCGTCAACTCGCCGAACGCCGCTTCCAACGCCTCGCGCGCCTCAATCTTTTGCGCGCGCTCCGCCGCGCACTGCCCCAGCGTTTCCGTCAGTTTCTTAAACTCGGCGCTGTCCGTGCCGGTCTGCGCGTTGAGGCTGGCGCGCTCGCGCGTGACCGCTTGCAGGCGGTTCCCCGCGTCCTCGCGCTGCCGCGCAAAACCCTGCTCCTCATACTGCGCCGCCGATAGTTGCGCCGCCAACTCCTGCCGCTGCCGCTGACCCGCCGCCAGCGCCGCCCGCCGCGCGTCAACCGCCGCCGCTGACCGTGCCGCCGCGCCGTCCGCGGCGGCGGCGCCCTGCGTCAACTCCGCCGTCCGCCCGCGCAGCGCCGCAAGCTGGCTCTCATACTGCAACACCGACTGCTTCCCGTCCCGCGCCCGCCCGCGCAACTGCCAGCCCTCGCGATACCACACCTCGCCCATGCGCGTCACGACATGTCGCGCCCCGCCCGCCCGCGCCACCGTCAGCGCCTCCGCCGCGGTCTCGACAAACAGGAAGCCGTCGAGAATCCGCGTCGCCAGTTGCCGCACCGCCGCGTCGCACTGCACGAACTCCGACACCAGCGGCAGCGTCGCCGCCACCGCTGACGGTGCCGCCGCCGGCGCGTCCTTCGCCGTGAACAGGGCTGAAATCTTGCTCCAAAACGAGCGCGGCTTCGCGTCAACCTCAGCGTCCCCAGGCTCCTCGCGATTGGTGGCGGACAAATCCGTGAACGCCAGCGCCCCGCTGCCGCCGAGTTCCGCGACAATCCGCTCCAGCGCGTCCGCGTTCTCCACCATCACCGCCTCGCACGCCGCCCCCAGCGCCGCCTCCACCGCCTGCTCATAACCCGCGCGCACCTTCAGTTTATCGAGCAGCGTGCCCACCACGCCCTTGCCGCGATACGACTCCAAAATCTTCCGCGTCCCCGCCGAATACCCCGCGTGTACCTCCAGCATCGTCTCCAACGCGCGCCGCCCGTTGCCGTTCTCCGCCAGCGCCCGCCGCGCCTCCTCCGCCAGCGCCCGCGCCGCCGCCGCCGCCGTCTCCGCCGCCGACACTGACTGCTCGCCGTCCGCGACCTGCACCGTCAGCGCCGCGATTTCCTTGGCCAACGCCGCGTTCTGCTCCGCCAGCGCCGCGCATTTTTTCTCCAACTCCGCCCGCTGCGACTGGAACAGCGTCTCGTCCTCGTCCAGCTTCGCAAACCGCACGCTGTAATTTTTCTTTTGCAACTCAATGCCGGCCACGCGATTCTTCGCCTCGTTCAGCGCCTGGTCCAGCGCCGACACCTGCGCCTCGAAGCGCGACCGTTGCGCGAGATTATCCGCCACCGCGCGCTTGCCCGCGTCCAGCCGCTGCCGGTGCGCCGCCAACTCCCCGCGCTCCCGCTGCAACTCCGCCGCCAGCCGCGCCGCCTCCGCGCTGACCGTGTCATACTGCCCGCGCTCCGCGTCCAGCCGCGCCTCGCTCGCCGCGATTTCCGTCCGGTTCCGCACCGTCAGCGCCTCCAACTGCTCAATGTTCAACGTATGAAACGTCACCTGCTGCCGCGCGTGCAACGCCCGGCTATCCGCCTTGCCCCGCTCCTGGTCCAGCGCGCGAATCTCCTGCTCCAAGCGCCCCACCTCCGCCCGCCGCTGCCGCACCGACTCCTCGCGCGACTCCACCGCGCGCTGGATTTCCTCGAACCGCCCGCGCGCCTCCCGCTCCGCCGCCTCGCACTCCGCCAAGCGCGCCCGCCACGCCTCATAATCGTGCCGCGCCAACCGCGTGTCCAGCTCCCGCAACCGCGCGAACGCCTCCTGATAACGCCGCGCCTTGCCCGCCTGCCGTTGCAGCGAGCCGATTTGGCGGTTGACCTCCTTGACAATATCCGACACGCGCAACAAATTCGCCTCCGTCTGCTCCAACTTGCGCAGCGCCTCCTTCTTCTGCGACTTGAAGCGCGTGATGCCGGCGGCCTCCTCGAAAATGGCGCGGCGGTCCTCCGGCTTCGACGACAAAATCTGGTCGAGCTTCCCCTGCTCCATGATGGAATACGCGCTGCGGCCGATGCCGGTGTCCATGAACAGCTTGTGAATATCCTTCAACCGGCACGGCGTCTTGTTGATTTCATACTCCCCGCGCCCGTCGCGGAACACGCGGCGGCACACCCGCACCTCGCTGAACGCCGTGCCGAGTTCCCGTTCACACTCCGCGAACGTCAGCGCCACCTCGGCCATGCCCATCGCCTTGCGCGAATCCGTGCCGCCGAAAATGACATCCTGCATATGCGCCCCGCGCAACGCCCGCGCGGAAGTCTCGCCGAGCACCCAGCGAATCGCATCGAGCACATTGGATTTCCCGCACCCGTTCGGCCCGACGATGGCGGTGACGCCGCGGTGGAAATTAATCACCGTCTGCGGCGCGAACGACTTAAACCCGACCACCTCCAAGGACTTCAAATACATGGCGGATTATTAAAGGGGAGGATTTCAGGGTGACAATCAAAAAGCATAAACGAACCTATGGAGCGCGGGCGTCCCGCCCGCTTCAGAGCCGGCAAGGATGCCGGCGCTCCCAGTTTAGCACCCGGCGCCAGCCCTGGGAGCGCCGGCTTCCAGCCGGCAACGGAGCGGGCGAGCCGCCCGCGCTCCATTGGCCGGCAAGGATGCCGGCGCTCCCAGTGCTGGCGCCGGGGTCTTAGCCCCAACGGGGCGGCGGCATAACAGCCTAGGGCAACGCCCTAGGTTTTATTAGGGTCGAAGGGTCAGCCCTGTAGGGGCGGCACAGCCACGGTACTTTGCACCGCCCCTACAGGGCTACCCCCGCCACCTTAACTAAACCTGGGGCGTTGCCCCAGGCTGTTATGCGGCCGCCCCTTCGGGGCTAACTATGGAGCGCGGGCGTCCCGCCCGCTAGTCACTGGGAGCGCCCAGTTAGAAGTTTTTTTGGTTTTCCGGCTTCCTGGTTATACCCTTAACCTATGCGGAAGCCGGAAAACCTGGGGAAAACGGAAAAGAATGAGAAATCCGAAAACCCAAATGGTTAGACACTCTCGACGGTCAGATGTTCCGTGCGGCGTTCGGTGACGATGATTTTCTCGCTCGGCGCGCCGTAGGGCTGGTCGTGCACCAGGCCGCGGACTTGGTATTCCCGCGTTTCCGGTTTGTCCGCCAAGGGCTGCGGGTCAACCCACGGAATGTGGGAGACGGTGAAGGTCGCCACTTTGCCGTCGTCGAGGCGGCGGTCAACTTGGAACAACGTGAAGCCGCCTTTGTGCAGGCGTAACTCGAGGTGCTGGCCGTCGAGGCTCTTTTCCACTTGCAACTGGAAATCGTGCTGCCGCAGTGTGTCGCCAGCCGTCGGCGGGACCAGGCTGCAAATCACATTCAAGTCGTCCGTCCACTTCGGGTCGGCTTGCAAGGCGGGGATGAGGGCTTTGACCAGCCAGGGGATGAGGCCGGCCAGGTAAACCGTGGCCGCGCCGGTGAGCAGCGCGGCGCCGGCGGTGTCCAGCTTGGGCAGGGTGAGGCGGTTGGTGTAGTTGCCGTGCGGGTGGCCCTCCATGAACTCGCGGTAGGCGGCGGTCATGGCGGCGGAGAGGCGGCGGACGTCGAGCAGGGCGTCGTAGAGCTTTTGCAACTGCTCGCGCCGGGCGTTGGCCTGGCCGAACAGCTCCTGCGGGACGCTGGTGAAGGTGGCTTGGTTGTTATATACGTATTCCAGCAGGTTTAACGCCCAATGGTAGCGGCCATCGGCGGTTGTCGGGACGTATCCGGCGAATTCATGTTGGTGACTCATAATTAAATGCTTCCGACTATTAAATTGCGGCCAGTCCGCAATGATGTCAAAGGAATAATCAATCGAATCGGCCGGGCCGGCAGCGAAATTGGACGTGTCCGCAACGATAATGGACGGGCTGGCAACGGTTTTGGACGTGTCCGCAATGATTTTGGACGGGCTGGTTACGGTTTTGGACGTGTCCGTAATGATAATGGACGGGCTGGCAACGGTTTTGGACGTGTCCGCAACGATAATGGACGGGCTGGCAAC
>JAISDC010000122.1 GCA_031265105.1 Verrucomicrobiales bacterium
CGTAAGCGGCGGCGCTGACAATGACGGCGCGGGTGGGCGAGTGAACCGTCAGGTCGAGACCGGCCGCGCCGGCGGCCTGCCAGACCGCCGACAACGCGCGCTGACCGGCCTCGTCCAGCAGTCGCCGCGCCTTGTATTTTTTTAATTCCGGCGGCAGTGCCAGGGGCGGGGCGGCGCTGACGGTGACGGATATGCGCATGGCTTTTGAAGAAGGAAGTTGGGGTCGGTTGGGGTCAGGTTGAAAGTTTGTTGAGTTACGCGGTACCGCGCCAACTGACACAAACTTTCCCCCAAAAGCACAAACCCGACCCATTGCGGGGCCGGGTTTGTAGTCAGTCAACAATCCGCAATCCAGAAAGATTACAGACCTTTTTTGAAATCCTTGCCGGGGGAGAACTTGACGCTCTTGGACGCGGCGATTTTGATCTTTTCGCCGGTTTTCGGATTTACGCCAGTGCGGGCTTTGCGGTTGACCACTTTGAATGTGCCGAAACCGATCAGTTGCACGGACTTGGATTTTTTGACTGACACTTTGATGCTGTCAATGACAGCGGTTAATGCGCGGTCAGCACCAGCTTTGCTGGTGTCGCCGCCGAGTTCCTTTTGGACTTTTTCCACTAATTGAGCACGATTTACGCTCATAAACCTCCTTTGGTTGGTTAGTCTTTGTGGGCGCTTCAACCTTTGAACCCGCCGCACGTTGTAGTGAGTGTTATGTACAGGCGCGGGCGGTACGTCAACAGAAATTTTCGGTCGCGGGCCGATTTATCGAGAATTTATCGGCATTGCGGCGGGGGATTGGCCGCGAATGCGCTTGCATACTGGCCTGGCGGCCGGCGGGGTGGGCGGCGCCCGGCCGGCGGCGGCGGCGGAATTTTTTGTTGGGCATCCCGCGGCGGTTCATTATTATCAGCGGCGCTGGCCGCGCGCGGCATGGTTGTTGGGCGCGGCGGCGCAAGTTATGGCGAGATTATTGGCATTCATCTGGCGGAAAATTTGCCGGGTCAAACGGGTGTGCGCCTGGCAGCCGGAGCCGGACGGCGACTGGTTGCTAGTAACCAATCGTCTGTCGTTATACGAGGCGCTGACGCTGACGGCGGACCTGGGGCGGCGGGTGTGTTTTTTGGCGCACGCCCAGCCGGCCGCGGCGGGGTGGCTGGCGCGCTGGCCGGGCTGGCTGCCGCTGCGGGTGGTGGAACGGGAACCGGCGCAGGCGCTGGGTGACAGCGTCGGGCTGCTGCGCCGGCAAGGCTGGCTGGTGTGCCTGTGCGCGGACGGCCTGGCGGACGAGGAGGTGGAAAAAATCATCCGCCGGACTCGCAGCAACGCGGTGCCGGTGGCGGTGCTGCCGTATTCCCGGCTGGCGCTGACGCGGAACTTCCGGCATTTTTCCGGCCGCGGCCCGGCCCGCGCGTTCGGGGTGTGTTACGGCGGCATCATCCGCACCGTGGACTTCAGCGCCGCGCGGTTGCGCCGCGATTTGCTGGAAATGCTGTCGCGCGTGGTGGAGTCGCACCCGGCGCTGAAACAACATCTGGCCGACGCGGCCATCCGCGGCTTGAAGAAAAAATTGTTCCGCACCGTGGCGATTGACACCTATGTGCGCGGCAAGAAATTTTCCGGCGGCCTGTTGCTGACGCTGGCCTGGCTGCTGGCGGAAAAACTGGAGACCATGACCGACCAGCAGCGAATCGGGGTGGTGATGCCGCCGGGGGTAGGGGCCATGATTGCGAACCTGGCTTGCGTGCTGATTGGCCGGACGCCGGTGAACCTGAATTTCACCATGGGCCGGCGCGCCAATGAGCACGCCATCCGGCAGACCGGGCTGGATTTTATCATTACCAGCGAGCTGGTGGTGCAGCGCATGGCCGATTTTCCCTGGACGGCGCGGCGCTTCGACGTGGTGGACTGGCTGCTGGCGCTGCCGCGGGCGGACATTCTCCGGCGGTTCGGCAAGGTGGTGTGCAGCCCGGCGCGGTGGATTCTGGAGGATTTGGACGTGCCGCCGAAAGGGGACAACGCCGAGGCCGGCATCCTGTTCACCAGCGGCAGCGTCGGCGACCCCAAGGGCGTGCCGCTGTCGCACCGCAATATTCTGACCAACATCGCGCAAATCAAGGCCATCCTGCCGAATAATTTCGTGCCGTCGATTCTGGGCTGTTTGCCGACCTTCCACAGCTTCGGCTTCACCGTGACGCTGTGGTGGCCGATGATTGGCGGCCCGCGGGTCATCACCTGCGTGTCGCCGCTGGAGACGGGTAAAATTATCGAGGCGATTCAGCGATACCGCCTCGCGCTGATGATCACCACTCCCACTTTTTTGCGCGGCTATATGAAAAAGGCCACGCCGGCGCAACTCGCCTCCCTCCGCCTCATCGTCACCGGCGCGGAAAAACTGCCGCTGCCGCTGGCGGCGGAATTTGAGGAAAAACTCGGCGTCCCCGTGTGCGAAGGCTACGGCATGACCGAAGGCTCGCCGGTCATCGGCGCCAATCTGCCCGATTGGACGCACGTGGAGAACGGCATCGCGCCGCCGTTGGCGCGCGTGATTGGCAGCGTCGGGCGGCCGTTGCCCGGCGTCGCCATCCGGGTGACGCGGGCGGAGTCCGACGACGAGTTGCCGCTCGACCAGAGCGGGATGTTGTGGTTCCGCGGCGGCAACATCTTCAACGGCTACCTGGGCGCCGCCGCGGAGACCGCGCAAGTGTTGCGCGACGGCTGGTATCTGTCCGGCGACCTTGGCCGCGTGGATGAGCGCGGCTTTCTCCACATCGAGGGCCGGCTCAGCCGGTTTTCAAAAATCGGCGGTGAAATGGTGCCGCACGGCACCGTGGAGCGGCATTTGCTGGAGGCGTTGCGCCCGACGCTGGACGAGGAGTTCAACGTGGTGGTGGTCGGCGCCAACAGCGTGAAGAAAGGCGAGCTGCTGGTGCTGTTGACCAACCGGACCTTGGCGCGCGAGACCGTGCGGCAGGTGCTGACCGGGCGCGGCCTGCCGAACCTGTGGATTCCGCGGCTGATTCGCCTTGAACCGGTTTTGCCGGTGATGTCCAACGGCAAAATCGACCTCAAGACCTGTCGGCAACTGGCCGCGGAGACGGTGCTGACGGTGGAAGGCTCTTAACCACGGATGGACACCGATGGACACGGATAAAAAAACAAACAACAATCCGTGTTTACCTGTGTCCAGCGGTGGTGAAAAAAAAATTTAAAAAAATCCTTGCGTTGGCCCGTCCGATTCCATATCGTCCCATCCCGTTATCGGGACAAACAGATGCTACCTACTACCTACTATCTACTGCCTACCGAAAAAAACTAGTAGCCCAAGCCAAAGTAAAATCCCGCTAACCCGCTGAAGATGAACGACCTAAGTCATAAACCAAGTGAACCGCGCTCACGCGCTCACGCGCTCACGCGCTCACGCGCTCACGCGCTCACGCGCTCACGC
>JAISDC010000150.1 GCA_031265105.1 Verrucomicrobiales bacterium
AGTATTTTGCCGACGCTGAAGGTGATGAACCCGAACGCGATGCCGTCGGCGATGGAGTAGGTGAACGGCATGCCCACCGCTGTGATGACCGCCGGCGCCGACTCGGTCAAATCGCGCCAGTCAATGTCAGCGAGGCTCCGCATCATTAAAATCGCCACGTAACACAGCGCGGGCGCGGTGGCGAAGGCGGGAATCGCCGCCGCCAGCGGGCTGAACCACAGCGCGACGATGAACAGCAGCGCCACCACCACGCAAGTCAGCCCCGTGCGCCCGCCCGCCGCCGTGCCCGCCGACGATTCGATATACGAGGTGCAGGGCGAGGTGCCGCACGCCGCGCCGCCGACGGTGGCGAGGCTGTCGGCGAGCAGCGCGCGCTTGAGGCGCGGCAGTTTGCCGTCGCGCAACAGGCCGGCGGTGTGGGCCACGCCGATGAGTGTGCCGGTGGTGTCAAACAGGCTGACTAGCAAAAAGGTGAACGTCACGCCAAGAAAGCCCGCGTTGAGCCAGTTGGAGAAATCCGCCTGCAGCAGCGTCTCCCGCGCCATCACCGTCAGCGGCGGCGCGGCGAAGACGCCCTTGAACTCGGTGTACTCCAGCCAGATGGACAGCGCCGTCACCGTCAGCACGCTGATGATGATGGCGCCGGGCACGCGCCGGTATTCGAGCGCCAGGATGAGGAAAAAGCCCAGCGTGGCGAGCAATACCTCGTGGGTCTTGACGTCGCCGAGCGTGACCAGCGTCGCGCCGCTGCCGGTGACGAGGCCGGCGGATTTGAGCGCCACCAGCGCGAGGAACAGGCCGATGCCGGCGGCGATGGCCAGTTTCAGCGAGCGCGGGATGGCGTTGACGATTAGCTCGCGCACTTTGACGACGCTGACGATGAGGAACAGCGCGCCGGAGAGCAGCACGGTGGCCAGCGCTTGTTGCCACGTCAGGTGCATGTTCAGGCACACGGTGTAGGTGAAGTAGGCGTTCAGGCCCATGCCGGGCGCGATGGCGATGGGGTAATTGGCCGCCAGTCCCATGATTGCCGACCCCAGCGCCGCCGCGAGGCAGGTGGCGACGAAGACGGCGCTGACGTTCATCCCGGTCTCGCCGAGGATGGCGGGGTTGACGAAGATGATGTAGGCCATCGTCAAAAACGTGGTGACGCCGGCGATGATTTCGGTTTTCACGGAGGTGCCGTGCTCGCGTAGTTTGAAAAAAGTTTCCAGTGTCATGGGAATGGCAGGCAAGCCTAACGGCTGGCCCGGCCCAGTCAATACCCGCCAATAAAAAAACGGGCTGCCGGTGAGGGCAGCCCGTTGGGGAATGGATGACGGCTGGCGGTTATTTGTTGCTCGCGCCTTCCTCAGGAATGCGCATGCCGTAGAAGGAGCGGTAGATGAAGGTCAGCGCCACCAGGAACAGCACGCCGCCAATGATGTACTTGGTGCGGGGTTCCTCGATGGCGATGGCGATTTCCACCGCCAGCAAGCCGAAGAGGGTGGTGAACTTGATAATCGGGTTCATTGCTACGGAGGACGTGTCCTTGAACGGGTCGCCGACGGTGTCGCCGACCACACTGGCAGCGTGCAACTCGGTGCCTTTCTGCCGCAGGTCAACCTCGACGATTTTCTTGGCGTTGTCCCACGCGCCGCCGGCGTTGGCCATGAAGATGGCCTGATACAGGCCGAAGAAGGCGATGCTGACGAGGTAGGCGATGAAGAAGTGCGGGTTGAAGAATGCCAGCGCCAGCGACAGGCAGAAGATGGCGATGAAGATGTTCCACATGCCTTTTTGCGCATAGACGGTGCAAATCTTCACGACTTCCTTGCTGTCCTTGAGGGAGGCGGTCTCGGCCTTGAGGTCGATGTGGTCCTTGATGTACACCACGGCCCGGTAAGCGCCGGTGGAGACGGCCTGGGTGGACGCGCCGGTGAACCAGTAAATCACCGCGCCGCCCATGAGGAAGCCGAGGATGATTTCGGGGCGCACCAGGCTGAGTTTTTCAATCACCGTGCCGCTGTCGATGGAGTTGTTCAGCGTCAGGATGATGCCGAAAATCATCATGGTCGCGCCAACGACAGCGGTGCCGATGAGCACCGGCTTGGCGGTGGCCTTGAAGGTGTTGCCCGCGCCGTCGTTGCGCTCCAGGTTGAGCTTGGCGTTCTCGAAGTCAGGTTTGAAGCCGTAGTTGCGCTCGATTTCCTCGCTGATGTTGGGGATGTTCTCAATGCGGCTCAGTTCATAAACCGATTGCGCGTTGTCGGACACCGGGCCGAAGCTGTCCACCGCGATGGTGACCGGTCCCATGCCGAGGAAGCCGAAGGCGATCAGGCCGAAGGCGAAAATCGGCGGGGCGAATTCGATGCCGGGAATCAGTTGGGCCACCGCTTCGCTTTCCGCGACCACGGCACCGATGAGCATCAGCGTCAGCATCAGCAAGCCGAGCCAGAAGGCGGAAAAATTACCCGCCACCAAGCCGCTGAGGATGTTCAGCGACGCGCCGCCCTGTTTCGACGAAGTCACGATTTCCTTCGTGTGCCGGGCCGAGGTGCTGGTGAAAATTTTGGTGAACTCAGGAATCAACGCGCCGGCGGCGGTGCCGCAGGAGATGATGATGGAAAGAATCCACCACAGGTTTTCGTGCACCAGTTCGCTCGGCGGCAACAGCAGATAGCTGGCGACGAAGGTCATGATGATGGAGATGATGGAAGTCAGCCACACCAGCGAGGTCAGCGGCGCCTCGGGGTCGAAATTCGGCCGGTGCGCGTAGCGCCGCGCCGACCACTTTTCATTCAGCCAATAGGACGCCAGCGAGGTGAGCAGCATCACGAAGCGCATGGAGAAAATCCACACGATGATTTGCGCGCACAATTCCTGGCTGTAAGCGCCCACGGTCAGCGCCGTGAACACGATCAGCGCCACGCCGGTCACGCCGTAAGTCTCGAAACCGTCAGCGGTCGGGCCGACGCTGTCGCCGGCGTTGTCGCCCGTGCAGTCGGCGATGACGCCCGGATTCTTCGGGTCGTCCTCAGGCAGCTTGAACACGATTTTCATCAAGTCCGAGCCGATGTCGGCAATCTTGGTGAAAATGCCGCCGCAAATGCGCAGGGCGCTGGCGCCGAGCGACTCGCCGATGGCGAAGCCGATGAAGCACGCGCCGCGCAGTTCCGTCGGCACCCAGATCAAAATCGCAATCATGAAAAACAATTCCACCGTGATGAGCAGCAGGCCGACACTCATGCCGGAGCGCATCGGGATGGCCAGCGCCGCCCACGGCTTGCCGCGCAACGCGGCGAAGGCGCTGCGGCTGTTGGCCAGCGTGTTGATGCGCATGCCGAACCAGGCCACCACATACGAGCCGAGAATGCCGAGGATGGACGCGCCCAGAATCAGCGCCACCGCGTCGCTGCCCTTGTGTTCGAGGCAACCGAAGTAGTACACGATGCACGCGGCAATCAGCACCCACAGAATCGCGAGGAACTTGCCCTGCTGGATGAGGTAGCTTTTGCACGTTTCCCAGATCGTGTTGGACACGTCGCGCATGGACTCGTGCACTGGCAGCTCATGCGTGCGCGAGTATTGCACCAGGCCGTAAATCAGCCCGAACACGCAAATCGCCACGCCAATCCACATCAAGGTGGAGCCGTTGATACCGCCGAGGCGCTGGAAGGTTACAATATCGAGATCGGGCAGGGTGATGTCCGCCTCGCCCGCGCGAGTGCTGGCGGCAAAACCCGACATTGCCGCTGAGAGACACAATAACTTTGAAGCAAATTTAGCCATAAACCTTGTAACAATGCCAGCACCGGGCCAACAGTTCAATCATTTAACGCGCCGGGCCAAAAGTATAGGGCGCTCGTTTTTAATTATTAGGACGGTTAATATAACCGGCGTTGATTGTCAGCGTCACCGCCCGGTTGGTTGGGCGGTTAACCTGTTGGCAGTCAGGCGCTGACGATGGCTACTTGGCGCCGCGGCGTCGGCGCACGGCTTCGGCCAGCCGGTTCAAAATCGGCACGGTATCATCAAAACTGATGCAGGCGTCGGTGATACTCTGCCCGTAAACCGCCCGGTCCTTGACATAATCTTGACGTCCAGCCACCAGATGACTCTCAATCATGACCCCCGCGAGATGATGGTTAGCGGCGGCGATTTGTCCGCTGAGATCGTCAGCGACAATGGGTTGGCGGCGGTAATCCTTATTGCTGTTGGCGTGGCTGCAATCAACCATCAGGCGGGGATTTTTTATGCCCGCTTGTTCCAGCAGTGCCACGGCCTCGGCGACGGCCTTGGCGTCATAGTTTGGCCCGGTGCGGCTGCCGCCGCGCAAAATGATGTGGGTGGCCGGGTTGCCGGCGGTCTCGAAAATCGCGGCGACGCCCTGCTTGGTGACCGAGGGGAACCAGTGGGAATGACGAGCGGACAGCACGGCGTCAATGGCCAGTTGCACGTTGCCGCCGGTGCCGTTTTTGAAGCCGACCGGCATGGACAGGCCGGAGGCGAGTTCGCGATGCACTTGGCTTTCCGTGGTGCGCGCCCCGATGGCCGCCCAGGATATCAGGTCGGCAATGAATTGCGGCATGATGACATCCAGGAATTCAGTGGCAACGGGCAGGCCGAGTTTGGTGATGTCCAGCAGCAGATTGCGGGCAATCTTCAGTCCCTTGTTGATGTGAAAACTGTTGTCGAGGTACGGGTCATTAATCAGGCCCTTCCAGCCGACCACCGTGCGCGGTTTTTCAAAATAGACCCGCATGACAATGAGCAAGTCACCGGCGAGGCGGTCGGCATGGGGCTTGAGCTTGCGGGCGTATTCCAGCGCGGCGACGGGATCGTGAATGGAGCAGGGGCCGACGACCACGACAATCCGGTCGTCCTTGGCGGCGAAAACGTCGCTCAGTTCCTTGCGGGATTTGGCGATAAACGCTGACAATTCCTCACTAACCGGGAAATCCTCCAGGAGGATCGCCGGCGG
>JAISDC010000204.1 GCA_031265105.1 Verrucomicrobiales bacterium
TGTCCACGCTGGCGGCTTTGACGGTGGCATCGAGGTAGAAGCCGCTGCTGTGAAGCCAAGTGGCGTAGAGGCCGCCGTAGGAGGAGTTGAGTTCACCGTCAGTGCCGGGAGTGCGGTAATCTATATCACTGCGACCGTAGCCGGCGTACACGCCTAGGTAGAGGTCACTGTCAGCGCTGATAATGAACTTATGATCAGTGCCGAGGTCCACGCCGTAGATGAGTTGTTCGTAGGCTTGGCCGGAAACTTTGCCACCGACGTTTAGCTGTTGGCCATAGCTTCTGAGCCAGAGGTTGTCGATGAGGTTATGGAGCGCGGGCGTCCCGCCCGCTGGCGGGCGAGACGCCCGCGTTCCATAGCGCAACTCGCCCAGGCGCTTTAGTAAGCTGTCTTGCTGGGCAAACCACATGGCCTGTTGAATGGCGATGGCGCTGTTTAATACGGTGCCGGCGGGGCTGGTGCCGCGTTGGATGAAGTGCGGGTTGCCATCCGCGTCGTGGCCGTCTTGAGTGTATTCTTCCAAGCCCCAATTGAAGTTGTCCCAAATCCAGTTTTCCTTGTTGAGGCCGGTGACGAGGGTGTTGACGACGGAGTTGGGGTCGCGCAGGCCGTCGCCGCTGACGATGAGTTTGCCTCTGGGGTGGCTGTCGGCGGCGGTGCTGCCGGTGACGGTGCTTTTGGCGCCGGTGTCGCTGTTGACGGGGAAGAACCAGGTGCCGTCGCCGCTGATGGTGTCGCTGCGGAGGGCGATGTAATGATCGGGTGTGCCGAGGTGGATGACGCCGTGGTTGTCGATTAGGTCGGCGGCGGAGTCTTTGGTGAAGTTCCACGCGCTGTCGCTGCCGATGATGAGGTTGCCACCGGTGAAGGCGCCAGCACCGACTGAGTCGTTGTCGAGGATGATGGTCAGCGTACCGCCGCCGGTGTTGGCGATGTCGCCGGCGAGGGTGCTGGCATCAAGGTTGACGTTGAGGGTACCGGAGGCGGTGTTGGTGATGCCGCCGGTGATGGCGGCGTGGTCGCTGATGGTGATGTCGTAGCGGGCGGTGGAGCTTGCGAGCAGGGCATTACCGCCGGCGGAGTTGATGGCGCCGCCGATGATGGTGATGTCGCCGGTGTCCCGCAGGTCGAGGCCGGTGCCGGCGTTGATGCGGGTGTTTTCCAGATTTATGCTGATGGTGGAGAACAACGAGACGATGCCGGTGCTGGCGGTGATTTCGCTGTTCGTGAGCATGATGGGGCCGCCGCCGCCGTTTATGATGCCTGTGCCGTCGGCGCCGGCGTGGATGACTTGCAGGTTGTCGCCCTTCAGGGTGCCGTTGGTCCACATGCCTATTACGGTGCCGTCGCCACCGTCAGTGATGACGGTGACGCGGCTGTTGCGGAGTTCCGCCGTGCCGGCGTAGTAGATATTGATGGCGAGGGTGGTTGCAGTGGTGACGACAAAGTTGTCGGCGATGAGTTTGGATTTCTCACCGATTACGGCCATGCCTCCATGATTTCCCTGGGCGATGGAATCATAAACATGGAGTGTACCGTTGAGGTTCACCGTTCCGATCGAGCCGGTGGTATCGCTGGGATTCAGGATGGTGCTGCTGAACAGGTAGGCCGCTCCACTGTAAATGGCAAAGCCGCTATTGGTGGTGCCAATCAGCGTGATTGCGGTGCCGCTGTAGGACGATTCGCTGCCAGTGACGAACAAGGCGGCGGTGTCGGAAACGCTTTCGTAGGTTTTGTCCGATTCCGTTACGGTGCCGGTGGTGACGACTTTGTTTTCCGCGAAGACATTCAACGCGGAGACGCTGAGGGCGCAGAGGAGGGTTAATAGCAGGGTTAGTTTTTTAACTCCGGTCACGAAGACGCGAAGGCGCGAAGGGTGGGGTATGGTGGGGTTCATGTGGATGTTTTCTGTTATTTGTTGGTTGAAAGCTTTTAATGTCACGTGACATTAAGCCGCGGTCATGTGACATCGGGGCAAAACTGGCTGACCTGAGCGTTAGGCGACCCGACTTGTCCGCATCGGGAATGTTTGAGGCAAAATGGGACAGGGAAATTAAGTCAAGCGAGGGAGCGAGGGAGCGAGGGAGCGAGGGAGCGAGGGGAACTTACCCGCCCGGCGGCCACGTTGTCAAGCTCGGAAATCATGGGGTGTAAGCTAACGGGTGGTTGGTGAGCGTCAAGGGGATTTTTTAAAGTTTTTTGGTTACACGGAATCTCGCCAACTAAAAACATAAAAAAACTTCCCCTCCCGACGCTGACGCTCACTCCACCAGCCGGTACCAGTTGTCCCGTTGGCGCGGCTCGTAGCCGGCGGCGCGGATGAGGCGCTGGATGTCTGTCAGCGTCATGCGGAAGGTCGCGCCCGCTTGCGACACGACGTTTTCTTCCATCATCAGCGACCCGAAATCGTTCGCGCCGAACTTCAGCGCCACCTGGCCGATGGCGCCGCCTTGGGTCACCCACGACGCCTGCACGTTCGGGAAGTTGTCCAAAAAAATCCGCGCCAACGCCTGCATGCGCAAGTATTCGTAAGACCCTACCGTCGGCGCCTTGAGCACTGTGCCCGCGGACTGGAAGGTCCAGCAGATAAAGGCCGTGAAGCCGCCGGTGCGGTCTTGCAAATCCCGCAGCCGCTGCAAGTGTTCCAACCGGTCGTCGAGCGACTCCACATGCCCGAACATCATCGTCGCGCTGGAGTTCAGCCCCAGTTCGTGCGCCGTCTCCATCACCGTCAGCCACTGGTCGGCGTCGCACTTCAACGGCGACACCCGCTGACGGACGGCATTCACCAAAATCTCGCCGCCGCCGCCGGGGATGCTGCCCAGGCCCGCCGCTTTGAACCGCGCGATGATTTCCCGCACCGGCAGCTTGAACACCGCGGCGAAGTGATTGAACTCCGGCGGCGAAAACCCGTGCACGTTCACTTGCGGGAATTTTTCCCGGATGCGCGAGAGCATGTTTAGGTAATAGTCCATCGTCAGCCGCGGATGATGGCCGCCTTGCAGCAACACCTGCGTCCCGCCCAACGCCACCAACTCGGCAATCTTCGCGTCCATGTCCGCGTCGCCGAGCACATAGGCGTCATCATCCTTTTCCGTGCGATAGAAATTGCAAAACTTGCAATACACGTTGCAGACGTTGGTGTAGTTGATGTTGCGGTCGATGATATAAGTGACCAGGTCGTTCCCGCGCCCGTCGTAGGCGTTCCGCTTGATTTGCCGCCGCCGCCAATCCGCCAGCCGCCCCAGTTCGGGCAGCGGCAAGTGATACAATTCCCGCGCCTCCGCGCGCGAAATCCGCCCGCCGTCACTGACCTTGCTGACTATTCGTTGGGACAACATTGCAAAATTAAAATGAAAAATGAAAAATGAAAAATTTGAATGCGCGGCGGGGGTTATAGCGCTTCGTAAACACCTTGGTCGCGTTTTTGGTATATCTTGAAGCCCGCGTTTTTGGCCGCGCTGGGGGCGATAGGCTTGAGCAGTTTCGGGGTGTTGACTTGGGCCACCACTTTGCGGACAGGTTTGCGGCAGAGCGGGCAGTCGGTCAGCGCGGGACGGTCGA
The DNA here is from genome assembly GCA_031265105.1 of Verrucomicrobiales bacterium. Taxonomy (GTDB): domain Bacteria; phylum Verrucomicrobiota; class Verrucomicrobiia; order Methylacidiphilales; family JAAUTS01; genus JAIRPN01. The sequence goes on from JAISDC010000204.1 coordinate 3,565, forward strand.
GCGGGCGGCGCAAATCAAACTGGCCGCCGCAGATTTTGCATTCGCCCGCGATGAGTTCATAGCTGTAAATCGGCATGACATCCTTCCCCGCGCGGCTCAGTCCGCCGCGCTGATGGCCTTGAGTTGGTCGCGCAAGGTGGCGGCATCCTCGAAACGCTCCGTCGCGACGGCCTCGGTCAACTGTTGCTCCAGCCGCTGACGCTGCGCCTTCACCATCGAGGCGGGAATCTTGCCCAGGTGTGTCAGGCCCTTCTGGCAATCGTTCAACACCTCCGTCAGTACCTCGGCAAACACACCGTAACATTCCGGACACCCCAGGCGCCCGGTTTTGCGCAAATCCTCACCGGTGAACCCGCACACGCCGCAACGCAACAAGTCCTGCACGAGCGCCTGCGGGGACATCATCAGCGACTTGGCGGAGATTGCCATCGGCGGCGCCAGTTCCACCGCCTTGGCCGGGTCCGGCATTCCCTTGGCGATCGCCAGCTTGGACACTACGTCCCAGATATCGAAATCAATCAGGTTCTGCTCCTTGATCTGCGGGATGCAGGTTTCGCAAACATGCACCTCAACAGACTGGCCGTTGACAATTTTGGTCAAATGGCAGGTCGCCTCACGGTCGCAAAAGAAGCACTTCATAACGGGCAACGGTAGCCGAAAAACGCGAAAAGCAAACGGGAATTTTGTCGCGCGTCCGCCGGCCCGCGCCGCTAACCCTCACCGCGGTCAACCAGGGTATCCCTGGCCGCGGGCAGCAAACCGGGATAGTTGAGCGTGTAATGCAAACCGCGGCTCTCCTTGCGGCGCATGGCCGATTGCACAATCAGCCACGACACCAGCGCAAGGTTGCGCAGTTCCAGCAAATCGCTGGTCACTTTGAAGTTCCAATAATATTCGTGAATTTCCCGCAGCAGAATCTCCAGCCGCCGCCCGGCGCGCTCCAGCCGCTTGTCCGTGCGCACGATGCCGACATAATCCCACATAATCTGGCGGATTTCCTTCCAGTTGTGCGTCACAATCACCAGCTCATCGGGATCGCTCGCCTCCCCTTCCTCCCATTCCGGCACGTTGACCTCCGCCCGGATGGCGCCCAGGGAATCGCCGATGGCAACCGCGCTACGATGCGCCAGCACCAGGGCTTCCAACAGCGAGTTGCTGGCCAGCCGGTTGGCGCCGTGCAAGCCGGTGCACGCCACCTCGCCGACCGCGTACAGGCCGGCCAGCGCGGTCGCGCCGCTCGGGTTCACCAGCACCCCGCCGCACTGGTAGTGCGCGGCGGGCACCACCGGAATCGGCTGCCTGGCGATGTTGATGCCCAGCGACTCGCAATAGCCGAAAATATTCGGGAACCGTTCGCGCAGGAACGGTTCCCCGTTGCGCGTGATGTCCAGATAAACACACGGCGCCCCCGACCGCTTCATCTCCGCGTCGATGGCCCGGGCCACGACATCGCGCGGCGCCAGCGAGCCGCGCGGGTCATACTTGGTGGCGAATTCCCGCCCGGCGGCGTCCACCAACACCGCCCCCTCGCCCCGCAACGCCTCGGACACCAGGAACGACTTGGCAAACGGATGATACAGGCAAGTCGGGTGGAACTGGATAAACTCCATGTTGGCCACACTGACCCCGGCGCGGAACGCCAGGGCCACGCCGTCGCCCGTGGCAATGTCGGGATTGGTGGTGTACAGATAACACTTGCCGCAACCGCCGGTCGCCAGCGCCGTGACCTTGGCGACGAACGTGTCCACCCGGTTGGTCCGATTGTCCAGCACGTAAACCCCCAGGCAGCGATTCGGCCCCGGCCGGCCGACCTTCGCCGAGGTAATCAAATCAATCGCCGTGGCGTCCTCGAAAATCGTCACGGCGGGATGCCGCTCCACCGCGCGCAACAACGCGCGCTCCACCTCCCGGCCCGTCATGTCCTTCGCGTGCAAAATCCGGCGCTTGCTGTGCCCGCCCTCCCGGCCCAAGTCCAGCTCGCCGCCCGGCGCCGCGCCGCCGCTTGACCGGGCCGAGAACCGCACCCCGATGCCGATCAATTCCCGAATCCGTTCCGGCGCCTCGGCCACATAAGAACGCACCACCTCCTCCCGGCACAACCCCGCCCCGGCCACCAGCGTATCCTGCACATGCAGCGCCACCGAATCCTCCGCCGAGGTCACACAGGCAATGCCGCCCTGGGCATAATTGGTATTGGATTCCGCGCGATTCTTCTTGGTGATGACCGCCACCGTGCCGAGGCGGGCGAGTTTCAACGCCAGCGTCAGCCCCGCCACCCCGCTGCCCAACACCAGACTGTCATATTGCTGCAACATAAAATTCACTCCGTCACCGCCGCGCAAACCTCCCGCCAGCCGGGGAATTGCCACCGGTTGGGAAACCCGTCGCACTGCGCGGGCTTGACCGGATTGACGCGGCAACGGTTCACCCCGGCCAGAAAGCAACACTCGCCGTTGGCGCGCGACTTCAACACCAGCCCCGTCCGCCGCGGATGCAACTCGGCATACTCGGCCACCAGTTCCTCCACCGTCAACCGCAGAAAAGCGGCGAGGCGCGCGGTATCGGCCGCCGTCAACTTTACCAACCCGGGCCAGCGACAACAATTACCGCACCGGCGGCAAATATATTTTCGATAAATCACTTGCGTCTCGTTCATTTGCTGTTATAAATTTCGCTTCTCTTTTAGGAGTTGTAGCTCAATTGGTCAGAGCACCGCCCTGTCACGGCGGGGGTTGCGGGTTCGAGCCCCGTCAACTCCGCGTTTGCATCTTCCCGGCAAGCGCGGCGTCTGTCAAATTCAAGATTTAAGATTCCCACCGTTACCTGGCCGCCGCTGCGCGCGGTCAATGGTCGCCCAAACGCAGTTGGGGAAAGTTGGCGCAAACTGGGCTTCACTTTTAAAAAAGTCACCCCGATGTATTGTCGGGTACTGAACTTGTTGGTGTTGTAGGCTTGATTACTCATGTATGCCGCTATGGTTTAATGGCTTATGTTTTTATTGGTGGCGCGAGTCGTGTCAAAAGTGGGCAAATAAAATAAGTTTGTGAGTTCACCAACAATGTTGATTACGTTACAAAATAATTTTATCGGGCCACCAACTAATTTTGTTACGCCACAAATTAATTTTATTGGGTCACAAAATTAGTTGGTGGGGTCACAAAATAATTTTGTCGCGTCACCAACTAAGTTGGTGTGGTTACAAACAAAATTGATTATGCCACCAACTATTTTGGTAGGGCCGCCAACTAAGTTGATTTGGTTACAAAATAAGTTTATCGCGTTACCAACTATGTTGGTTAAGTCACCGTCAGCGTTAAGTAAGTCACCCGTTTCAGCCGAACGCGGGCAATGCTTGCAGGAAAAATTAACCGGTCGGGCTTAGTGCGAGAGTACGAGAGTGCGAGAAGCTAACAACCTCCGCGTCCCCGCGTCTCCGCGGTTAATATAGTAGTTCATCCCGGCATTGCCACCGTCAATGCCGGTAGTAATGCAAGGTGCGCAATTGCACCGACCAATAGCGGTTTTGATGAGTGATCTGGTCGGTCAACACCACCAGCTTGCCGCCTTCGGGCAGCAGCTTTTTATCCAGAATCAAGTTGCGGGCGAGATCCACGTTGACCAGATGATTGTCGCCGAAGGCCATGACCAGCGGCGCCACCGCGTAACGCAGGCACAGCCGCCGCGCCAGTTCCGCGTCGGGGGTGCAGGCGACGATGAGCGAATGCGACGGCCGCAGGGCGGCGCAGAGTTGCGCTCCCAGGCCGCTGTGGGTGAAGACCAGCAGGGCGTCGGCCCGCATCTGGTTGGCCAGATGCACCGCGGCGGCGGCGGCGTGGTCGCGGCGCTGGGTCAGCGGCAGCGGCGCGTGGTATTCCGCGGTGTGATTGTTCTCGATGCAAGTGGCCACCTTGTCGAGCACCTGCGCGCATTTGACCGGATACAGGCCGACGGTGGTTTCGCCGGACAACATAATCGCGTCGGCGCGCTCGAACACCGCGTTGGCCACGTCGGTGATTTCCGCGCGGGTGGGCAGCGGGTTGTGAATCATGCTCTCCAGCATGTGGGTCGCGACGATGACCGGCTTGCCGGCGTCCAGGCAGGCGTTGACGATGTTGCGTTGCACGATGGGCAGTTCGTAATACGGCCACTCGATGCCCAGATCGCCGCGCGCCACCATGATGCCGTCGGCCTCCCGCACGATTTCGTTGATGTTGTGCACGGCGGACTGGTCCTCGATTTTGGCGATGATCATGATGTTGGGCTTGCCCTCGGCGGTCAGCACCTGCCGCAGCAGCGACAGGTCGTTGGCCTCGCGCACGAACGACAGTGCCACGATGTCCACGCCGGTTTCCGCCCCCACTTTCAAGTCGCTGAGATCCTTTTCCGTCAACGCGGGCAGCTTGACCTTGACGCCGGGCAGATTGATGTGGCGCCGGCTGCCCATCACCCCGGGCGTGAGCACTTCGCACACCAACTCGTGCTGGCGCTTTTCCTTGACCATCATTTCAATCACGCCGTTATCCACCAGCACGATGTCGCCGACTTTGATGTCCTCCACCAGCGAGTCGTAGTTCGTATCCACGGAACGCTCCTCCACGGAAGTATAGCCGCGCACGGTAAAGGTGAACGTGTCGCCGATTTTCAAGTCCAGCTTGTTAGGCAGGTCACCGGTGCGAATGGCCGGCCCCTGGGTGTCCATCAAGACCGCCACGGCACGGTTGAGTTCGTCACTGAGCTGGCGGATGACCGGCACGATGCGCCGAACCCAGTCATGCGCGGCGTGGGACATGTTCAGCCGGAATACATTGACTCCGGCGAGGATGAGTTCGCGCAGTATGGCGGGGGATTCCGTGGCGGGGCCGAGTGTGGCGACAATCTTGGTTTTTCTCACAAAAGTGAGAATAGGGAGATGAACGTCGGAAGAAAACAGAAAATCAACCGGCGCGGCGCCTCACTCCGCGCTTTCCTCACCGGCAGCGGTCGCCAGTTCCGCGGGCAACTCGACGCGGAACACCAGGCCGCCGTGCTGGTGCAACTCGGCAATCAGCGCGTCCAGTTCCGACAATTTGAAATCCACCTCGGGCACCAGCAGCGTTTCCTGCGTCACCGCGTGTTCGTACACCACGCACCGGCGGCCGCCGCTGTCGATTTTCTGCCGCGCTTTCAGAATGCGTTTGCGCTCCAGCAACAGCGCCAGCAAATACGCGTATTTTTCATCGCCCGGTTGCAAATCGGCCAGCCGGCGGCGCAATTCCGATTCCGCGTCCTCGCGGGTCACCGCCTCGACGGGCGCGGGCGGGGCGGGCTTGAACACCGATTTCCAGCACGACAGCGGCAAGGCGGGCGGCGGCTGGGCCTGCCACGCTTCCTCCGACCAATCCAGCCGTTCCAGGCCCTCCGGCTTGTCCAGCAACATGGTGTGGAACACCTCGTCCGCCATGAACGGCCGCCCGGTCGCCTGACAGACCGGTGAACGCGCCTTGATATTCCATTCCGTTTCAACTATCGCCGCCATGCTGGAATATTAAATGCGGACCCCGGTTTGTACAAGAGCGATTTTACGCCTGACCGGCCGCGCGGGCGCGCCGATGCGCCACCAGCGCCAGCGTCACGACGGCCAGCTCAAAAATCACCAACCCGAGCGCGTAGGCGAAGCCGCCGGCGCCGAAACCGTAACTGTGCAGGCCCGTGCCGAGCACGAAGTTCACCCCGTACCACGCCATCAGCACCGACAGGAACCCTAGCACCGAACCGACTGCCAGGCCGATGCCGCCCCACCAGCCGGCAATGCGCCCGTGCAACACCACCAGATAACACAGGAAAGTGATTAACGCCCAAGTCTCCTTCGGGTCCCAATCCCAGAACCGCCCCCACGAATAATTCGCCCAAACCCCGCCCAGAACGGAGCCGATGCCCAGCAGCAGCACGCCGACTTGCAAGGTCCGGTACAAATATTGATACAACACCGGCGGCACCGGTCGCCTGAACAGCAGCCGGCCCAGCACCATGTGCCCCACCGCCAGCGCCAGCGCGAACGCCGCGTAACTGCTGGTGATGGTCAGCACGTGGGTGCTCAGCCAAAAATTACTGCGCAACACCGGCGCCAGCGGCTGAATGGTGCTGTCCAGCGCCTGGCTCTGCGTCTCCGCCAGCAGCAGCGACACGAACGCCACCGGCGTCGCGCCGAGCAGGAAATAACGGCTGCGGAACACTAACTCGAAAATCAACGCGAACAGCACCGCGGCAAATCCCAGCCAGATTACCGTCTCGTACATGTTCGTCACCGGCGCGCGCCCGGCCACCGTCACGCGCAGCGCGAATCCAACGCCTTGGCACGCAAAACCGGCCAACGCCAAGGCCATGCCGCAGCGGTAACCGGCCCGGCGCCATAACCGAGTGGTCAGCATCAGCGTGACCGCCGCCAGCAAATAGGCTTTCCAGGCCCAGCTAAACAAATTCAGCCTGGCGTAAAGATTCTCCAGCTTGAGGATCCGCGCCGACGGATACACCGCCGGCGCCAGCGCGCGCAACTGTTGCTGGAACGCCCATGTCGCCGCGCGTGTGCCGGCTTCATCGTCAGCGTGATAATTTCTCACCAATTGTTCGAATGCCTCGCGAATCCGCTCCTGTTCCGCCTGGGAATAATCCGCCGTGACAACCAGCCGCATGGTCAACCACTCGCCCTGCGCGTGACGCTGATCCGGCAATATGCGCAGCGCGCCGTCCCGCAAATTCTCGACCCGTGCCATTTGCCGCGTCAACCGCCCGGCCGCCTCATCCGCGGACGCCAATGCCGGCGCGAATCCCGCGCTCATGCGCAGCGTCTGATAGGAAAAATACCGCTCGTTCTTCGGCAACCCGAGTTTTTCTTTTAACAATAAGTTATCCACCAATACCAGCGGCCGGTCCCGCCAGGTGTCCCAATCGAACCAGAGGCCGAGCACCACGTTTTCCGCCGGCCAGACCTCACCGTCAGCGTCGCGCCAATCATCTTTGCCACTGATGAAGCGCAATTGCTCGACGGCGAACGTGTAAAACGGTTTTTTCCGCCCGTGATCCTGCACCGCCAGGTCGTCGAGGCCGGACAAGTCCAACGGTTTCGCCATCAGCGTCGCGGCCCACAGCGAGCCGCAGAGGCATAGCGAGCCACAAAGTTTTTTTAAAAAAAGTCCGCGCATAAAATCTAACTCCGCTTCGTGGTTCCCCGTGGCCTGTAATAAAACATCAGCGTGATGCCGCCGCAAATCAGCAGCGAGCCGAGCCACTTGCACAGCCAGCCCGGATCATACAACACCTGCAACGTGGTCCGGTTCAAGTCCGCCGGATCCCAGCCGGCCTGCGAAAACTTGTAATTCAACCCGGTGGCCAGCCGCCACCAGCCGCCGGGAAAACTGGCCGGATGATTCATCTCGACGCGCTCCCGTCTGGTCACGCCGCCGGCCTCGCTGAACGTCACCTCACTGATAAAATTCGCCGGCTGGTCGGTGCCCTCGTCGCGCGGCACGCGGAAATCGTCCAGCGCCACGCTGAACGGCAGCGGCACCTGCCGCGGGCCGAAGCCGACCTGCACGACCGCTGCTCCCGCGCGCAACAACCGCGAGGTGCCCGCCGCGATCCATTCCGCCTCGCCCGTCGCACCGTCAGCGTCGGTCAAACGCGCCTGAATCCCGGTCAAGTCCGCGCTGTAAGCCAAAATTTGCAGCCGCAAGTCCGACTCCGGCACCGGCAGCACCTGCGGTCGCCGTGGAGTCGGCTGGCGCGCGCGCATGGTCAGCGGCGCCTGATAAAATTCCCTGGAATGAAATCCCCGCACCATCAGCGCGGTCTCGCTGACCGTCAGCATGTTGACCGGCGGCGCGCCCTTCTCCAAATTTACCCACGCCTCAAGGCCGAAAAAATGCCCGATTACCGCGCCGGCCAGCAAAGTGATGATGCCGCTGTGCGTGACCACAAATCCCAGATGCCGTCGCTCCCAGGGCCAGCGCGTCAGCACCGAACAAATCAGGTTCAGACACAACAGCGACAGCCACAGCATGAAGAACGGATTCTTGTAAATATACGCCTCCGCCACCTGCCGGTTGAACCTCGACTCGCAGACCGTCGCCACCGCGCAAGCCGCCGCCACGGTGAACAACAAAACCATCGCCAGCCGCAGCGAGCCGAGCCGGTAAATCCAGCGCCACTCCGCCGCCGCGCAACGCTCGCGCCGCAACCGCCCGTCCTGTCCGCGCTCGCTCACGCCGCCGGCATCCTTCCCGGCCGCGCGCGAAAATCACATTGGCAACTCGCCGACATCCCCATCAACATACCTGAAGTCACCGTCGCGTAACTCAAAAAAATTGAACCGCAGAGACGCGGAGAAATTTTCACCACTAAGACACAAAGACACGAAGTGTTTTTTAGACAAAACTTCG